>JAEZVF010000106.1 GCA_023443225.1 Bacillota bacterium
TTAAGGCGGGGCTTATTTAAGTGCCTCTAATCAATGTACTGCCACACTTATACAATTCAAAAACGGCAGATTGGCACTTTGGTAAGACTTACTTATTTTTCAATTGCAATTTGCGGAAACTCAAGATTGGAAGTATATCTATTTTATTAATTCCTTGTTATATCTAGAGTGAAACGATATAATGAAGTCTGAATAAAAATCTTTGTAAAGATAGAGGTAAATATGGATTTTAAAGAATTAGGCCTTCCAATGCCGATAATGAATGGTTTAAAGAAACAAAAAATTACTAGACCGACCAAAGTTCAGGAAGCTGTTATAGGAAAAATAAGAGATAACAAAGACGTAATTGTACAATCAGAGACAGGTTCCGGTAAAACTTTAGCATATTTATTACCAATCTATGAAAAATTATTATTTTCTGAACGTGGGATGAAAGTTTTGATCTTAGTACCGACCCATGAACTTGCTATGCAGATACACAAGCAGATTCAATTGTTATCAAATAATTCTGAAATAGGGATTGCTTCAACCACTATTTTTGGTGATGTGAATATCGAACGGCAAATTGATAATCTAAAAAAGAAGCCACAAATTGTTATTGGAACTACCGGGAGAATACTGGAATTGATTAAGAAAAGAAAGATAACTGCCCATACAATCCAAACAATCGTAGTAGATGAAGCAGATAAAATGTTGGACAAGAATAATATAGAGGGCGTTAAGGCTGTCATCAAAAGTTGTATGCGGGATACACAATTATTGATGTTTTCTGCCAGTATTTCTAAGACTACAATCACAGAGGTAGAAAAATTGGCAAAGAATCCAGAAGTTCACAGAATAACAGAGAGTATTTCTATTCCTAAGAACATTGAACATATATATTTTGAAGCTGAGAAAAGGGATAAAATCGAACTCTTAAGAAAGATAGCAAAAAGTATCAAACCTTCAAAAGCTATTGTTTTCATTAACAATGTACAGGATATAGAAGAAGCAACACAAAAATTGCAATACCATCAGTTTAGAGCAGAATGTATACATGGTTCGAATATGAAAGCAGATAGAAAAAAAGTGATAGAAGATTTTAAAACAGGCAAACTTCAATTTCTAATTGCCACAGATATAGCCGCAAGGGGGCTTCATTTTGAAGGAGTTAGCACGGTATTTCATTTGAGTATTCCAGAAGATCCAATGGATTATCTCCATCGTGCAGGAAGAGCAGGCAGAGGCATGGAGAAAGGGTTATCCGTTTCCATTGTTACCAAAGAAGAAGGTTCAAAGATAAAAAGCTACCAAAAAGCATTTCATATTAACATCTTAGCAAAGAAGATGTATCAAGGTAAAGTTGTACGTAAATGAGTATGATCTGTAATGTCATTTGAGAATATCCAAATTCATTCATGAATATGATGAGAGTATAAGTGGAAAGTACGAGAAGAGGGATATGATGCTTGCTTTAGTGAATAAAATGATTGCTTCCTTGAGAAAGGAACCAGCTTTCGACAGTGAATTGGTGGATGAAGATTTGTATGGAATGACTGTAGAAGTACTGGCAGAGCCAATTCCAAGATGGTTTTTTATCAGGACACAGTATCAATATACTGGGTATGTGCATTGCTCTGAATTACTGATTGATACAGACATGGTTAATTATTGGAATAAACTAAAGAAGAAAGTTGTTGTCCGCTCTTATGTAGATGTGCTTTCCATACCAAAGATTCAAGGGCTTCGCTTAATTAGCTTAACCAGAGGCTCATGCATTTCTGTACTGGATGAGGCAATGGGAGACGGTTGGGTCAAGGTCGGTCTTTGTGACGGTAATGTAGGATATATGAAAGAAGAGTCCTTAAATGACTGTATCATCGGATGGTCCAGGCAGGAGGAGAACTCTTTGCGTAGAAACATCGTAAACAGTGCCATTTCTTATATGGGGACACAATACCGCTGGGGAGGGAGGAGTTCTCTGGGCATTGACTGTTCTGGATTATGCTTATCGTCTTATATGCTAAATGGCGTTATTATTTATCGGGATGCTAAAATCATGGAGGGGTTTCCAATTCATGAAATAAGCATTGGAAATATGAAACCTTGTGATTTATTGTATTTTCCAGGTCATGTTGCCCTGTATATTGGGAATGGTGCGTATATTCATTCTACCGGAAAGATGGGGAGTGATGGAGTTGTGATAAATAGTCTTGATCCCATGAAGCTAAATTTTAGGGAAGACCTGGCTGTTCAATTAAAAGCAGTTGGAAGTATATTTTAAGGAGGATAACGGTGAAAGTTGCAGACATGCATTGTGATACCATATCTGAAATCTATTATGCCATAAAAGATGGCAAGGATTATACACTTGCTAAGAATCAGCTGCATATGGATCTAGAAAAGATGATAAAAGGGGATTATTTCATACAAAATTTTGCACTCTTTGTTAATATAACAAAATTTGAGAATCCTTTAGAACATTGCCTTGAATTAATTGATTTTTATTATCAGCAAATGACAGAATATCAGGATAAAATAGCATTGGCTTTCAATTATGAAGACATTAGAAAGAATAAGGCGGCAGGTAAGATGTCTAGCATACTAACCATCGAAGAAGGTGGTGTTACGAAAGGTAGTTTGGCAAATTTACGGATATTATACCGGCTTGGTGTTCGAATGTTAACCTTAACCTGGAATTATGAAAATGAAATTGGGCATCCAAATGTTAAATTAATACCTGGTCAAGTACCAAATTTTAAAAGTCCCGATATGGAGCATGGGTTAACCGCCTTTGGGTTGGAATTGATTGATGAAATGGAACGCCTTGGTATGATTATTGATGTGTCACATTTGTCTGATGCCGGATTTTATCAGGTCTTACATAACACAACGAAGCCGTTTGTAGCAAGTCATTCCAACGCAAGATACGCATGCAATCATTCTAGGAATTTGACAGATGATATGATACGAAAACTTTCCGAACGGGGAGGAGTTATGGGCATCAACTTCTGTCCAGCTTTCTTAGATGATACGAAGGAGGAGTCGGTAATCGTGGGCACCATAGATGCTATTGTGCAACATATAAAGCATATACGATCCGTTGGAGGATATGAATGTATTGGCTTAGGCTCGGATTTTGATGGTATACCCACCCATGCAGAAATACCGGATGCCTCTTACATGCCCATGTTAGCAGATTCCTTAGCAAAAGCAGGAATAAAACACCATGAAATCGAAGCTATCTTTTCTGAAAATGTGTTACGACTATATAAGGATGTTCTAAAATAAAGTGGACAGGCACAAAGTTATCTTGCAGAAGATATACTATAGTAATAATGTATCTTTAAGCCTGCAAGGGGGATTACCGTGAAGAAAAAAGGTTTTATTGCATTGATGGTTCTTGTGCTGATTGCTGCTGGGTTAAATGGTTGTAAGAAAAATAATGGTTTGGTTAAGATCAAATTGACAGAAGTAGCACATTCTATATTCTATGCACCTCAATATGTAGCAATTGAATTGGGTTATTTTGCAGAGGAAGGATTGGATATTGAACTAGTAAACGGATTGGGAGCTGACAAAACAATGACTTCGGTCCTATCCGGTGATGCGGATATCGGATTTATGGGTTCGGAAGCGTCTATCTATGTTTACAAAGAAGGGGAAGAAGACTTCGTCGTAAATTTTGCTCAACTAACACAACGTGCGGGTAATTTTTTAGTATCTCGTGATATCAATGAGGAATTTGCATGGGATAACATAGAAGGCAAGACGGTCATAGGCGGCAGGGCCGGTGGTATGCCACAGATGGTATTTGAATATATTCTAAAGAAGCAGGGGATTGACCCGGCTAATGATTTGACAATCATACAAAACATCGATTTTGGTTTAACATCACAGGCATTTGCAGCAGGGACCGGAGATTATACCATTGAATTTGAACCAGGAGCAACTGCACTTGAGAAAGAAGGCAGCGGAAAGGTAGTAGCGTCTCTTGGTGTGGAGAGTGGAATGGTTCCTTATACTGCCTATTCTGCTAAGAAAAGCTATATGAGTAAAAATCCTGAAGTAATCCAGAAATTTACCAATGCGATTCAAAAGGGCATGGATTATGTAAACACCCATGATCCGGAAGAAATTGCGAAGGTAATTGCACCACAATTTCCAGAGACGGATCTTAAAACAGTAACGGCGATCGTAAAAAGATATTATGAACAGAATACCTGGAAAGAAAATGCTGTTTTTGAAGAAGATAGTTTTACTTTATTACAGAATATTCTCGTAGAAGCAGGTGTGCTAGAAGAAATGGTTCCTTACAAGGAGCTAGTAACTACGGAATATGCAAAGAAAGCAGCTGGTAAGTAAAAATAAAAAAGTATGCAATGCCCTTTTTTTAGGCCGCAATTTCTACTTTTACGATAATAAAGGGGCTTTTGCAAAATAGATGAGTAATCTATGGAGCAAAAGCTCCTGTTTTCTTAAAAAGTATAAAGGCAGGCTCTCGAAAGAACCTGCCTTTATGGTATAATTAAGTATGCGAATAAATAATT
>JAEZVF010000044.1 GCA_023443225.1 Bacillota bacterium
TCAATGCCAACGTAAATCATTAAATCAACTCCTTAGTATATAATCACTGTGTTTGTCCACCTAGTTTTATCATCATAGACTTGCGTGACATGAAAGTTCAAAGACTTATCCAACTATAAATGATTCAAATAAAACTGTGGCAACACACTCCTTTAAATAGTCAAAGCTATAAAATTTTATAAAAAGTCCACAGTGTTACTATTGATTATAACAAAGTTGAAATGGAAAGGAGAGTATTGATGTATTTGATAACAAATACATCATACAAGGTATTTTATGAGTAATAAGATTTCTAAAGGTAACAGTATTACGGCTGCCGTGATGGTAGTCGTTCTTTTTGCATCCATGTGCATTGCTATCATCATGTACTTTCGTTTGGACTTTAACTTGTATGATAACGAGATAAGATTGATTCTTTCAGAACAAAAGAATGAAATTGAAAAGGGAATATATGAAGAAGGAAAATATCCTTATGTTGTTGTTGATTTAAGTGGTAATGTTTTATATAGTGATGCACTTTTTAAATTCTTGCCAGGTGACAGAATTAACGTTCAGGAATTACTTCAGTTCGATAAAAGCTTTGCAGTGAACTATGAGAGTAAAATGAAAGAAAGTTTTGTATTACAAAAAGGTGGAATTACATGGGGTTTTGCTACCTTTCTAGTACCAAAAGATATTGTAATAAACGATTCAAAAGGAAAAGGAGCAGTTAAAACCTTTGTACCCATTCTTATCGGAGTGTTAATTAGTATAGGAATCCTAATACTAAGGACCGTATATCTTAATTTATGTGTTCTAAAACCATTAAAAGAAATAAGTGGTTCTGCAAAAGGAATCCTAGCGGGAAATTATGATTTGGAGGTTATTCGGACTTATGAGAAAACAATTGGTGAAAATGAAGTTGGAGATTTGACCTTTTCTTTTGAGATGATGCGTGATGAATTAAAATCGAAGCAATTAAAAGAAGAGGAATTGAAAAAGTCGCAGCAGGAGTTAATCTCTTGTATATCTCACGATTTAAAGACTCCGATTTCTACCATCAAAGCCTATAGTGAAGGATTACGAGATGGCATTGCAAAAACACCAGAGGGTCGGGATGATTATGTCAGAATTATCATTGAGAAGACGGATCTGCTGATTGGTATGATTAGTGAACTACTTGAATACTCTAATGCGCAATTAAACCAGCTTGATATCTGCCGAAGAGAAATCTATTTCTATGAATATTTTTATCCGGTAATGAAAGAAATTGAAGTTTTTGTGAAGCAAAAGAGCATAAAGTTTAGTTATGAAGTAAATACTCCAGACATGCTAATTCTGATTGATACAAGACGAATTACGGAGGTGCTTTATAATCTTATAGAAAACAGTATGAAATATATCGGAAATAAGATGGGACGGATTGCAATTAAAGCCGATCGGGAGGCAGAACGTGTTCGCATTACAGTTATAGATAATGGTATCGGTATAAGCCCAGATGATATACCCTACGTATTTGATAAGTTCTACCGGGCAGAGAAGTCACGCAGCTCGAGCATTCCCGGTTCTGGATTGGGATTATCCATCTGCAAATACATAGTAAATGAGCATGGAGGAGAAATATACTGTAAAAGTCGCCATCATCAGGGGTGTGAGATTAGTTTTACAATTTAATTAGAATCAAACGGTACTCATAGGTTAATCACTTGAGAAAAAGCGATGATACTGTGGGTATTTTTTGTGTAATTAAGATAAAGATAAAAAAGGTAAACTTAGGCTAGCATTTTTATGTTAGCTATAGTAGAATGATAATAATAGTAACAGTAATTATTATTATAAAGGAGTTATGAAAGGAATCATATGGATATTAAAATAAAAAAACGGGATGGAAGTTATGAGAAACTTTGTGTGCTTAAGACGAAGAAAATGGCTGCATATGCCTGCGAGGGCTTAGAAGGCTGTAATCCGGCTGAACTTGAGATGGATTCCAATATCCAGTTTCGGGATGGTATGAGTACAAAAGAAATTCAAAAGATACTGATTCAAACAGCCATTGAAAAAATTATCCAAACAACCCATGACAGCAATGGAAATGTAATAAAGAAGACAAACATCAACTGGCAGTATGTTGCCGCTAGATTATTAATGTCGGATTTATATAAAGAAGCAGCTATTAATCGGAATTACCATGGCTTTGGATATGGAGATTTTCATATATTAGTGCATAAGCTTGTAGAATTAAAATATTATGGAGAATACTTAATTACGCAATACACAGAAGAAGAAATCAGGGAACTGGGAGCTTATCTAAAGCCGGAACGGGATTTACTATTCAATTATGAGGGATTGAAACTCTTAACAGACAGATATTTAATTCGTGGTTTTAATAAAGAAGTATTAGAACTTCCACAGGAAAGATTCTTAGTGATCGCTATGCATTTAGCCATTCCTGAAAATAATAAAAGGGTGGAGTATGCTAAGAAATTCTATGATCTTTTAAGCGAGCTTAAGATGACAGTGGCTACTCCGACACTTGCCAACGCAGGTACTCCCTTTTACCAGCTTAGTAGTTGCTTTATTTCTGTAGTGGGAGATAATCTTTGGTCGATTTACGATGTGAATCAGAAATTCTCAAGTGTATCAAAGCATGGTGGGGCTCTTGGAATCTATACCGGTAAGATAAGGGCACTAAACAGTGAAATCAGAGGATATAAGAATGCTTCCGGTGGAGTAATTCCTTGGATTCGCCTTTATAACGATACTGCTGTAGCAGTTGATCAGTTGGGAAGACGTAAGGGTGGGGCTTCTGTTACATTAGATATATGGCATCAAGATCTTTATGAATTCCTAGAGCTTAGAACAAATAATGGAGATGACAGAAGGAAAGCACATGATATATTTCCGGCCTTAAGTATTCCGAATTTATTTATGGAGAGGTTAATTCACCGGGAGTCCTGGTCACTATTTGATCCATATGAAGTAAATAAGGTGATGGGATACTCATTGGAAGACTACTTTGACGATGACGACAACAAAGAATTTACGGAACGCTATCTTGCCTGTGAAGAAAATGAAAAGGTTGGGAGGGTAACAATACCGGCGCTAGAGATAATGAAAAAGATTATGAAGAGTGCAGTTGAGACTGGAACACCATTTATATTCTTTCGTGATACGGTTAATCAGGCAAACCCTAACAAACATGCAGGGATGATATATGCCTCCAATCTTTGTCATGAGATTGCGCAGAATGTCAGTGAATCTGTTTATATTGAGGAAACAATTGAAACAGTTGGCGACCATAAAGAAATAGTTACAAGGGTGAACTCCGGTGATATGGTAACTTGTAATCTCAATTCTATTAATCTAGGGCGAGTAACCATAGAAGAGCTAAAGGATACCATTCCCTTACAGATTCGCATGTTAGATAATGTAATAACTCTGAATCAGTTTCCGGTGTCCGAGGCGAAAATTACCAGTGAAAAATACAGAGCGATTGGACTTGGCACCAGTGGGTACCATCATTACTTGGTAAAAAATCAGATAAGATGGGAAAGTGAGGAGCATTATAAAGAAGCGGATCGCTTATTTGAAGAGATTGCTTACCAAGCAATTAAGGCTTCTATGGAAATTGCGAAAGAAAAAGGTGTATATCAAGCATTTCCGGGGTCAGAGTGGGAGAGTGGCAAATACTTTGAAAGAAGAGGATATACCTCACCACGCTGGAAGGAATTACAGGAGGAGGTCAGAAAATATGGACTTCGCAATGGTTATATTATGGCGGTTGCGCCAACCGGAAGCACTTCTAACATTGCAGGAACCACAGCAGGAATTGACCCCATTTTTAAAAAATTCTTTATTGAAGAGAAGAAGGGAAGTTTTACCCCAAAAGCAGCACCGGATTTAAATGAGGAAACCTTCTGGTTCTATAAAGAAGCCCACCATATTAATCAGCTTTATAGTATTAAAGCATGTGGTATCAGACAAAAACACATTGACCAGGCACAATCCTTTAATCTATATATAACACCAGAAGTAAAAGCGAAAGATATCTTGGATCTTTATATAGAATCTTGGAAGAATGGTGTTAAAACAATTTATTATGTTAGAAATCAGTCTTTGGAGATGGATGAATGTACAAGCTGTTCAAGTTAAGTAGTGCATCTACATAGAAAATAGTAGGTTAATTAATGAAATATAAATGGAGAATTACCTAGTGTAGACAAGGAGAACGAGAGCTGTGATTAAAAAAAGAATTTTCAATGAACAAGGATTACGGGGAACAGAGTCACTAATTAATGGAAACACAACAAACTTACGAGAATGGAATAGGATTAAATACAATTGGGCAAATACCTTTTATAGAACGATGTTAAATAACTTTTGGATTCCGGAAGAAATCTCACTAAATGAAGACATTAAGCAGTTTCCCCTTCTTACCAATGGTGAGAGAAATGCATTTGACAAAATAATTTCTTTCCTGAATTTCTTAGATTCCATACAAAGTGAGAACTTGCCAAATCTCTCAAGATATATTACCGCACCGGAGGTTTCTTCTCTACTTAATATACAAGCATTTCAGGAGGAGATTCATGCACAAAGCTATTCCTACATTCTAGATACGGTAACAAACCCAGTTACAAGAGATAAAATCTACGATGAATGGCGAGAGGATGCACATCTTTTAGAAAGAAACAAGTATATTGCGAAGATTTATCAAGCCTTTAATGAAGAGCCTTCTATAGAAAACTTTGTTAAAACCATAATTGCAAACTATATCCTAGAAGGAATTTATTTCTATTCTGGATTTAGTTTCTTCTACACGTTGGCTAGACAGGGGAAAATGACAGCTACCAGCACCATTTTTAAATACATCAATCGAGATGAAATTACCCATTTGGTTCTATTCCAGAATATCATAAAGGAGCTACGTAATGAGAATCCAGAGATATTCACTAGTGAAGTAAATGATGAGATTCGGAATATGCTAAGAATTGGGGTTGAAAATGAAATAGCCTGGGGGCAATATGTTACTGGCAATGAAATTCTAGGAATAAATGATAAGTTAATTGAAAAATATATTAAATATTTGGGGAATCAAAGGTTAAGCGCAATTGGGCTTGATGAATTGTATCCAGATATTACAGAAAATCCAATGTCTTGGATTGAAGGATTTTCTAATTTAAATAATACCAAAACTGATTTCTTCGAAGCAAAGGTAACCAATTATACAAAGGCAGCAGCTTTTAATTTTGATGATTTAGAGTAACCTTTAAGAATTGCGAAATCGCCGAAAAGGCAAAATCACGACACCCGTGTTCTATAAAGGTAAAAAGCGGGAGGCTTATCTATCCCATGTGAAGGTTCAGATCTCTGCATCAAGAAAAGATATTTATCTGGTTCTTGTCTTTGGCATCACAGATCATCCGATGATACTGGCAACAAACAAGGAATTAAAATTAAGGATGATGCAATACGGATTGTAAGACTTTATTTCTCACCCTGACGCATTGAGGAATATTTCCGCTCTAAGAAGCAGATTTTCCAGTTTGAAAATTTCCGTGTTCGGAAGCTAAAAGCAATCCAGATTGCTTGTTTATAGTCATCACGCTATAAACAAGCTTTCTAGAAAATTTGCATTCATTGTATGTATAGATATTTATAACGATCTGGCAACGGATAGTCTTTTATATGTTCAAATTTTATTATTTCTTGAAGTCCAGGGTATGAAAGTTCTATTGAAATCCGGTCTTTCCCCACCGTTATGTGTGGTCCGATAAATGGTTTAACTTCAATATTTATAATAAAAAGAGAAGTGCGATCAGAGTTCGGTCGTTCAATATCCAAAATTTTAATAGCTGTACTATCATATAATGGTGACTCAGTCAAAAAAGTTTTATAATAGTCTTCAATTGCTGTATTAATTGAAGGTGAAAGAGCAGTAATGATAACATCCTGATACAATATATTCTGAGATTTTTCTTCGGTTTGCTTTGCTTTGGTATTAACTAAAGAATATTTTAAAGTGATGACAGTTAGAGTTAAAATAATAAATAACGTTGCAACTAAAATTCTTTTTATTTCCATGAGGTCAAACCATTTTACTGTTTCTCTTTATATAGGATACTAATGCTAATTTAAAATTATTCCAATAACAATGATATAATTATTAATAACTAGTGGATTTTGAGAAATGAGCGGAGGTAAAATTTATCATCGAATTGTGAGCATCATAGAAACCATAAAAAGTTCCATGCTTATATTTGAAACAATAATAAACATTAACGTTTTAATAAAGATACTAAACTACAAATAGATTGACGAATATATTATTGATATAAACAAGGTTAAAATTGCAGATGTAAAAAACTCCGCGAACACATAGTGTGCTTGCGGAGTTCTCATATACTTTACCTGGTGTCCTGTAACAATAATTATTACTCTAGTTCAGCAACAACTTTCTTTAATGCATCTAATGCATCTGCAGGTAATTTATCAAAACCACCCTTAAATTCATCTCTGGATTCAACGAATTGAACTCTGTCATTCATTCTAGCCTTTAATTGAGCTTTATACTCTGCATCATCAAGATTAGGGACAAAGCCTTCCCATTCCATGATTTCGATATCTGAGAAAGGTCCCCATTTCTTGAAGGTAGCGTTTCCTTCTACTACAGTTTCAAGAATTCCCAAGGTATCCTTAGGTGTAACCTTCTTGCCCATAAAGTCTCCAGTATTAATGATATAGCAGTCTACGTTTCTCTTCTCAACTAATTCTTTGAATTTCTCGTAGTCATTTACTAATGGATAGGTTCTAAAAGGATTTGCATATGGTTCCACAACTAAAGCGTTAGGATCTACACCAGGAGCAAGTCTTTCAGCTGAGGATCTCTTTGTAGCTAAGGTAGCTCCCATAACAGAAGCTAAAGAAGCACCTTTTAACTTAACAACCGGAGGAATGGTAGGATCTTTCATAATCCAGAAGATTGCGTTAACAGGTTCATCAATTTTATCTACACGGTTTGGTGACCATAATTTAGATTTTACTGCACGACCATTACCATTACGGATATCTTCTGTAACTATAACCTTATGGCCATTTTCATCAATAGTTACTCCACAGTTTTGAACGGTAACTAGATATTTGTTATCTGGACTACTAAGTGGGTAATCCTGGGTTTTGTCAAAGTAAGCAGGCTCTAATGCGATGGAGGAACCGTCTTCTGTAGATATAATAAATGCATCATCATGAAGAACGGTGATATCATATTTCCCACCATGAGCTGCATGGGTAAGTGTAGACTTACCGGATCCAGAAAGACCAAATACACCAGCAACGAAGGATTTACCATCAGAAAGGTTATATCGCTTCTGTCCGCCGTGACAGGAAGCATAACCATGTCTATTAGCAATTGCCCAAGCAATCGTAAGAGTACCTTTCTTATGTTCACCAAAGTATCTCATGCCTAATAATGCTGCACAGTTATGTTTAGTATCAAAGTAAGTCAATCCCATTGGATGATCTGGATGTGACCATTGTGGATTAGAGAAAATATAAATATCAGCTTCACCCTCAATTGATTTAGAAGCTTTATACATTTTTACATATTCGTCGGACATATATTGGAAGTTTAACATCCAAGAATATAAAATATTTTCTTCGCCTTCCGGAATAAGAAGATGTGCTTTTACCATAAAATCTTCATGTAATCCGATATATACTTCAGCATGATACATAAGAAGGTTGCGTGACTGATAAATTGCTTCCTTCACTTTACCATCGAGATCTGCTGTATTAACACCAGGCTCGCCGGAAATTTTGCGAGCAGCAGCAGCTCTACCACTTACATTACCATCATTAAACAATAAAATCTTTGCATCTGGTTCTAGTCCAATCTCTTCTGCTCTATAAACAGGCATATCTGTAACTACAGTACCAGGAGAATTTTTAGCTAACTCATATGCCTCTTTTAATGTATTAACTTTAATTACATTATTACCATAAAAGGGGGCTTCAATAATAGCTCGAGTCTGGTTAAAAATTGGGTTATTTGCGCTAATTTCGTCGCGCTTAAAATAAGCTTTTGTTGACATCTGTATATCCTCCTACGTTTTGTTTTTATACAATTAATGTATTACGAATAGAGATTCTTATCAATTGTATATCTTGCTTTTGAATATTATTGGTATTATAAAATGTCCACCACTTTAAGTATAAAGTTATGCAAAGTAAATGTCAATCAAAGCAGACACTTTGTTAAAAATTAATCATTCTGTTTGCTTTGGTTTTTTATCCAGACATCTAGGCGTTTATCTATAATATCAAATTGTGCTGGGCCGATATCCAACAAGAAGGTATTAAACTCTTTTAATACAAAAGCATCACCTAAAGCTTTTTTCGCTTTCTCTTTTAGATCAACTATTTCGAGATATCCGATACCGTACTGTGGGTAGAGTGCCGGTTCTTCAATCATTGTATTATATAAAAGTTTAATTGTTTCACCATCGGTTATCCCATACCCTTTTAAGTAGGAAGCAGTATCCTTCAAAGACCAACCGTCATAATGGATTCCCATGTCTAAGCGGCAATACAATGCCATATTAGCGCTCATGTTTGCAATCATGAAGTCAGCAACGTTATCGCTAAAACCAGCTAATTGGTATGAATAGTATTCTACATAGGTTGCCCAACCCTCTACATAACCGCCAAAATCCATTAGACATCGAAGAGGAGCAGGCTTTTGATCTCTGAAGTATATGGATTGATACAGATGACCTGGGTAACCTTCATGTGCAATCGTAGTAAAGATATTAGACAAATCATAATCCGGGTTCTTATTTATATAAATAATATTATCTTTATAGTTATCTATGGGTGGAATCAGGTACATTGCCGGGCTTAAGTGGTCCTCAAGGGATTCTGGAACATATTTTATGGAACATTCCACCGCAGGACTTGTTGGAAAGTCTTTTTGAATGGAAGATTCAAGATAAGAAATGATTTTAGTCGGATTTGTCAAAGGGTATTCTAGATTCATCGCTTTGTCGAATAATTCCGTGTCTCGAGCCATCAATGTTGAGAGATTAAGCATATTTAATGCGATGCTGTTATCTAGCATTTCTTCTAACTCCTCAATGGTTTTGGAAGAACCAGTATTTTTTGCTATTAGGTACTCATAATACTGTTTACCGTTTTCATAATGACATAATCCGCCATTATTTGTAGCAGTACCTTTTAACTCTGTCAAAGTAGAGATCAATACTTCATAGGCTGGAATCACATAGTTCTGGATAGCTTCTTTATTTGCTTTCTGATAAGCTTTTATTTCATCCTTCGTCAGTCCTTTAAAGTCAGCTACTTTATCATCAAATAGTTCAATTAAGTAATTGTTCTCTTTGTCTTTTATAAATGAATTGCATTGGTCTATAATGCTATCTGCAACATGATCACTCATAAAAAGTCCAGCTGCTGATTTTTCTCTTTCAAAGGCAGATATTTCTTTGAAATAATCATAAATTTGTGGAAGTAATTGAATATAGGTATCAATATCTGATCTATCATTAAAATAGTATTCAGCCAGAAGAACTGGTAGTTGTGCCTGGGTTCCGGTGGTCGGTCCAAGACATTCATTGTATAGAATAAAGTCGCCTGCTGTTAGCTGTAGCATTAATTCTTCTTTTAGAATATCATAAGATAGTCTTTGAGATTCCGATAGAGAATCATAATCAAAATGTTTTAATGCTTCTAAATAATTTTCGCTTTCTGCTAGTTGCTCTTCTATGTACTGAACGGAATAATGACCAAGGGTTATGTCAGGTTCTGTTATATTATAATTCTCAGGATTGGATAAGGAAAAGTTTAGTGTAAGCGTATCTTTTTGTACTTGATTAATAAATACCTGATCTATAAATGCATCAAATTCCTCCGGCCCTTTATTTTCTCTTTTTGCTGGTAAGGAACAGCCCGTTGTAATGAATATAGATAATAATAGTAATATGGCAATAGCAATATATCTTTTACATTTATTCATAACATCCTCCTATAAATTTGGTTATAATATCCTAATATATGCAAGATAAAGTGTTTTCGCTATTTTGTCAATTGAATTATAACATATTTTACAGCCTATTATTAAGATATTCTTGTACATTCAAAATCATGTTATTAAAATAACAAAAAGCACAATCACATTTATTCGGGTTATTGACAAAATAAAATACTCGTGCTATGCTAAAACATAAGAAAGATGGATAAACTATAGTAAAATAGATTCATCAGAGACAGAAGGCTTTCATAAATTTAATACTTTAAAGGCTGTGAAAAGAAGAGTAGGCATGGATGACATGATCAGAGAACCCCGGTAGCTGAAAAGGGGCCATGGTTGAAGTGTTGAAGATGGTCTTGGAGCTGCGCACTGAGAGAAACGAAACATATATTTCTTTAGGCTGCGACGGATGCATCCGTTATTGTGATATGCTGTAGGAATAAAGGCAGCAGATGAGAACTTGGTTGCGAAGCCAGGCTGAATTAAAGTGGTATCACGGGACATTGCTCTCGTCTTTAAAGTAATTTAAAGGCGAGAGTTTTTTTATTTAATAGGAGGAAAAGATATGTGTAAAAAACCGTATTATATTACAACAGCGATTGCATATACATCAGGAAAGCCGCACATAGGAAACAGTTATGAAATTGTGTTGGCAGATAGCATTGCAAGATTTAAAAGACAGCAGGGATATGAGGTATTCTTCCAGACAGGAACGGACGAACATGGACAGAAAATTGAGAATAAGGCCGCAGAGGCTGGCATTACGCCACAGGAATTTGTTGATGGAATAGCAGGACAGATTAAAGATATCTGGGATTTAATGAATACTTCTTATGATAAATTTGTTCGGACTACAGATAAATATCATGAGAAACAAATACAAAAGATATTTAAAAAGTTATATGAGCAAGGGGACATCTATAAAGGATATTATGAAGGAATGTATTGTACTCCATGTGAGGCCTTCTTCACACAGTCCCAGTTGGTTGATGGCAAATGTCCGGATTGTGGACGTGAGGTGCAATCTGCGAAAGAAGAAGCATATTTTCTTAAACTAAGTAAATATACGGATCGTCTTATTAATCATATCAATACGCATCCAGAATTTATACAACCGGAATCCAGAAAGAACGAGATGATGAATAACTTCCTGCTTCCGGGACTACAGGATTTATGTGTTTCACGAACATCATTTAAATGGGGCATACCGGTAGATTTTGATGACAAACATGTCGTATATGTATGGTTGGATGCATTAAGCAACTATATTACAGGATTGGGTTATGATGTAGACGGTAATAACGGCGAACTGTTTCAGAAGTTCTGGCCTGCGGACTTACATTTGATTGGTAAGGACATTTTACGTTTTCATACGATATATTGGCCAATTATGTTAATGGCATTAAATATACCACTACCAAAGCAGGTGTTTGGCCATCCTTGGTTACTACAGGGAGACGGTAAAATGAGCAAATCAAGAGGAAATGTCTTATATGCCGATGAACTGGTGGATTTCTTTGGTGTGGATGCCGTAAGGTATTTTGTATTGCACGAAATGCCGTTTGATAATGATGGTGTAATTACCTGGGAACTTATGGTTGAGAGAATGAATTCTGACCTTGCAAACACCTTGGGCAATCTTGTTAATAGAACCATATCCATGTCAAACAAGTATTTTGGTGGGGTAGTAAACAATGCCAATGTAAAAGAAGCCGTTGATGAGGAATTGATTCAGCTTGTATTAGAAACTCCGAAAAAGGTAGTAACTAAGATGGAGCAATTAAGGGTTGCTGACGCTATCTCCGAAGTATTTACTTTGTTCAAGCGCTGTAATAAATATATTGATGAAACCATGCCTTGGATATTAGCAAAAGAAGAAGAGAAAAAAGCTCGTTTGGAGACGGTACTTTACAATTTGGTGGAAAGTATATGCATCGGAGCAAGCCTGCTAGAATCTTTTATGCCGGACACTTCAGGTAAAATTCTGGCACAACTCAATGCCAAAGCCAGAAAGATTGAAGAACTTAACCAATTTGGAATATATGCATCCGGTACAAAAGTAACGGAAACACCGGAGATTTTATTTGCACGGTTGGACGTAAAAGAGGTTTTAGAGAAAGTGGAAGCAAAGAAAGCAGAGACTGGTAAATTATCTGAAGAAGGTTCTGCTAACAAAGCTTCCGAGGATAATGCAGAAAATAATGCTATAATTGACATTCCAGCAAAAGAAGAAATTACGTATGACGACTTTATGAAACTACAATTCCAGGTAGGTGAAATTATTGCCTGTGAGGAGGTTCCTAAGTCAAAGAAATTACTTTGTTCCCAGGTTAAGATTGGAAGCCAGGTAAAACAGATCGTTTCTGGAATTAAGGCACATTATTCAGCCGAAGAAATGGTTGGTAAGAAAGTAATGGTTCTTGTTAATCTAAAACCTGCAAAGTTAGCAGGAGTTTTATCGGAAGGCATGTTACTATGTGCAGAGGATGAAAATGGAGAGTTGGCATTAATGATACCGGAAAAGAAGATGCCTGCGGGAGCAGAAATCTGTTAGGAAAGTGAGAAATAAAGCAATATAAATAAGAATTACAAAAGATTGAATAAGGGGAAACGGTTGTTGCACGATGAATTATCATTGCACCAGGCGCTTCCCGCTTTTTTGTTATAATGATAATGAAAAGGTAATTGTTGTTCCAACGCTGAGAATGCTGTCGCATTCTATGGTTCTACCATGATGTTCAATAAGTAAACTAACTTTTGGAGCTGTATTTCATTAGAAATTTATTTTAGCGTTAAATCAATAAACATAGACAAAACAGTAAATTATAACTATAATACTAAATAATAAGTGAGCTTACGAAGTCGCTGGAATGAAAAGGATTGGAGTACAAATGAGTGTTAACATGATTTTTGAAACACATGCTCATTATGATGATGAAGCATTTGATGAGGATAGAGAAGCATTGATAGATAGTCTGCCGCAGTCCGGCATTGGTCTGGTGGTTAATGTAGGAGCTAGTATAAATACTTCAAAAAAAACATTGGAATTAACAAAGAAATATCCATTTTTTTATGGTGCGATTGGAGTACATCCTAGTGAAACAGCAGAATTGAATGAAGAAAATTTTATGTGGCTAAAAGAAGCAGTTCAACAGCCAAAGGTGGTTGCAGTTGGTGAAATTGGCTTAGATTATTACTGGGATACACCAGAACATGATATCCAGAAGTTATGGTTTGAACGTCAGATGGAACTTGCAAAAGAAGTAAAACTACCGGCAATCATTCATAGCAGAGATGCTGCACAGGATACCTATGAAATGATTAAGTCTGCAAAATTAAATGAAACAGGAGGAGTGATTCATTGCTTTTCCTATGGTAAAGAAATGGCAGAAAAGTACCTGGATTTGGGATTTTATTTAGGCATTGGTGGGGTAGTTACCTTTAAAAATGCGAAAAAACTAAAAGAAGTAGTTAAATATGCACCCATAGATCGAATTCTTCTAGAGACCGACTGCCCTTATCTGGCCCCTGAACCAAACCGTGGTAAGAGGAATTCCTCTCATAATCTTATTTATGTGGCACAGGAAATTGCGGTTATCAAGGGAATCGAATACGAAGAAGTATTGGAAGCTACCGAAAAAAACGCCAGAGAATTTTATGGCATTGATTAATAGAACACGGAAAAGAGGCAATAGATGGCTACATTAGGAAACCCAAAAGAAACCATAGAAATTTTACAAAAACACCATTTCGTCTTTCAAAAAAAGTTTGGACAAAACTTTTTAATCGATACTCATGTCTTAGAGAAGATAATTAAGGCAGCAGGAGTTACAAAAGAAGATATGGTATTAGAAATAGGTCCAGGAATCGGTACCATGACCCAATATCTATGTGAAAATGCTAGAGAAGTTATTGCTGTTGAAATTGATAAAATGCTTATTCCTATTCTGGAGGATACCTTGTCAGAGTACAATAATGTAACTGTTATCAATGAAGATATATTAAAACTGGATATTAATAAAATAGTACAAGAAAGAAATCATGGAAAAGCGATTAAGATTGTAGCGAATCTACCATATTATATTACAACGCCAATTATTATGGGGCTATTTGAAGCGCATGTTCCAATGGATAATATTACAGTAATGGTCCAAAAAGAGGTTGCTGATCGTATGCAGGCTGGCCCTGGAACAAAAGACTACGGTGCACTGTCGCTGGCAGTACAGTACTATGCACTACCTTACATTGCAGCAAACGTACCGGCGAATTGTTTTATGCCCCGCCCATCTGTTGGCTCTGCTGTGATTCGATTGTCCCTTCATTCCGAAATGCCGGTTAAGGTTAAAGATGAGAAATTAATGTTTCGAATCATCCGTGCCTCTTTTAACCAGAGAAGAAAAACATTGTTGAATGGCTTATATAACAGAGGGGAATTTTCTATTCCCAAAGAAGTGATTGCAGAAGCAATAGAGGAACTTGGTGTATCACCAACGATACGTGGAGAAGCATTAACGCTGGATCAGTTTGCAGCTTTAAGCAATATCATATATGATCGGGTTAATTAAGAAAGTAAACAGAAAACATGAATTGCAATAACTGTAAAATGTTGTATTTGACATACAATAACTTACAGTTATTTTTTTATTTAAGTAAATATATACAATTTTTAGCTGAGATTTTTAAGCATAATGCTATAAGAAATAGTTAGTTTTGTTGACATACTATATTTCAGGTGATATGGTGTATCTGCAAAATACAATAAAAATGCATAATTGAAACTAAAGATTTTCAGTATGTTACTATACGGAGGTATGAAAATGAAAGGGAATGTTCTGGTTGGTCAGTCTGGCGGTCCTACTGCTGTAATTAATTCAAGTTTAGCGGGCGTCTTTAAGACAGCAAAAGAACACGGCGCTAATAAAATATATGGTATGCTGTATGGCATTCAGGGCTTATTAGAGGAGAAGTATGTGGATCTAGGGAACCTAATTCACAGCGACATTGAGATTGAGCTGTTAAAGAGAACGCCATCTTCTTACCTAGGTTCTTGTCGCTATAAATTACCGGATATTAATAAAGAACCTGAAACATACAAAAAATTATTCAGTATATTAAATAAATTAGAAATAGAATACTTTTTCTACATTGGCGGTAATGATTCTATGGATACCATCCGTAAATTGACGGATTATGGTGAAAGCATTAGCAGCAGTATCCGCTTTATTGGGGTTCCCAAAACCATTGATAATGATTTAGAGGTAACAGACCATACCCCAGGATTTGGTAGTGCAGCTAAATATATTGCAACCACCACCAAGGAAATTATACGTGATAGTCTTGCCTATGATCAAAAGAATCTGACTGTTATTGAAATCATGGGAAGAAATGCTGGATGGTTGACAGGTGCTTCTGTCTTGTCAAAATGTCAGGATTGTGAAGGACCTGATATGATAATATTACCGGAAGTCACATTTGATTTAGGTGATTTTATTTCAAAAGTAGAGTATTTTCAAAAAGTAAGAAAATCTGTGGTAATTGCGGTATCGGAAGGGATCCGTCTAAGAGATGGAAGATATGTATGCGAGTTAGCGGGTCAGGAAACCTTTACAGATGATTTTGGCCATTCCTTATTAAGTGGTTCTGCGAAATACCTTGCAAATAGGATTACTTTAGAACTTGGTTGTAAAACACGTGCAATTGAATTAAGTACTTTGCAGCGATGTGCTACCCATATGGCTTCTTTAGTAGATATTACAGAAGCATTTCAAGTTGGTGGTGCTGCGGTCAATGCAGCCTTTCGTGGTGAAACAGGAAAGATGGTTATTCTAAAAAGACTTTCCAACAACCCATACCAGTGTACGACTGATCTATATGATATTCATAAAATCGCCAATTTAGAGAAAAAGGTTCCTGATAGTTGGATTGATCCAAATGGAACCTATGTTACTCAGGAATTTACGGAATATGTGAAACCTTTAATACAGGAAGAATTGACGCCGATTATGATTAATGGATTGCCAAGACATCTAATTAAGAAATAAATATGGCGTAACGGCTAAAAATATGGTATTCTTTAAGGCAAGTTGTAAGTATAAGGAGTTACCAAATGAATTTATTAAATGTCGAAAAGATGAGCAAAAGTTATACAGATAAAATATTATTCGATTCTGTTACCTTAGGAATTAATGAAGGAGATAAAATCGGAGTAATTGGTATAAATGGAACCGGTAAATCTACCTTGCTAAAAATGATAGCAGGGTTAGAGGAACCGGATGAAGGGGCTGTAATAAAAGGAAAAACAATAAGAGTTGAATACCTAGCCCAAACTCCAGTTTTTAGAGATGATCTTAATATCCTGGAAAATGTAGTTTTTGGGAAAAAAGCAGAAGAAGAATATCGCAATTTAGAAGGCGAAGCAAAAACCATGCTTGAAAAGCTGGGCATAATCGAATGGAATGGAAAAATAGACACCTTATCCGGCGGTCAGAAGAAACGGGTTGCCTTAGTAAGAACGTTATTAACACCAGCAGAGATTTTGGTATTGGACGAGCCAACCAATCATTTGGACGATCAGATGGCTGAATGGTTGGAAGATTATCTAAAGAAATATCAGGGTGCATTAATTATGGTTACTCATGATCGTTATTTTCTAGATAAAGTCACTAATAAAATTGTCGAAATAGATAAAGGAAGTATCTATACTTATATAGCCAATTATACAAAATTCCTGCAGTTAAAAGCAGAGCGGGAAGATATGGAGATGGCGACAGAACGTAAAAAGAAGAGCCTGTATCGAATGGATCTGGAATGGATGCTTCGTGGGGCTAGAGCTAGATCAACAAAACAAAAGGCTCATATACAACGTTTTGAAGAGTTAAGAGACCGAAAAGTAATAGATAAGGACAGTAATATAGAGATAAATGCATTGTCCTCTAGATTAGGCAGAAAAACAATTGAAATCAATCAAGTCAGTAAGTCCTTCAAAGGTCAAAAGCTCGTCGAGGACTTTTCTTATATATTATTAAAAAATGATCGAATCGGTATTGTCGGACCCAATGGTTGTGGAAAAACTACACTTTTAAAGATTATTACGGGAAATCTTAATCCAGATGAAGGAACAGTTGAAATTGGTGAAACTGTTAAAATAGGTTATTTTTCTCAAGAAAATGAGTATATGGATCAAAGCCTTAAGGTGATTGAGTATATACGAAATGTAGCAGAATATATAGAGACCAGTGAAGGCAGTGCCAGTGCCTCCCAGATGCTGGAGCGTTTCTTGTTCACCGGTGCCATGCAATATTCCTTGATATCTAAATTATCCGGAGGGGAAAGACGTAGATTATATTTGCTAAAAGTATTGATGGAGGCTCCGAATGTATTAATACTTGATGAGCCTACCAATGACCTAGATATTCAGACCCTTACAATATTAGAGGATTATTTGGATAGTTTTCCTGGTATCGTAGTAACAGTCTCCCATGACCGGTATTTCTTAGACCGGATTATTAATCGGATTTTTGCGTATGAAGGTAATGGTAAGATAAGACAATACGAGGGCGGATTTACGGATTATAAAGACGCTGTTGAGGCAAGAAAAGAAGCTGATGAAATTGGGAATAACACAAAAGAAAAGCCTTCTAATAAAGTTGAAATCAGCAATACAAAGGCAAAACCGAAAGATATTAAGCTAAAATTCACTTATAACGAACAAAAGGAATTCAATGAAATCGATTCAGTGATAGCAGCCTTAGAAACTTCGATTGAAGAACTTGACCATCAAATAGAAGAATCATCTGCTAACTATGCAAAGCTAAGCGAACTAATGTCAAGGAAAGATGAAATTGAAAAAGAATTGGAAGAAAAAATGGATCGTTGGGTTTATTTAAATGACCTTGCAGAGCAGATAAATAAAAACAAACAATAAGATAGTGAAGCAGTAATATTAAAATGCATCAAAAACCGGAACAGGATACTGTGACCGGTTTTTTGTGTTTGCTGATGTTGTCATAAATAATATTTGAAAAGAATATAATAACATGAGGACAAAAGTGCCACGAGTTAAGAGCACTAATCTAGAAAAGGGAGTTGAAGATGCCTGACTATATAAGATTAGTTTCATACATCTACAATTATGAAGAAGGAGTAAAAAGGAACAACGTAGGGTATGCTCGAGTAGAAGCACGCAATGGGCAGTGTAAATGTACCCTTCATATAGCGGCACCTAGTTTAAATGATAAGCAACTGAAAGCATACCTATTTAAACGTCATGAGGAAGGCATACATGGTATTTTACTCGGTACGTTACAGGTAAGGAATGGCGTAGGAGATTTTAAGACAATAACCGACTCAAATCATATTATGAAGTCGCCATATAGTATAAATGATATGGGTGGAATCGTTATTTACTTCTCTGATAGCAAATTCTTTGCCAGTGAATGGGATGATATACCCATTACGAAAGAGATTGTTGCTGCCATAGATGATGAGCCAGAGAAAAAGAAGGCTATAGCGGAGCAAGCTCAAAAAACGGAGCAAGCTCAAAAAACAGAGCAAGCTCAAAAAACAGAGCAAGCTCAAAAAATGGAACAAGATGTTGGACAAAGTAGAAATGTGCAATCAGAAATACCTCAGGAAAATCAAAAAATATCTGTAGAATTAGAACAGCCAGAAGCAGCAGAACTACATAAAGACATGTCAATTCCAGAAGCAGCAGAACTACATAAAGACATGTCAATTCCAGAAGCGACCTCTACTCACCAAGAACAAGAAGAAGAGGGTGATGATGAGATGCCGCAGGAGATGTCGGTTCCAGAAGAGAGGACTACTCCTTGGGAAAAAGAAATTGACTATGGTCAGGACCTGACATACAACCTTGCTTCGGATGATCCGGATGTACTTTGTGAAAGTGAAGACATGAAAGAGCTAGAAGAAAGGACACAAGATTGTCTAGGTAAGGAAGAAAAACAGAGTAACAGGTATTCTTATTGTGGGAGTAAGACGATCTTTGAGGATCATCCATTAGCAAAAAGAATATATAAAACATTTCCTAGAATGTATCCATTTGAAGATAATGATGTAGCATGGTGTGTAAGAATGGAACCACAGGACATCGGTTTATTTCCTATGGAAGCTTGGGTTTTGGGAAACAACAGTTTCCTTTTACATGGCTATTATAGCTATCGACATCTGATTTTTGCTAGAATTAATGATAGGAATGGAATCAATTACATAATTGGAGTACCGGGAGTATATCATAACAGAGAAAAGTTTATGGCAAAAATGTTTGGATTTGAGAACTTCAAAAGTGTAAAAAGAAAGGAATTAAGAGCCGGGGAGTTCGGGTATTGGTATATTCCGATTGTTCTTCGCTAATACCTAATCGTTTAGGAACATTAATAAACGCAAAAAGAGAGTGTCGCAAATGTCTATGTTAATAATAATAGCGAGGGAATCATTCTCTCGCTATTTTGTGAGCTATAGATATAATAGATAGTTAGGTCGCAGGAGATCATTTTATATTCAAAGTGTAAGCGAATCGTAGTTAATAGTTAAGAGTGACAAACAAGAGCATATCTAGCATGGTCTTCCCACTTGTTGTTAATTCTGATACTGGATTTGCTTAAACCTTCATAAGAAAATCCGAGTTTTTTAATTAGTTTAATGGAGCGATTATTGGAGGGCATGATATTTGCTTCTATCCTATGCAAACCATACTCTTCGAATAGCAATCCCATTGCGGATTGTACACTTTCTAGAGCATATCCGTTACCTATATAGTCGTGATCCAGCTTATAACCAAGCTGACAACAGGAATAAGATCCACGTATGATATTATAAAAGTTAACAGAACCTATAATTTTTTGTGGGTTGTTACAGTGAAAAACCCAATAGCGTAATAATTTGCTATTCATTATCAGATTATATTCTACGGCTAAAGAAAGGCGCTGATAAGAAAGAGTATAAAAATTTGCTTCACGTTCCGGTTCCCAAGGCTCAAAATACTCCTTGTTCTTTTCATAAAACAATAATACTTTTTCTGCATCTTTCGGGTGTAAGATAGACAATATGAGATGATCCGTAGTACAAGTCATTTGCATGTTCTATTCTCCTGATCGTTATACTTATGCAACGTGGTTACATATAAGTTATACTAATCTATGCCCCGAACACCCACGTTATGTATATACGGGAGCAATGCATCTCTAAATTCATTTAATTCAGCTTTGGTATAACTATGAAATCCAGGGCATATAATATCTCCGGAATCTTTATATGGTTGAAGATAATATTCTTTTGCCCCTTGTATCCACTTTCCAATCGATATCATATCTTCTTTTGTATGATGTTCCTTTACGACGGTAGTTCTGAATTCGTAGTCGATCGTAGAGGATAAGAGAAGAGAGATACTTTCAGATATTCTCGCAACATCATAAGAATTCAATCCTGTAGAAAGGGCATATTTATCTTTGGAATTCTTAATATCCATAGCAACGTAGTCAATAGAATGACTTGTTATCAAGTCTTGTATCAAAGTAGGATTGGTTCCGTTCGTATCCAGTTTTACGAGCAAGCCCATATCTTTGATTCGCTTTATAAATTTTTTAAGACCAGGATAAAGCGTCGGTTCACCACCTGTAATACAGACACCTTCCAGTACCCCTTTTCTTTTTGCTAATGTATTGAAAATTTCTTCTTCAGGAATTGTCGGTTGATTCGTTGGTGCTAGTACTAGCGATGCATTGTGACAATAAGGACATCGGAAATTACAGCCGCCAAGGAATATTGTAGAAGCCAGATGTCCCGGATAATCTAGTAAAGTTGTTTTGTTAAAACCGTGTATTTGCATGTTCCCTGCTTTCTAAAGTACCTATACTTAATTCTTATATTTTGCTTTAACTTGCTACCTATCATGCTTCGTGTTAAGATAAATATAGCAGATGAAGCAGAATTCGTCCATAGGTTATACCTTTTATTTTATGTGTTTATTAAGTTTGAGCACATGTAGTTAATAACAGATTGGAGTAGACAGCAGTGGATATAAAATATATGAAAGAAGCTATAAAAGAAGCAAAAAAAGCGGCTAAAATTGGAGAGGTTCCAATTGGATGTGTTATTGTATTTAATAATAAAATAATTGCTAGAGGGTATAATAAGCGTAATACAAAAAAGACTACCTTAGCCCATGCTGAACTGGCAGCAATTCAGAAAGCTAGCAAAGTCTTAGGGGATTGGAGATTAGAAGATTGTACTATGTATGTTACTTTAGAGCCTTGTCAAATGTGCTCTGGTGCAATTGTTCAAGCAAGAATCAAGAAAGTTGTGGTTGGTACAATGAACCCTAAGGCTGGCTGTGCGGGTTCTATATTAAATATTCTCAAAATGAAAGAATTTAATCATCAGGTTGAACTGATAACTGGGGTGATGGAAGAAGATTGTGCTGCAATTCTTCAAGAATTTTTCCGAGATTTACGAATAAGAAATAAGCAAGAAAAACGCTAAAACCAAAGATTGGTGATTGACTTTTCTAAAGATAACAAGTATACTTGTTCTTACCGATTATTTGTCAAAAAGTTTCCGTGCAGCCGGGGAGTTAGCGGTGCCCTGTACCTGCAATCCGCTACAGCAGGGGTGATGCCTTGCCTAGGGTGTCTTTTTGTAAGGCTGCCCCCTATAAGTGATGTTGACGTTTGGGTCTTACGCAACAGGAATTCGTGAACCGTGTCAGGTCAGGAATGAAGCAGCACTAAGCGAAAGCTCCTGTGTGCCGCAAGGTTGCCTGAACCGAGTTAACTGTAGGGGTAACGCTTATGAAAAACATTCAAAGCAAGACGCACGGAATTTAAAATAAATTTTAGTCAAGACGCCGATCTTTTAGATCGGCTTTTTTGTATGATTGGCATGAATTGGTACTATTTTACTAATAAACGTTTGCATAAAATCTCAAGTTTTACTTCCAGTTAATCAGAATATGGATTATAATAAGAATTAGTTATTCAATAATTCACCTAAGATGAGGAGAACACATGGGAATGGAAAAAACCTATAATGCTGTCAATCAATCGAATAAAGGCACAATAATCTATTCTATAAATGAGCCGATTACTAGTGTATGCATTATACTAAAAGGCAGAGTTCTAACAGTGAATGAAGGATCAAAGATTCTTTTGGGTTCAGGAAGTTTTCTGGGTATTAGCGATTTAATCGCAGGACAATTCCAGAATTCCTATATCGCATTTGACGATGTAACCTTCTATTGCTTCCCGATTCAGCAAAGTGACGATTTGGTTAATATTTTTGCATTGAACAAAGATTACAGGGGTTTAGCGATAGCCTCCTTAGTTAGATATCTAAATGAGTTAGAAAATATTTATTCCAGCTTACTTATGAATGCAAAACAATTGTTTGGGTTCATGAATACTAACTATGGTGTTTACATGGACATGGGTAAGAAATTAGGATATCCGGTTAAGGGAATTCCATCTATTCAGGATATGGCCCCGTACAATGGCGACTTTGAGATAGATGAAAGGAAGTTATTGTATTATAAAGAGGGCTCTAAGGTTATACTTGATGTGTGGAAATTATTCTGTTCTAGCAGTGATGTTATGACCATTTATCTTGCAGAAGATATCTCGGAATTAATTCTGCAGCTAAACAACGAAAATATTAGATTATCTTCATATATTTTAGAGTTATTTGATGGACTAATGAGTAACAATGAAAGTTGTTTGTTTAAAAGCTTAGCTGCACTTGCTATCTCAATTGAAGATGCAAATGGTTATAATGGTGAATTAATACATATTATTGACAAAGCGGTGGAGCAGATCAATGTAATTGAGAATTTGTTTCGTGATAAAATTGGCAGGAAATTGACGGTAGATCGAAATCGCATGGAGGAAATTTATTATACACTTTTGTCAAAAGGAAGTGAGCGAGACGAACAGGTTAGCAGTCAATTCAAATATACTCAGAGTGAGATTCAACAGATTGATAAAGATTATTGTAATTCCTTAAAACAGATTCTGGCATATGGAGAATTAGAGTCGGAGAAGGCTGAACAATTTGAACAATTACTGCTTACTTTTATGAACCTTAGTGATAAACTTACCACAGATGACAGTGTAAGGGCCTTACGCAGAAAGCTATCCGATTTATTTTATGATTTATATGAATTGGTGTTCTTCCGGGCTTATGATGACAAAGAGCTTCCTAGAATAGTCGATTTATTTTTGAAATATGGTTTTGTCGATGAAAGATTGTTAACAAAGGAACAATTAAGAGAACTATACTTCTTAGAGGATGAGAATCAGAACAACGGTGGGGCGTGCCATGTCTATAACATGAAAGAATGGCTTACTGAAATATATAAAGGGAATAAAGAACCGTCGAAAAATGATTTTGATTTAGATTATAGAGATATGTTAAGAGACAAGAAAAAAAGAGGAGAAATTACCGAGGCACAAGAAAAGGAACTCCATTTTAATCTTCCCTATAAAGTTAGTTATGAAATACGTAATATGTTCCGGTATAATCATCGTTTGGTAAATGGGCAAATCACAACATTTGTGCCTTTCCTATGGGGAGACAGTATTGTACAGAGCATTCAGAAACTATTGCTAACAAAAGAAGGTGTTAATGCTGCCATACAAGAATTGTTGCAAATTGATTATTCAGTATTCCACCGAGAGGTATTATACGTAGATGAGGAGAAGGGAATAAAGAAGGAATATATCATGAAACAGGTATTCCCGGACATTGTATTGTTGCCAACGGTAGGTTATAAAGGTATTATGTGGCAGGAAATCACAGGAAAGCGAAAGAGTAACGAGGGCCGCTTTTTCTTTCCGATATTCTCAGAAGTATCACTTAAAGAGTTATTGATTAAAGTACTTGGTAGATTTCGATGGGAATTATGCAGGAGTATTCAAGGTACTTCATGGAATAATATAAAATACAAATCGTTGACTTCAGAATATGCCGACTACATACAGTTTTACAGAAAGAATCATGACCTTTCTGAAGACGCTAAAGAGAAGGTTAAAAGTCAAATACAAAAGGGCAAAAACAACTACAGGGAGATCTTTGTTCTTGATTATGAGGCTTGGATAAAAGGTGAATCAAATGGAGCTTTGCGTCTGAATAAAGTAGCCAGAGAATTACTCGCCACATATTGCCCATTTAGTAAACCAATTCGAGATAAGTTAAGTGGACAACCATTATTTACAGATGCAATGGCTAGATTTCACCGTAATAATTTAAAAAAGGTTAGAGATTTGGAGCTTCGATATCGGGCACTGGAAAAAGAGAATATCGAACTAACCGAAGAATTGATGGAAACTGTTATATTTTACAGGGACTTATAGTACGCCTGAATATTCTGACAATTTGCATGAACAATCAAAGTTCAAAGAATATATACAAATCAACCTAAAAGTGTATTGACAAATTCAGGTTCCTGTTTTATAATTGTTTTATAGAAACAAACATAAATCTGAATTAACAGATATTGAGGTTTTTATACGGGAAAGGAGGAGATTCCAATGGGTTCGAGTGATGAAGCTGCAGAGGTCTTAGATATACATTACATGCTAACTTGGATTCCTGCTGGAAAGGCCTCCAAGAAAGAGTAAAAATAAGAATAAATTATAATAAAATTAGTAACATCCACAGCATTGTAAATACACAATTCGGAGTGTAAATACACAATTCGGAGTATAGATTGGATGGTTCAACTTAATATCAGTCATGGCATGTAATGAAAGCTAATTGTTAATCGTTTTCTTGTATTTTATAATATATATAATTAAGCAGGAATCAAATAAATGAAGTTCTCCGAGTATATGGTTTAAGTAGTAGTATTATTGTATATATATAATTGAATATGGGATAAATGTATGGGAGCTGTTCATAATGTGTATCATATGGACAGCTTCCATTTTTTAGTACAAAAAAATACGGAAGCTTATAACTACATAGGTTTTTAAAGTTGACAGATATTTTAGCAATTTGTTTCTTTTTACTTGTTTTAATCATTACTGAATGGTAAGATATTTTGTATAAATAACACTTTAGGGGGTTGCATAATGCTTCAATTACTTGATGTAAAGAAGTATTTTAAGAACAATAAGGCAGTAGATGGAATATCCTTTCAAGTAAATAAGGGGGAGGTCTTTGGCTTGATTGGGGCAAATGGTGCTGGAAAGTCAACCACTATTTCTATGATAGCAACTATGTTGAAACCAGATAAAGGGGATATCTTGTTTCATGGACAAAGTTTAGTTCGTAACCCTAAAGTTATCCGTGAGCATCTTGGATATGTACCACAAGACATTGCATTGTATTCTTCTTTAACAGGCAAAGACAACCTTTTGTTCTGGGGTAATGCTTATCATGTATCCAAAAGCGTCCTTTCTGAAAGAATTGCAGAGGTATGTAATATCATTGGTTTTACCGAAGGTATGTTAAAACAAAAGGTAAGCAATTATTCGGGAGGAATGAAACGCCGATTAAACATCGGGGTTGCATTGCTGCATCGTCCAGAAATAGTTATTATGGACGAGCCTACAGTTGGCATTGATATAGTTACAAGAAATCAAATTCTTGATGCCGTTAAAAGATTAAGCAGCCAAGGGACAACGATTATATATTGTGGACACTATATGGAAGAAGTAGAACGCATCAGTGATACAATCTGCATGCTGGATAAGGGCAAGATTATGGTATGTGGTAATAAAGATAAATTACTTAGTGAAATGAAGGAAACAAAAACTTTAGAAAGTCTGTATTATCATATGTTGGGAGTATCATAAACTGACAGATGGGAGGAAGTATGGAGAAATACGATAATATTGTTAAGATAGAAGAAATCAGAAGACTATCGGATAATAACCAATATGGAAAAGCGTTGGATATCTTGAATACCATGGATATCAATAAGATTAAAGCATTGACCGATTTAAGTATCATAGCGGATGTCTTAACTCAAAATGAGCGTTATGATGACGCAAGGATGCTTCTAACCAAAATGTATACGAAGAGTAAAACAAGAAGAACGTTATATCAATTGGTTGAGCTATCGATTAAATGTGGTAATGTATCAGATGCAGAAGAGTATCTAGAACTTTATATTAAGGCTGCACCTCAAGATTTTTACCGCTATATCTTCCGTTATTGTATTGATAAAATAAGCGGTAAACCTTATGAAGCATTAATGACATCATTAGAGCAATTAAAAGAATATGAATACATAGAAAAATGGGCATATGAATTGGCAAAACTTTATCACAAAGCAGGAATGAAAGACATGTGTGTTCGTGAATGTAGTGATATAATCCTATGGTTTGGTGATGGTTTATATGTAGAAAAGGCCAAATTATTAAAGGGCTATTATGTAGGTGAAATCAATCCTATACATATGTTAAAAGCAAAAGAGAAAAGAGATGCTGAAAAGAAACTAGGACTAGATAAAACAAAAGACTATAGTACTATGAAAGACCAAATCGATCAATTTCTTAAGGAAGAAGAAAAGGAAAAGGAAAGTCTTGAAGGTTCTTCAAATAAACAGGATGAAGAGTCTATCGAAGAGACACAAGAACTTGTAGAGGTAGAAGAACCTCTAGAGGCAGAAGATCTTGTAGAGGCGGAAGAATTTGAAGAGGCAGAAGGATTTGCAGAGGCAGAAGAACTTGTAGGAGCGGAAGAATTTGTAGAGGCAGAAGAACCTGTAGAGACAGAAGAACTTGTAGAGACAGAAGAGTATAAACTGGAAGATGAATTCTATGAGGAAGAAAAATATGAAACAGTGGGGGATTCCATTGATCTAGAGAACCATGATATTCCAAAAGAAACAGATGAACAGCAACAGCATGAAGAATATGTAAAGTCAGAAGAAATTCTACATGAGACTCCAGATCAAACTATATTAGATAATTCTAATACAAGCATTCCTAATACAGAGAATATTACAACTAGCAAAGTAGAGCAGCTATATCAATATACCGGTATTGATTTTGAAAAGATATTTGGTTATTTTATAGAAATACCTTCCTTAAGGGATCAGATAGAAAACTGCTTAGAAAACATGGTTAAGGACAATACTAGATTAAATATGTCTGTTTGTGGTGATAAAAAATCTGGGAAAACTGAACTGGGAAAACGATTTGCGAAAGCATATTATTGTTTAAAACAAATTAGTACAACTCGAGTTGCAAAGATAACCGCAATGAAATTGAATAAAATAAATATAGACCAGAAAAGCAAACAATTGGTAGATGGAACATTGATCATTGAAGAAGTCGGATCACTAAATAGTGAAACAGTAGAAAAATTGCTGCATTTTATGTGGAAATTGGATGGTCGTCTAATTGTTATACTGGAAGACAATGAACAGAAGATTTACCAATTATTTGAAAATTACCCCAAATTTGCATCTGAATTCAGAAATACGGTGATACTACCGCCCTTTACAAAACAGGACTACATTGGATTTATGACTTCTTATATAGCGGAAAATGAATACGGTTTTACAAATGAAGCAAAGACGACCATTTTTGGATACACTGACGCTATCGTCAGAACGATAGAGCCTGAGAACCAATTTGAGGCAGTGATGAATTTAATAAAGAAGGTTAAAACTGCGGCAGATGAAAGAAATATAAAAGCATTATCGAACATTGTTGGAAGCAGAAACTTAAGTTCATCTGATTTTGTATTAATTAATGAAGAAGATATTCTAAAACTGGAGGTACCAGGCTATGGAAAGTGAAGTTTACGTTATCGGACATATAAATCCTGATACCGATTCGATAGTTTCTGCAATTGCATATGCAGCACTTAAAAGTAAAATAACCGGAGAAAAGTACAAACCTAGGAGAGCTGGTCAAATTAATTCAGAGACCGCTTTTGTTTTGGAGCGGTTTGGTATAACGGCGCCAAAATACTTGCCGGATGTTAGGACACAGGTAAAAGATATTGAAATTAGACGAGTAAGTGGAGTGAATGGAGGAATATCTCTTAAAGCGGCATGGTCTAAGATGGGACAGAATAGTGTAATGACTTTACCAATTGTTGATAACAAGAACAACCTGGAAGGCTTGATAACCATTGGTGATATTGCAAAATCTTATATGGATGTATATGACAGTCATATTTTGTCTACGGCGAATACTCCTGTAGGCAACATTATTGAGACTTTAGAAGGAGAACTTGTAGTAGGCGATCCAGATGCTTGCCTGTCGGAAGGTAAAGTATTGATTGCCGCAGCTAATCCAGATTTAATGGAGAATTATATAGAAAATGGCGACATTGTAATATTGGGCAACCGGTATGAATCTCAACTTTGCGCAATCGAAATGAATGCAAGGTGTATCATTGTTTGTGACGGTGCTGATGTTTCCAAGACAATAACCAAACTTGCTTTAAATAATAAGTGTATTATTTTACGTACTCCATATGATACTTTTACAGTTGCTAGGTTAATTAATCAAAGTATTCCAATCAGTTTTTTCATGACGAACAATGAAATTATTTCATTTACAACGGAAGATTTCGTTGAAGAGGTAAGGGATGTCATGGCAAAAAAGAGACACCGTTACTTCCCTGTGTTAGATAAAAGTGGAGGTTACTGTGGAATGATTTCGAAGAGAAATCTCTTAGGTGCAAAGAAAAAGAACCTTATTTTAGTCGACCACAACGAAAAGTCACAAGCTGTTGACGGATTGGAAGATGCTGAAATACTGGAGATTATAGATCACCATCGCTTAGGAAGTTTAGAAACCATAAGTCCAGTGTATTTCCGTAATCAGCCCCTTGGATGCACTGCTACTATAATTTACCAGATGTATCTAGAAAACAACGTAGAGGTAGAGTCTAAAATTGCAGGATTGTTATGTTCTGCCATTTTATCTGACACCTTAATGTATCTTTCACCAACGTGTACGGGGATCGATAAGACTTCTTGCGAAGAACTTGCTAAAATAGCCAATATTGAAGTAGAGAGATATGCAAAAGAAATGTTTGCGGCAGGAAGCAATTTGAAATCAAAAACCCCAGAAGAAATATTTTATCAGGACTTTAAAAAATTTATTGCTAATGATATAACGTTTGGTGTTAGTCAAATCAGTTCTATGAATCAGGATGAGTTAGAAGATATCAAAGATAAATTGGTGCCATACATGGAAAAAGCATATAATGACCATGGAGTAGCGATGATGTTTTTCATGCTTACCAATATATTGGAGGGCTCAACTGAGTTGCTTTATCAAGGCAATGGAGCAAAAGAATTAATAATTAGTGCATTTAAATTGAATGAAGAGCAGTGCGCGGAAGAAATACATTTACAGGGAGTAGTATCAAGAAAAAAACAACTAATCCCTGCTCTAATGATTTCTTTACAAGAAGACAATGCTTAATATTTAAATTGAATTTGAACTTCTTTTTTTAAACGCTGACCACCAGCGGATTTAACCTTTGTGGTGATTGTAAGTATGTAAGACTCATTTGGAGAATAAGCCTCTAAAGGTTCAATCTCTATATATTGATCTATGGAGTTATATCGAATTCGAGTTTTAAGCGGAACCTGATTTAGTGAAGTAACATAAAGATTACGATTATTAACCGTTGAAGGACTTAAAGGCGCTGAGAATTTCACTCGCCAAACGAACTTCCCGGTTCGAAACTTTAGTGCTTGCTTTACTTTATCTTTTTCGTCTTCAGAAACCGATTCTATATTAATATATTTATTTTTCATTAACACACCTCCTCTTCTTGTTATATACGCATATATAATAAATATATCGAATTAAATCGAACTATTCTTAACCTATTATACTATAAATTCTAATATTAGGGTAGGGTAATTTATTGATATCATACAAATACTATTAAGGAAGTAGATTGCATGGAAAAAGTTTTTTGGAAGGCTGGTAATATGTTATATCCATTGCCGGCTGTAATGGTAAGCTGTCAGAGAAAAGGAGAAAAACCAAATATCATAACAGTAGCCTGGACAGGTACCGTATGTACGAATCCTGCAATGGTATACATCTCTGTAAGACCGGAACGGTATTCTTATGACATTATAAAGGAATCCGGAGAATTTGTAATTAATTTAACTACAAAAAGCCTAGTAAAAGCTACCGATTATTGTGGTGTAAAGTCTGGTAGGGTTGTTGATAAGTTTAAGGAACTCAAATTAACGCCAATACCATCCAAAGCAATAGGTGTTCCCCTAATTGAGGAATCTCCTGTTAATATTGAATGTAAGGTAAAACAGATTCTACCTTTAGGGTCACATCATATGTTTCTTGCAGAGGTGCTTGGAGTAAATGTGTCATCCAGTTATTTAAATAGTAAGGGTAAATTTGAATTTAACAAATCAGAACCCATTGTGTATTCGCATGGAGAATACTATGATTTGAACCAATTACTCGGAACGTTTGGATTCAGTGTAAGGAAAAAAGGAAACAACAGGAAATAGCAAAAAAAACTTGGCGTAGGTTATAAAAGGTGATATAATCAGTGCATTATGTACGAAAGGATATTCTTATTTATGAAGAATATAGTATTAATTGGAATGCCAGCTGCAGGTAAGAGCACGATTGGTGTAATTCTTGCAAAGGTATTAGGATTACGTTTTATGGATTCGGATTTACTGATACAGGAACAGGAGCGTTGTTTATTAAAAGACATCATTTCCAGAGACGGTATTGATGGTTTCCTGAAAATAGAAAATCAAGTGAATCGTGATATCAAAGCTCGGAATTCTGTGATTGCTACAGGTGGCAGCATAGTTTATGGTAAGGAAGCTATGGAGCATTTGCGAGAAATAGGCATCGTGGTATACCTCCGGTTAAGTTATGAAACAATCAATACTCGTCTTGGTAATATTAAACAAAGGGGAGTTGTACTTAGGGAAGGACAAAACTTGCGCTCCTTATATGAGGAACGGTGCCCTTTATATGAAAGATATGCTCATATTATTATAGACAGTGAAGGCCTTGGAACAGAAGAGCTGATGGAGAAGATTGCTTTAGCAGTAGTAAATTATAACGTAAAGCATGGGACGGATTTCTAATACATTTGAAATATGTTACAAAAAGGATTAGTAATTCATGTAATTAATGGAAATTTAATACAAACATGAGAGGCATATTAGAAAACAATTTACAAATTTTGATTTTGTGGTATAATCAAAGTAATGTTATAAATTTGACAAATAAGAAGAGAGATTTATGTGCAATTTGAACATATCTTTCTAATAGAATTAATAGAGGTGTGCAATGGAGCAATATATAATAAAAGGCGGCAAAGCTTTACAGGGTGAAGTTACAATTGGCGGTGCTAAAAATGCAGCCTTAGGGATACTAGCGGCAGCCATTATGACTGATGATACAGTAAGAGTTGAGAATCTTCCGGATATTCGTGATATCAAAGTACTTTTACAAGCGATTGAACAGATTGGTGCGAAAGTTGAGAGAATTGATGAGCATACCGTAGAAATCAACGGCAGTAATATCGACTCTATTAGTATAGATTATGAATTCATCCGTAAAATTCGTGCGTCTTACTATTTGCTGGGGGCATTACTGGGTAAGTATAAAAAAGCACAGGTCGCTTTACCAGGAGGATGCAATATAGGAAGCAGACCGATTGATCAGCATATTAAAGGATTTGAAGCATTAGGCGCATCTGTTAAAATAGAGCATGGTATGATAGAGGCAAATGCAGAAGTACTCCAGGGCAACCATGTATATTTGGATGTTGTGAGTGTAGGTGCTACAATTAATATAATGCTAGCAGCGTGTCTTGCAGAAGGACAGACCATTTTGGAAAACTCTGCAAAGGAACCCCACATTGTTGATGTTGCCAACTTCTTGAACAGTATGGGAGCCAACATCAAAGGTGCAGGAACAGACGTTATTCGTATTAAAGGTGTAAAATCCTTAAAGGGAAGCGAGTATTCCATTATACCAGATCAAATTGAAGCTGGAACCTTTATGTTTGCTGCAGCAGCAACCAAAGGAAATGTTTTAGTTAAGAACGTTATTCCAAAACACCTTGAGGCAATCACTGCAAAGCTAGAAGAGCTTGGAGTAACCGTAGAAGAATTTGATGATGCAGTACGCGTAATTAGCACAAAACGGCTTGGACATACTCATGTTAAGACTTTACCATATCCAGGATTTCCTACGGATATGCAGCCACAGATGAGTGCAGCATTGGTAACCTCTGAGGGAACCAGTATTGTAACAGAAAGTATATTTGAAAATCGTTTTAAATATGTGGACGAGCTTGCAAGGATGGGCGCTAACATAAAAGTAGAAGGGAATACAGCAATTATTGATGGAGTCCGTACGTTAACCGGAGCTATCGTAAGTGCTCCTGATCTACGGGCTGGTGCAGCGTTAGTTATAGCTGGATTAGTTGCAGAAGGATTTACCATAGTTGAACAGGTAGAGTATATTGAACGTGGCTATGAGAATTTTGAGCAAAAGATGCAAGGGCTTGGAGCTTCGATGGAGAAAATAGATATTGAAGATGAGAAAGCATTACAAAAATTTAAATTGAAGGTAAGCTGAAAAGCTGTAAAAGACAGGACCCCAATTCACACTGGCGGTCCTGTTTTATAGAACTTTTATTGTAAGACATTGTTATATTAAAGCTTGAATAGAAAGATTAGGTTTCTTAGAAAGGTCAATAAAACGTTCCCCAACTTGTATGACTGGTCTTGATAAAGATTGTTTGTTAATTAATATGATAGTACCCTCCGCATAATTACTTAAGCGGACGCGTTTACCGATATAACATTGTACGATTCCTTCCAGGAAAGCGATTAAATAATGTGGATCGTATTTTTGGTAGCCTTCTTTTTCAAAGTTAGCGATGGATTCAAACGGACTAAGTGCAGGACGATATACTCTCGCAGAAGTCATTGCGTCGTATACATCTGCTATGGCAACAATTTTAGCAAAGGGATCGATGCTTGCTCCATGGAAGGCATTTGGATACCCACTTCCATCACAACGTTCATGATGCATTAAAGTTGCATATTTCACATGTGTATCAAGACTGTGATTCTTTAGCAACTGATACCCTTTCACGGTATGTGTTTTAACTACGGTGTATTCTGCGCTGGTCAATACGTTTGGTTTATTCAATATATGGGTAGGAAGTTTAAGTTTACCAATATCATGTAATAAACCACTCAAGGTAAGATTATCGATTTCTTCAGAGGTCATTTTTAGCCAATTACCAAATACATTACAGATTAAAGCTACATTGATAGAGTGTACATAAGTGAGGTCGTCGAATTCGCGCATGCAGTGTAACATATCAAACACGTGAATACCATTACGGCTCTCGGCCAATATTCTTGCAGTATGTTCCAATAATTTTGCAATATCTATAGGTTCTTGACCATTTGCAATATTATTTAATTCAGTTTTAAAGTCCCCTATGGATTCTGAAAATGCTTCATTAAATCTCTTAAATTCTATGCTATTTCGAATTACCTGTGAATAATTATCTTCCTGTACTACTGGTTTATCTGATTGATTTTTTGAGGATTCTGATATAATCAAAAGCTCATTTATCAAGTAAAACCGTAATCTAGTTATGATTTTGCGGTTTAAAATGGTGTTTTTTGATATGATAAGCTGATTATTTGCTGAATAAATATCTTCTGCTACTACCAAGCCGGGGACTGCTTGGTTTATTGGAATTCGTAAGGTTTTCACTGTTTCCCTCCTATGCTTTGGTAAATGCTAAAATATGTATTACTTTAAGTATAAATCTTTTCTTAAAAATGTCAATCAAACATTAGCTAATTCTGACAAAAACTGCAATTTTATATAATTATTATACATAGCATTTTATAATGTGACATAATACAACATTCAATTGGTATAAATATACATGACAAGATACTTGACAAAGTAATAAAAATAGTATATTCTCAAAGCTACAATAGAAATAAAAGTTAATAGTAATTATATTTCTCTTATTCAGAGTGACGGAGAGTAAAGGCTCTATGAAGTCACGGCAACCCCTGATGTGGAAGGTGCCAACCTGAGCGAGTAATCGAACAATAAGAGGGTTTGATTTATTTGTTATCAAGTCCGACTTTGTCGGATTTTTTTATTTTTAGGAGTGCTCTTTGAACATCCTAGGTTAATAACAAATAAAATGAGATTTCAGGCTCCTTCACAAATTCCTTTAAACATTGAAAATCTCGCGGTTTTATAGCAAATAATTGATATTTTGAAAGGAGACCAACTATGAAAAGTCAATAGTAAAATAGAAAGTTCTTGGAATTATTTTTGACTAAAAAAGGGTATAGCAAATAAAGCATCATTATGGTGCTTTTTGAAAATTAAATATAGTTGATAGGTAAGACTAAGCTAAATTAAACTCAACGTTGGTGCACATCATCTTATG
>JAEZVF010000072.1 GCA_023443225.1 Bacillota bacterium
AGCGATTTGAAAATGCTTACAATATTTCAAAATTATTGAAATGCCCTAATATTATTCTTCATCATGGGTATATACCTGGAACAAGTATACCGTCTAATTGGATAAAAAGAGCTGCATTATTTTTTGACGAATTTCTAAGGGAAAAAGATGAAAGCATTGCAATTCATCTGGAAAATCAGTTTGAACATTCACCAGATATAGTTTCTGAAGTTATTACAACGGTAAATGATAAGAGGTTAGGTATTTGTTTAGATGTGGGTCATGCCAACTGTAATTCTAGTACTCCTGTATTAAAGTGGATAGAACACTTAAATAAAAAAATAAGTTTCGTACATTTACACAACAATAATGGACTTTCCGACCAACACTTAGATTTTTCAAGTGGAACTATAGACTTTATGGAGATATGTATGGCGTTGGAAAAACATTCTCAAAATAGTACATGGCTAATTGAAACAAACAGTTTAGAAGACACTGAGAAATCTATACAATGGTTGAAGAATAATCATTTTTTTTAAGTTAGATACTATCATAATCTTGATTTATGAGTGTAGATAGACGAACTAGGTTTAAGGAGGGCGGTATGCGAGAACTTTTTGAACAGTACATTAATCGTAGAATTGCTAACATGACGTTCTCTTTTATAGAATTGACACCAGGTGACATTCATAGAGATGTCGGAGGATATCCCGGAAGAAATCACAAAATGGTAATCTGCTGTGATGTTATGTATAAATGGATGGCTGGTGATGATGAAATCATCTGCGCACCACCAAGCGGCAAAGGTGCTACGGTCACAGTAAGATATTATAAGAAGAACCATCAAGGCGGAGCACTGGTTTGTCCGGTGAGCGTGAAGAAAACCGCGCCAAAGAAAACAGCTAGTGATATGAAGATGCAACCTAATGAAGTTCATCTGATGGTATGTGGCACCGATTGTTAACAAGGTGGTATTTCCAGCTATTGACTTAATTTTAGCAGTCTTTTTTTTACTAAACTTGGAACTATATCGTAAGCATGGTCAGTTTGAATTTGCTGCTCCTTCTATTCTTTTTGCTTGACTTGTTTTTACATTAACTTGTCCTTTATATATCTGGAGCATTTTGGGTATATAGGCAAAGCAGAAGCCGTTGCATCTTTGTTTTGATGCAACGGCTCAACTTCGTGATAAGTCGTATTATATTGTGTGGTGAAATTAAATACTAACAGAGGGTGTGTTCATATTCTCCTTACAAGAGCAATTTTCACAAGATTAATTCAGTTCTGGGTTTAGCACGGCATCAGTTAAATTCAGAAGGACTCATGTATTTATGAGGGCTGGTGGAATAACCATTTTGAAACTTTACGGTCATGTATAAGGTTTCTTTGTCGCTTTCAAGCTTGACATAGCAAACGCCATTATCAAACTTATTGGTAATGTCAACTTTTTGATCGAACCAGTAAACTAAAACGGAGCCGTCATCATTATATTCCACTTCTGGCGCTGTCAAATGTTCCATAAGATCTTCTTCCGACGCAGGTATTTCAGTTCCGTCAGGTGCAAATGCAACCCCGCCTCCACCTTGATGCTTCACATTTCCTTCGCTGTCAGTGTAGTCCATGCGGTAACTTCCACTTCCATCGAACTGAATAGTAGCCTCCGTTTGGTCACCGTGAATCCAAAGCTGGAAGATGCGCTGAATTCCACCTACATCTGAGGCATATGCAACTGTGACGCTGCCCAAAATCATCACACAGGCAGCAACAGAAGCAATCATCGTATTGAATTTGTGCTGTTTATTTGTTCTTTCCATCATTTCTGCATCCAAAGAAAAATCTTTAGAGGAATGAATTGCAGAAAACGCCTGTTTATATTTTTCCTTATTCGTCATCTTCCCATACCTCCTTTAGTGTGTTGCGAAGCGACATTCTTCCGCGTGACAACCTTACCTTTACATTGCCTGGTGTCACCCTCAAAATATTCGCAATTTCATTTACTGAATAATCCTCGTAATAAAACAGATGAATGACGATACGATACTTTTCCGGAAGTCTCATCACTGTTTCTAATAAGTTGGAGGACTCTTCGGACTCAAACGTCAATGTTTCTATGTAATCCTCCAATGGCATTGAATTCCGTCTGAAAAAAGTATTGTTTTTATTCTTTGCTTTGTTAATAGCCACCCGGATGAGCCAAGCGCGAATGTGCTGCTCTGATTCAAAATCTTTTTTGTGTAATAAATACTGGATGAAAGTATCTTGAACAACATCTTCGGCATCATGTACGCTTTTACACATATTAAATGCCACAGCATAAATACTGTTCCGATATTTTTCAATCAGTATTTCAACTGATGGTTTCATAAGTGTTCTCCTTGATCTGTTTGAAAAGCTTTTCACCAATAATACAAATGAAAATAATAAAAGGTTACAAGACATCTTCAAAATTTAAAAAAAAAGTTAAAATAGTAGATAGAACTGATTCTCTGAATGAGCTCAGTTCTTTAAAAAAACAGTGCTATTTTTTAATCACAATTTTTCAAACTGTTGAGCATTTTGCGCTTGTGTATAAGTTTCGCGGCACAGCAGTCTGTTTTTTTAATAATTTTACTATAAATCGAAGATCCTATCCACCAGCTCCATGAAAACATTGAATTAGGCATCTTAGGCATCTTAGGCATATAGGCAAAACAGAAGCCGTTGCATTCGTAAGTTTCCAATTGGCATAACCGGCTCTGGAAGCGGGTTAAACACTCTTGCAGGCAACATTATAAGCGAGCTTTTCGCAGCAGGCAGTCTTGGTGTTTTCGGCGGGCTGGGCATAATCACCAGCCCCATCATGATGCTATTTATTCTGATTATGATGGGCTATTGGTATTTTTTGCAAATCTAAAGCGCGGAGGAATCCTGATCATTCAGATTGCTGTGGGAAGTCTATATATGTTTTCTGTACCCCGTGGATACATTGACGGTTTTACTAGCTGGTGTAAGCAGACTGTAGGTCTGTGCCTGACTGCTTTTCTACAGGCAACCATTTTCAACTGGTCTGATGGTGATTAGGGAAAATGTTCTGCTGGGGTTAGGTTTGATGCTGGCAGCAGGAGAAATTCCCTGGATCGCCGGAGCTTTTGGGCTGGATACCAGTACGAAATCCAACTTTATCTTGCGGGAGCAGGGATTCATTGTACAACGAGCTGGCAAAAGAAAAATTGAAGATTATGACGGTGAGCGTTGGGTGATACTTGGTGATTAATATCTTAGTCTTGCATTGAATAAATAACCAAAACATGGTAAAATATCATATTAGGAATAGAGAAGAAAGGAGTGGATAGCTTGGTTTATAAAGTAATACTTCAAAAGAGAGATGACTACGAACAAATTAAAGATTCACTCCCTGAAATAACGGTAAAAAGCTACGTACAGCAATTTGAACTACAATATACACATAATTCTACAGCAATTGAAGGGAACACACTTACCCTTCTGGAAACTAAGGTGGTATTGGAGGAAGGGCTGTCTGTAGGTGGAAAAAAACTTCGAGAAATTTATGAGGTCATTAGTCATAACAAAGCCTATCAGTATGTAAAAGACTGTATCGCAGAAAAAAAGCCTTTGGACGAGCATATTATTAAGGATTTACATGCTATTTTAATGGAGAATATTATGATTGGAGGAATATATCGGAATGTAGATGTTTATATTTCTGGTGCCTCCCATACTCCGCCAAGCCCTAACGAGATGTTTCGTCAGGTAAAAGCATTTTATATGGATTTGCAGGATAGAGCAATAGAAAATGTAATTGAGCTTGCTGCCTGGACCCATGCTGAGTTTGTGAGAATTCATCCGTTTGCTGATGGAAATGGAAGAACCTCCAGATTGATTATGAATTATCAGCTGATGGCTCATGGCTTTTTGCCAATATCTATCGCGAAGGAAAACCGTCTGGAATATTTTAATGTTCTGGAGGCTTATGCAGTAGAACGGGATATTAAACCATTTTCCAATATGATTGCATCCCTAGAGGAAGAGCAGCTTGATCGCTATCTTGGAATGGCAATTTCACAGGAACAAACACAACAATAACTTTAACTAGAAAGACCTCCAGTAATAATGGGGGTCTTTCTAGTTAACAATTTAATATTCTGCAACCGCAAGCCGTCACTTTTTAGTGGCGGTTTTTTTGAGTTAGTTCAAACGAAAGGAGTTTGCTTATGTCGAAAAAAAGCAATCCTAAGAGTTTATCGCAAAAGGATATCCAAATTCAGGAGTTTCTTGATATGATTGCGCCCTCGGTAATCAAATTCAATACCGATCACTTTATCTGCGGCAATACCTACCGATGTGTGTGGGCACTTCGTGAATACCCAACTGCCACTGATGAACAGGACATCCTGCGTCATCTTGGTGAAAAGGACGGTGTGACTCTACACCTCTATACCCGTAATGTTACCCCGGTAGAGGAAAAGAAGATCTTCTCAAATGCTGCAAATAAAAACCGTATGCAAAGTACCAGTACGCAGGATTTACAGCAGACGGTCACAGCGGAAAGCAATCTGCATGATATTGCAACTATCGTGGCGCAGATGCATCGGAGCCGGGAACCACTGCTTCATGTTGCTGTATATATAGAGCTGACTTCTCATGACTATGACCAGCTGAAGCTCTTACAGACGGAGGTTTTAACAGAACTCATCCGGAGCAAGCTCAACGTGGATCGCCTGATGCTGCGCCAACAGCAGGGATTCCAATGTACCATGCCCGGATATAACATATTTGGGGATCAGTTTGAACGGGTGCTGCCTGCCAGCTCGGTCGCAAACCTGTATCCATTTAATTACTCCAGCAAGACTGATCCCAATGGCTTTTACCTTGGTCGGGATAAATTCGGAAGTAACATTCTGGCGGATTTTAACCGCCGCGCTGATGACAAAACCAATGCTAATATCCTCATTCTTGGAAATTCAGTTCAAGGCAAGAGCTACCTTCTTAAGAAGCGTGTACGTAAAAAGGAAAGTGCCGTCATTCATGCCTCGCAGAATCTAGAGGATTTTAATGTAGAGCATATCCGAGAGCTGACCAAACCCCTGTTCTCCATTCCGACCCACCAGTTCCTCTTTAATGCAGGCTCCATTGATGCAAAATTCTACATGGATACCCTTCAGCTGGAGAAATCCGAATTTGAGTTCATCCGTTATTCCCAGCAGGGTGTGTGCCTCTATAAATGCATGACAGTTGAGGAGCGACGTTCAATAGAAAATGGAATATGGCTATGCTCAATATGTGCACATACAGTAGATACTGATCCAGTGGTATATACAGTTGAATTGTTGAAACGATGGAAGAAACAAGCAGAAAGTAAAATATCATAGGTACATTTTCAGTTTTGAAAATGTACCTTTATGGCCCTTAATTGTAGATGACAAAGGAGCTTTGTTGAGGTTATACAAAATACAAGCCTCACAGAAAGCCCAAAAGCCTTACCCTCTCAATAACAGAAGTTTTGGAGGTAGAAAATTCAAACAAACAGGATTTTTCAGCCACAGAACCAAATTTGTTTGATAAATGATTAGGCTACGTATAGCTGATATATATTTAATATAAAGTCCACAAAAATTATTGACATTTATATTTGAAATTTAGTATAATTAAAACAATGGTAATAAGAAAAATAAAGTTTGGTACTCAATAAGTGAAGGGGAAAGAGACATGTATGAAATTGAATGCTTAACACAAAGCGAGACGGTGCCTACAGCTTGTATGGAGGAATGTTCACCTTTTTCTGGAGGTTGTTATCCTGAGGCTGAAGGATGTTGTGGTCCTGATTGTAGTCCTAATTAGAGTTTGTTTTTTTAAATTATTGATATAAATTAGCACATAGGTCTTTCAATATTGAATAGATTATGTGCTTTTTTTATTATTAAAATAGGAAGGGTGTTTGAATGTATTATGCACTAAATAGCAACGTATATATTGTAAATGGTAAGGCAAAAAGTTGTATCTATGATCTGAATGGATTAAAACTTTTTAGCATAAATAAAAGGTTAGCAGAAAAAATTGATATGGTTAATAAAGGTCAATTATTTGAGGGAGATGTTGATGACGAATTAAGAATTGTGCTTGACGAATTTATCAGTAAGGGACTTATTAAATTGTCTGAATACCCACATACTCATCAAATAGATGAAATTAAGGAAATTGACTCTAATTGTAAGTTTGCATGGATAGAGATTACAAGTAAATGTAATTTAAAATGTATTCATTGCTATAACGAATCTGATATTCGTTGTGATAGTGTAATGTCTTTATCAAATTTTAAGCGAGTGGTTGATAGTTTATTTAAAATGAAGGTACGAAGAATTCAAATTATTGGTGGAGAACCTTTTTATGATAGTAATAAACTTAAAGATATGCTTGGCTATGCTGTTGGGAAATTTGACTTTATAGAAATATTTACTAATGGAACACTTATTTCTAATATATGGTTTGATTATCTGGCTGAAAATAATATACACATAGCATTATCAGTATATTCATATAACGCTGAAATGCATGATAAGGTTACTGGTAGCAATGGATCTTTAGAAAAAACAAATAGAGCAATAGAGAAATTAAAAAAGCATGGAGTAAAATACAGAGTGTGTAATGTATTGATGAATAATATTGAGATAGGCGAAAAAATAACTAATTTGTATACACTGAGAGAGGATAAAGATGTAGTGAGAATGTCAGGTCGTGCTAATTTTTCTTTATTATCAAATGAATTAATAAAAAGAAAATTAATTACAAAGAATTCATTTCGAGAGCCGATTACAAAAACATTTTGCAAAAGAATGATTTCAGGACATAATTGTTTTAGGGATAAAATTTATATTTCGGTAAATATGGAGGTGTTTCCTTGTGTAATGGAGAGAAGATTTAAGCATTGTGTAATAGATGAACAAAACAAAATAGTATTAGATGACAGTATAAGATATTTTACCAAGGATAAAGTGAACGAATGCTCTTACTGTGAATATAGATATGCTTGTTTTGATTGTAGACCAAATTCTTTAAGTGATAATATAGTCGAAAAGCCATGGTATTGTACTTATAATCCCAAACATGGGGAATGGATTGATGGAGATAAGTTTATTGTTGAATTGAGAGAAAAATGGGAGGAGAAGAAATAGATGCTTATTTCTCGTACTCAAATTAAGTTTAACTTGGAGAGAAAAAATAGATATGGATAATCGTAGAAGATATCATAATGTGATAGAAAAAATGAATTTGCAAGACGAAGACTCTATAAATGTAGCACTCAAGAAAAAGGGATTTTATTCCGCATCTAAAACGTTTCCCCTTTCCTCATTACATTTTGAATTGACATCTCGTTGTAATGCATTCTGTAAACATTGTTATAACAATTCCGGATTAAATAATAAAGACTCAGATGCAATGACTCCGGATAAATGGGTGTCGTTTTCAAAATATTTGGTTGAGCATGGAGGGGTTTTTGAATGTCTTCTTTCAGGTGGAGAACCATTACTTTTAGGTGATAAACTATTCGAGATCATGGATATTTTAAATGATGATGGCACGATATTCTTAGTTATGACAAATGGATATTTGTTGTCAGAAGAAATGTCAAAAAAATTAAAAAAATATAGATACCATTGGCTTCAAGTTTCTATTGATGGTGCTACAGCGGAGTATCACGACTCATTTCGTCAAGCAAAAGGAAGCTGGGACAGGGCTATTAGAGGTGCAGCAGCAGCTTCTAATAATGGTATACCAATTAAAATAGCTCATTGTGTGACTCCTTATAATTTGAATGATGTAGATGATATGTGTGCAATAGCATATTCACTAGGTGCATCTAGTATCATGGCCGGAGGTATTTCTCTCAGTGGCAGAGTTGGTGAAAATATGGATTTGCTTTTATCGGATACTGAAAGACAAATTCTTTGTGACAAACTTGAAGAAAATCGTATACGATACCAAGGACGTATGCGTGTTAAAGCCACAAATAGTGTGCGGAATGGCTTGGAAAATCACGCTAAAAGACCACGTTCTGGAGCTGTGATAAGACCAAATGGAGATATTAAAATTGATGGTATGGCCCCCTTTGTTATTGGAAATATATTAAGTAATGATTTTGCGGAGGCGTGGGAAAATAAGATTGATGTTTGCTGGAACAATCCAAAGGTTAAAGAATTTATTTCCGGATTTGATAAGAGCGACAGAAATAAAAATTTTATCAATTATGTGGAAAATGATATCCACATATGATACTATTTTATCAAATATAAAAATTGATAATCGTGAAAATCGTTTGTACCTGAAAATTTGTTGAGAGATTAAATACATGTGATATGATGGATTTTTGTAGACTATTAAGATAGATTAGGTGAAATGTATTTATCTTGAAAGGCCGGCATTAACAAATCGTAAAGACAAGAAAAGAATTAACATTATAGAAGGGAGAAATATGTACTACATTTTAAAAGAGTTCGATGGTATCAAAGAAGTCATTAATATCTATGTTGCAGAAGAGGATTTGACTATTCACCAACTGTAATAACAATGCATCAATTTAGAATAATAACAAAAAAATGTATCAAAGTACAATTCATCTAATACCTATATCATTAGAAAAAAATAAGTCTATAGCCTCTATGATTAAGGTCTATAAACTTATAATACGAGGAGTATATATTATGGAATGCACAGTAAAAAACACAAAAATCAATTATGAAATATATGGTGATGGTGTACCTATTTTAATGATTCATGGGTGGGGTGTAGATCACAGACTAATGAAAGGATGTATGGAGCCGATTTTTCAAAACACAAATCTAGCATGGAAGCGTATATATTTTGATTTGCCAGGAATGGGTAAGTCAAAAGGTGTTTCATGGATTACCGGTGTTGACCAAATGCTTGAATTGGTGCTTGGCTTCATTGATACAGTAATTCCCAATGGGAATTTCGTTTTAGCAGGGGAATCCTATGGTGGTTTATTAGCCAGAGCAGTAATTAACAAACGTTTTTCAAGAGTCGAAGGACTCCTTCTAATATGCCCTGCCGCAGGGAGAGGAGCAGCCGATGAGAAAGATGCTCAATTTCAGGTATTTGAGGAAGATATACCTTTTTTAAACAGTCTTGCTGAAGAGGAGAGAAACTATTTTCAAACAGAGGGGATAAATGTAATACGAAATAAGCGAGTATGGAACAGGTATAAAGAAGAAGTTCTTCCAGGTCAACAAATTGTAGATTCTACGTTTTTGGATAACTGTACAGGAAAGCTTAGTTTCGATGTGGATGCTCTTGACAAGCCGTTCACTAAACCTACATTAATGCTTGCAGGAAGGCAAGACTCCATTGTGGGTTATCGTGGTTTATGGCATATTATTGAAATGTATCCCAGAGCTTCCTTTGTATTACTTGATAAAGCGGGTCATGCTCTTCAAATTGAGCAAGAAGTTCTGTTTACAGAGACAGTAAACGAATGGTTAAATAGGGTCGAGGTGGATATGGTGTATAGATAGTATTATTTTCATAGCGATGGCGATGTCAATCCTGTCGGGCATGGGATGTACTTAAGAACCTTGGCTTACATTGAAGAAATGAAACCAGCCGAAATTGTAGAATGCAAATATGAAATAGGACAGGAACAATGTATCTATTCCTTTTGCTAAGTTCACACTCTTATTGTTATCTTATTTAATAGTTGATAGCGACATCGAACTTCCCATTTTATTTATAATAATAAAGAATTACTACATTTTAAGGAGGCACTTATGAAGATTTCAGTTTTTTTAGGCTATCCCAAGCAGATGAGATAACTAAATATTTACTATCGCGAGGTCTCGACCCTAGAACACTCGGAGTTACTGAGCCTATTAGGAGGAAAGCATGGAGCGATGTGTAATTTGTGAAAAGAATGAGAAAAAACAGAATTAATGATATACAGGGATGACTTTGTTAGTGTAAGCCATTATATGCCTGATATAGATGGCAATACTTGTGCTACCAATGAAGGCGTTGAAAATTAAAAGCACTTACATATTTTCTTATAGTAGTATTTAGAGACGTGTGCTGTCTACTATATAATGTTAATTCCAAATTAGTAAAGGAAATTAATCGGAATGAAAATGAATGAAAAAGGCCAAATGGTAGCACCTGCTACCTGTAGGATGACAGCCGAAGATTTTGAAAATAATGGTGGAACGAGTGTATATTGGTTAGGTGGAGGAGGAGCCATGATAAACAGTCAGGGCACAATCATCATGATTGATCCCGTATTGGAAGGGTTTGATATGCCGCTATTAATTGATATACCGATTTTACCACAAGAAGTACTTAAGGTGGATGCGGTTCTGGTTTCCCATTCGGATAGTGATCATTATTCCAGAGCTACCTGTAAGAACTTGAAATCTGTGTGCAATGCATATCATACAACGTTCTATGTGGCTTCCTTAATGAAGGAAGAGTGTGACATTGATGGAAATGGGCATGATATAGCAGACCATATTCAAGTGGGCGAGATAGACATAGAACTGACACCTGCAGATCACGTATGGCAGAGATTGTATGAAAGCTATAATTACCGAGTATGGGAAGACAGAGAATGTTGTGGATTTTATTTGCGTACAAGAGATGCAAAAATCTGGTATGTTGGAGATTCTAGATTAATGGAATGCCAG
>JAEZVF010000013.1 GCA_023443225.1 Bacillota bacterium
TTTGTATGGCATAATTCATGATGAAAGAAAGCCAGATATTAGAAAAAAGTACGAGTCTTGCTTTCGGGATAATTTGCATTCCATATGGGCTAATCAGGAGCTATATAGAAAAGGAAATTCTAAAGACGAATTTTATCATATTCTTGAGAAAAACATGCAGCCGGTCTATGATTCGGCAAGAAGACAAGGGTACCAAATTTGGTAAAAGGGGAATGGGTACATGACAAAAGAAAAGTTGGCTGAAATTAGGAATGGGTTTGAAACGGCTTATGTTGATGGAACGTTTTCATCTAATTTGGCTTACAAACCTCAGTTTGTTTCAAATAATCATAGAGAAGGTAAAAAAGTACTATCGACTATAGAGAATGAGCTTTTAACATGTGATCAGTTTCAAATAAGTGTCGCTTTTATAACAATGGGGGGAATTACTCCCCTTCTTCAGACGTTAAAGGAACTTGAGAAGAAAAATATTCCTGGTGAGATTCTAACAACCAATTATTTAAATTTTAGTGAGCCTAAGGCATTAAAAAAGTTAAATGAACTTAAAAATATTACGCTTAAAATGTTTGATGTAGAAGCGGCTGATAGAGGATTTCATACAAAGGGGTATATATTTAAAAAGGAAGAAATCTATCGAATTATAATTGGTAGTTCCAATATTACAAGTGCAGCATTAACAATTAATCGAGAATGGAATACAAGAGTTATATCGACTGAGCAGGGAGAGATGGCCCAGGAAATTATTGAAGAATTCTATGAACTTTGGGACTCCAGATATTCACTTGAGTTTGATAAATTTTATGAAAATTATGAAGAACGATATAATTTCATCAAGCGCCAACGTAAGATTGCCAAGCAAGACGAGATTCCATCTATTGAAAAATACAGATTACAGCCAAATAATATGCAAGTTGGTTTTATTACAAACCTTAAAAAAATATTAGGTGCTGGCAAAGAAAGAGCACTTCTGATTTCAGCGACAGGAACAGGAAAAACTTATGCTTCAGCATTTGCAATGCGCGAGCTTGCATTTAAAAGAGTATTATTTCTAGTTCATAGAGGGCAGCTTGCACGTCAGTCCAGGAAATCTTATCAAAAGGTATTTGCTAAGTCAGTTTCAATGGGTTTAGTTGGAGCTGGGTATCATGATTATGATTGTGATTTTGTATTTGCAACAGTACAGACTTTGAACAGAGATGAACATTTATTTAAATATAATTATGATGAGTTTGATTGTATTATACTGGATGAAGCACATCATATCTCTGCAGATACTTATCAAAAAGTAATGAATTATTTCAAACCCAGGCTTTGGCTTGGCATGACGGCAACCCCTGATACGCGAAATGATAATGTTGCGGAGAAGAATATTTACGAAATTTTTAATTACCAAATAGCTTATGAGATTCGTCTTCAGCAAGCTATGGAAGAAAATATGCTCTGTCCATTTCATTATTTTGGAATTAGTGACATTTCAATGATGGATGATAAGAAGATTAAAGCCAAAAACATTTCTGAAAGAGATTTTAATCAGTTAACTGGGGCTGAACGAGTACGACATATTATTGAGCAAGCTAATTATTACGGATATAGTGGCGATAGAGTAAAGGGATTAATATTTTGCAGCCGAATAGACGAGTCTGAAGAACTATCAGCAAAATTTAATCAGATCATTAATCCGTCAAATGGTAAATTATATAGAACAATCGCCTTGAATGGCAATGCCTCTGAGGAGGAACGGCAGGAAGCATTTGAGAGGTTGGCAATGGATGAGGATGTTGATTTTGAAAACAGACAACCCTTGGATTACATATTTTCAGTAGAAATCTTAAATGAAGGTGTAGATATTGTTGAAGTTAATCAGGTAATTATGCTTCGACCTACGCAGTCACCGATTGTATTTATTCAGCAGTTGGGAAGAGGTCTAAGGAAGGCGGAAGGAAAAGAATATGTTGTAATTCTAGATTTTATTGGTAATTATAATAACAACTTTATGATTCCAGTTGCATTATCAGGAGATCGTTCTTATAATCCAGACACGATTCGAAAATATATTATTAGTGGAAACAGTACCATACCGGGTGCTTCTACGGTTCATTTTGATGAGATTGCAAAAGAAAAGATTTTTTCGTCAATTGATAAGATTAAAGGAATGAAATCGATTATCAGAGAAAGCTATATTTCTCTGAAAAATCGCTTGGGTAGAGTCCCGTATCTTTTAGATTTCTACGAAAATGGAGAAACAGATCCACTTTTAATAATCAGAGAATATAAGACCTATCAGAATTTCTTAGTGTCTGTAGAGAATGAGCTTTATACAGAAAAGATAACAGAACAGGAAATGATTACATTAGAGTATTTGTCGAAAACGATATTGAGTGGAACAAGGCCATATGAACTTGAGATATTAAAGCGCTTTCTAAACCATGAAGTAATTTATGTGGATGAGATTAAACAGGAGTTTCAGGATACCTACGGGTATGAGCTTGACTTAACCTCTTTTAATAATGCGATAGAAGTTCTACAAGGAAAATTTGTAAGTAAAGAGGAAGAGTACAAAAAATACTGTCATATTAATATTGTAAATTACGATGCAAAGAGAACCCTGCAAAGGCTTAAGAGTTTTGCCGACCGTCTTCTCCATATGGAATTCTACAAACAGGTCAATGATATTATTGAAGTTGGACTTAGAAGATATAAGGAGAGGTATTTAATTAATCAGGAAAATGGCACTCCATTTGTTTTGTATGAAAAATATTCGAGGCGTGATGTGAGTCTACTAATGAATTGTGGTAAGGATTTATCCTCAATCATGTATGGTATGAAGCGAATAGATGAAGATGTGTTTATTTTTGTAACATATCATAAAGAGGAAAGTTCTGATGATAAAAATTATGTTGATGGAAAACCGGATTATGCAGATGCCTTTGAAGATAATATGATCTTTCGATGGGATTCTCAGATAGGAAGAGGAATTAAGAGCTCTTATGTTGCGGATGTAATGACAGCACAGAGAAAACATCTTTTAGTTAAGAAAAGTGATGCAGAAACAGACTTCTATTATGTAGGTCAGTTTGAAATAATAGAGGCTATACCAGCTCGCAAGAACGATAATTATGGAAAAGAACGTGATATCGCTAAGTTTCAAATGAAGATGCATCATGCGGTTAGAGAGGATCTTTTGCGTTATCTGCAAAGTAATATTAAAAAAGAGGAAGTGAAGGCAGGATGAAAATAGTTAGAGTAGTAGCTGCAGTGATTAAGGATTTAAATGAAAA
>JAEZVF010000027.1 GCA_023443225.1 Bacillota bacterium
CCGGCGAAGAAATTTCGTTTGCAGATGAGCACATCCGGGCAGAGTATCCAAAATTAAAAGAAATAAAGGTAGTTCCAGCACTGATAACCTTTGAGCAAAAAATGGTATTGGACTGCGGAAACATTACGTGCGAATGTATGCACCTTCCCTCCGCCCATAGTGACGATTCCGTGGCTGTTTTCATTCCAGAGGAAAGAGTAATATTTTTAGGTGATATTTATAATGATGACTTTTATCAAAATCATTACAGAGATCTGGAAAAAACAAAACAATTATATGAGGAATTATGTATGATTGATTTTGAGTTAGCAGTAGTGGGTCACAGTGAGCCAGTTAGGAAAGAAAATATTTTGAACTTTTTGCACCGGTTCTTTTAAAAACAGGATAAAGTAAGAGGGAATATGAATGACACAAGAAACAATAAATAAGATATTGCAATTTCGTGATGAACGCGACTGGAGACAATTTCATAATCCCAAAGATTTAGCCATATCAATTTCTCTGGAAGCGTCTGAACTTTTAGAAGTTTTCCAGTGGAGTGCTGAGGATGTGAAATGCACAGAGAAGATGGACAAGATAAGAGAAGAATTAGCTGATGTAATAAATTACTGTGTGCTTATGGCAGATGCGTGTAGTCTTGATATAGATGAGATTGTACAGGCGAAGATTAAGAGAAACAATGAAAAGTATCCGGTAGAATTAGCGAAGGGCAGTAAGGAAAAATATGATCAGCTGAAATAGAGATGATTCAGAGAAACGATTAGTACCAGTTCACGTAAGACAAGGGGGATGAGGATAAATGCCTCAGAAAACACAGCACAGGTAATAGAAATGCTTTATGAATCTTACGAGAATACGCCATTGGAAGGTAAGATTGGATTGTTTGATTTCAGAATGGACGATGCAAATTATAATCTGAGTCTTCATAGGGAAGTGTTACGTTTACTTGGAGTGAAGATGGATATCGGAGAAATGATGGATGATTATCAGAAGATTTATGAAGAGAAGATGGTTCAGGAGATGGAGGAAAGGAGCGGAAAAGATAAGCAGATTGACAGAGGCAGGGGAAGGTAACTTCCTCTGCCTTAAATGGTATTAGTTATTATAATATTTGCTTGTAAATGTTCAGATAAATGAATATAATTGAAGTGTTAAAGTAAATTTTTAAGTGGAGAGATATTATGGAATATTTAACTACTACGGAAATATCAGAGAAATGGAAGATTTCTGCCAGAAGGGTAGCAAAACTTTGTGAACAGAATAGAATTGAAGGAGTAATAAAAAAAGGAAAAACATGGCTCATACCTGACTGCGCAGATAAACCATTAGATCCAAGAAATAGTAACAAGGAGATTTAGTTCAATGGAAAGCAAAAATACATATGAATTATTACCTAACGCGAAAATGTTATTGTCTTCACTACGATCAGTAGGATACATAGAAGAGACAGCTATTGCAGATATTGTAGACAATAGTATTTCAAGTGGAGCATCGAAAATTCAGTTATATTTTGATTGGGAAGAAAAAAGGATATTGATTGCAGATAATGGTGAAGGTATGAGTGATACTGAATTGTTAGACTCAATGAAAATAGGCTCTGCGGATCCTGCCGACATTAGGATGCAAAGTGACTTAGGAAGATTTGGTATGGGCATGAAAACGGCTTCTTTTTCAATTGGAAAAAAGCTGTTGGTTATCTCCAAGCAACGGGGAAATATAACTAATGCGGAGTGGGATTTAGAACATGTTGAGAGCACCGACAAATGGGAAGTTATTATACACTCAAATGATGAAATTATAAGTTACTTGGATGAAGTTAAAACTTTTATGAATTTTGATGAATATGATAATGGGACGATCATTTCATTATCTGTTTTAGATAAATTAATCGATGAAAATAATATTGATAAGTCCAAAAAGAAATTTTATAAGACTATTAAAAATATCAGAATACATTTAGCAATGATTTTTCATAGATTTATTGAAGAGGATGGTTTGGAGATTTATGTTAATGGTAATTTGTTACATGGTTGGAATCCTTTTATAAGGCATAATCCAGCTACGATGGAATTATCGGAAGAAGAATTCTTTGACGGAAGATCAACGGTATATATTGAGCCGTTTATCCTACCGCATAAAAATAAATTTGAAAGTGAAGATGAATTTAAGAAGGCAGGTGGAGCAAAGGATTGGCTCGGACAACAAGGATTTTATGTTTATAGAAATCGTAGGTTAATTGTATATGGAACGTGGTTTGGAAAATTCAAAAAAGAACCTGCTTATAATTTGGCGAGAATTCAATTGGATATGAGTTCTGAGAGTGATTTTGAATGGGGAATTGATATAAAAAAATCAAAGGCTACTTTACCTGTTTCTATTGAAGAAAGCATTACTCAAGTTGCTTATTTGGCAATTGAAAAGTCTGTTGCTGTATATAATTCAAGAGGTGTCTATAACCGTAAAAATACTGCAAATAATACTAGCTTGAAATATGTTTGGGAGCAACGAAAAAATTCGGCAGGGAATTATATGTTTTATCTTAATAAAAAACATCCAATGCTTATGAAATTAATGCAAGAGTTAAATGATGAAAATAAAGTTGAACTTAAGACATACCTTTCGTTAATTGAAAATTATTCACCGACAATGCTTAGTGGGGTAATTGCTTTAAACGAAAATATTAGTGTTGATAATGATGTAAAAGCAAGAGATATCTTAAATCTGAAAGAAAAAATTTTAATATTAAGAGATTTACAGTATGAAATAGATGAAATATATGAAGTTTTTGCAGAAGCACCAGAATATTCATATTTACGCGAAGAATTAAGAAATATAATTAAGGAGAGTTAAAATCATGGGACTTAAAGAGGAAAATGAATTGTATGAAATTGCTTATATGTTTTGCGATAATATAATAAACAAGTCGGAAGGTGAAGAATTAAATAGTATCGTCGACAAAGCAATTCAAGACACGGTTACAATGTTTTCTTCAAAAGTTGAAAACCAAGAAGACTTAATGGCATACCTATATAGTCGCGTCAGTAGAGAAAGAGAAGAAGATGAACCTTCAGTGTTGCTCGGAGAAGAAGCTGAAAATGAGACATGGTGGTTAGATTATAGGAATGAAAATAATGTAAAACTTAGTTTTTGGAATAGGTATTATAAATATTTATACGAAGAGAAAAATTGGGAAAGAAGCGCAATTAAAAAGAGTATCGATAATACAAGTGACACACTATTAAATTCTATTGCCAACCCTCGAAGTGGAGCTGCTCAAGAAAAAAGGGCAATGGTTGTTGGATATGTACAATCTGGAAAAACTGCAAATTATATTGGGCTTATAAACAAGGCACTTGACGCAGGGTATAAATACATTATTGTACTCGCTGGTATACATAATAATCTAAGAAGTCAAACGCAATCTCGAATTGATGAAGAAGTACTTGGCTATGAAACTGATTCAGCTGCAAAGCAGAAGCAAAGAGAGAGAGCTGAGAAAAATAAGATTGGAGTTGGTAAGTTATATAATGCGGGATTTGTTCAGACATTAACATTTAGAGATGAAAAGGGGGATTTTACGAGGGATCGTTCAGGAATTTTGACTTCACCAGATAATGCAACAATAATTGTTACGAAAAAAATCAAATCAACTTTAGAAAATTTGATAGGGAATATAAAAAGTAACAGTGAAGCATCTGTTGATAGTGAAGGAAATTTTTATATGAAGGCAAAATATCCACTATTACTTATTGATGACGAGGCTGATCAAGCATCTGTTAACACAGCATATCAGTACGATGATAATGGTAATATTATAGATGAATACGATGTCAAAACAATCAATAAATTAATTCGCTCATTGTTCAACCATTTTGAATGTAGATCATATGTAGGATATACGGCAACACCATATGCAAATATTTTTATTCCAAATAATATTGAAGTTGCAAATGCTGATCTAGGAAATGATCTATTCCCAGCAGATTGTATAATTAGCCTTCCGAAACCTTATAGATATATAGGAGCTAATGAATTCTTTGGATATGGAACGGATAATGAAGATGTGCAACCTATGCCGCTTATCAGAAAAATTAAGGAGATTAACTTTGTGGATGTTAGGAAGAAGGTAGTGGGGGAACTTCCTGATAGTTTAAAGAAGGCTATAAAATGTTTTTTGATTTCTATTGCAGTTAGGAATATAAGGGGAGATAAAAACAAAGCCAATACAATGCTCATACATGTTGCAAGAATTAAAAATATGCAAGATACTCTTGCTAGGAAAGTAAATGAATACTTCTTTGATGAATTACAACCAATGTTAATTGATGGAGATATTGAAACAAAAAATGAAATCTATAAATTAATTGAGTCAGATTATTTACAAACTACAACAATTATGTTGAATGATTTTAGTAGATATATGGACGATGCGTCTGTATATCTAGCTGATGATGTATTTTCTGAAATTATTCGTTTAATGAATGATGATAAGATAAAAATTAGTGTCATTAATGGCAATAGTAAAGACGCTTTATCATATAAGGAACATGAAAACGAAGAATACAATGTTATTGCAATAGGTGGAGATAAATTTTCACGTGGATTAACTCTTGAAGGTTTATCAATTAGTTATTTTACAAGGGAATCTAAGTATTATGATACTTTAATGCAAATGGGACGCTGGTTTGGGTTTCGGCATAGATATGCAGATTTATGTAGAGTTTTTATTACAGATGATATTTATAGATGGTTTGCAAGAATTGCCTTTGCTACAGATAATTTAAGAGATCAGATTGCGTATATGTGTGAGGAGAAAGCGAAACCCAAAGATTTTGGATTAAGGGTGGCGACACATCCAGAATTAAAAATTTCAAGCCCTCAAAAGGTGAAATCAGGATCAATACAAAAACTTGATTTCAGTAATACATTAACAATTGTACGAGATATAGATAGGGATGCGGTACAGTATAACAATAACTTTGATGTTGTCGAACGCTTATTTGCAATGGCATCTAAAATATATTCTTCTCAGGAGCATTTTTTAAATTTAGGACGAGAAATGAGAAATGAACATTATTTTCTTGAAAATGTTTCTGGCGTGCGTATGGTAGAGTTTTTTGAAAGCTTTCAAACTTCAAAATATGCTAGTAAGGTAAATGGGCATAATATTGCGACTTACATAAAGGAACAAAATAAAGATGGATATTTAGTAGATTGGACGGTCTGTCTTATTAATGTTGGTGATAAAGAACCCGGAATTAGTATTGCAGGACTCGAAATAGGAAATGGATTAAGAAGATCTGGCGAGAATAGCGTAGTATTGTCTCCTGACGAAAAAGTATGTTCAATTCAAATGCTTAAATCAAAAGGTCATGAATATTTTGCATTAAATAATGACGAATACAATAAAGCAATGGAGATAGAAAGTAAGACTGAAAAAGGGAAAGAAAAAACTGTGTCAGCCTGTATTAGGGCACAAATGGATGGAAGAAAAGGATTATTATTATTGTATCCAATTGATTTTCGTAGCGCTGAAACAGGAAAATTAAATATTGAAGGGGTAGAGCATAAAACACCATTTGGATTTGCGATAGTATTTCCTAAAGGAAATGGAAAATCAATTTCATATCAAGTCAATCCAATTGCAATGAAAGGTGAAAGTTATGATTTTTTTGATTGATATTTTTAATGATATTGTTGACGATTTTAACAAAAGTCAATATGTCGGGTCGAGTGTACTTTCAAGAAAATTTATTTTGAATGAAAACACTAATCTTCTCGTAAGCGTATACAGAAGTAATATGATTTGTGAAGTAAGCGTACAAATGCCAGACGATACTAATGTAGATTCTTTGAAAAATATTCCGAAATGGAAAGGTATGGAAGAAAAATTATCCACGATACACAACGATGGAATTGGTCAAGTATTTTTATCGTTTAAACAATTGGAAGATTTTGATAAGAAAATATTTTTTATCGTTTTGCAGGACATTGTTGAAACTCTAATTGAACAACCGGAAAGGGAAGCAATTTTTTTAATTAAAGAGATATTATTAAAATGGAATACCTTTTTTCAATTCGATAAAAATTATATATTGTCAGAAAACGTTCAGCAGGGTCTTTATGGGGAACTATACATTCTGGAAAAAGTTATTAAATTAAGAGGGGAAAATGCAATAAATTGCTGGACAGGTTGTAATGCTGAATCGCATGATTTTTACTTTGGAAAAGACGCACTGGAGGTAAAGAGTTCATCCTCGAAGGGACCAGATAAGGTAAATATTAGCAATGAATTTCAGCTAGACGATACAGGATTGATCGGAAGGCTATATTTGATGTATATAAAAATGAAAAAGAGCGAAATCGATGGCGAGAGTCTTCCGGATATTGTGGAAAGAATTGCTGATAAATTGAGTACAAATAGCAGACTTACATTCTTAAATAAATTATTGAAAGTTGGTTATCTTCATCAAATGCCAGAGTTATATGCATTGTGTTTTAGAACCAGAGAGGAAAGTTGTTATGCTGTTAAGGATGGATTTCCAAGAATAACAACCAAAACCATAAGTAAGGGAATTGGTTCGGTTGACTACATGGTTAGTCTTGATGCGTGTAATTCGTTTCAGATTACTGTAGAAAATTTTTATAAAGGAGTTGAACTATAATGATTACTGATCAGATGAGACAATTTAATGAAGAACTGATTGAAGAAGTGCGTGAATATAAAAACAATGATAAATGCAGTACTGAAGATGCATTTACAAATGTTTTTTCCTCATATGTAATCGATGCAGGAGAATCCTTTATGAATAATTTCAATGTTCTAAGTTACAAAAAGGAATATGAAAATGCAAAAATCAACGGATATGTTTTTGACGAATACTTTCAAACATTAACATTAATCGTTAGTATATTTGAAAATAGAAAAGAAATTGAAAAAATGGGAAAAACCGATATAACAAAAAATTGTAAGCAAGCGACTAAGTTCTATCGTATGAGCAAGACAGGATATTTTGCTAACGTTGAAGAAACAGATCCAGGATATATTATATCGGAGTATATCAATAATTATGAGAATGAAATTGAAAATATACGTGTTATTCTATTAACCAATAGAGAAACAACGCCCGATATTCCGGAAAGTATTAAAATTGATAAGATAGTAGTGAAGTTTGATGTTTGGGATTTAGAACGAGTGTGTCAGTCTGTTTTTCAAAAAAAATCACATGAAGATTTGATTGTAAGATTTCAAAATAAATATAAGAACTCTTTGAAAATGATAAAGGTAAATCAGATAAACGATATTTATGATTGTTACATAGGCGTTATTTCAGGACAGTGCTTAGCTGAAATATATCGTGACGAAGGACAACGTTTAATTGAAAAAAATGTCAGATCATTTTTGCAAGCAACAGGAAAAATTAATCAAGGAATTAAATCAACATTACAAAATGAGCCTGATATGTTTATGACATATAACAATGGAATATCAACAACGGCAAAAAATATTGTGATAGATGAAGAAAATAGTGACGACTCTTTTGTTGTAATTAAAGAAATAATTGATTGGCAAATTGTAAATGGCGGACAGACAACTGCCTCTATTTATAATGCATTACAATCAGGTATAGATATTTCGAGTGTCAATGTTCAGATGAAACTAACTGTCATTCGAGAGCAGAGCAAGACAGAAGAGATGGTTGGATATATCTCTAAATATGCAAATAGTCAAAACAAGATAAATATGTCAGACTTTAGTGCAAATGATACGTATCATATAGAGATGGAAAGATTATCAAGGAAGATTTATGTTCCGGTTGAAAATGGGAAATCTACTCTTCGCTGGTATTATGAAAGAGCACGTGGGCAGTATATGGTTGATGTTAATAGACAACCAACAGCAGCAACAAAGAATAAGTTTAAAGAGCTCAACCCTAAACCTATGTGTATATCAAAAACCGTAGCCGCCAAATGTATGATGGCATGGATGAGGTTTCCGTATACAGTAAGCAAAGGACTAGAAACAAATTTTATTGAATACTCTACTATGATAAAAAATGGAAATTTACCAGCACCATCTGACGATACTTATATTGGAATGATTGCAAAAGTTATACTCTTTAAGGAGTGTGATAAGCTAGTTGCGCGACAAAACTTTGGTGGTTACAAAGCACAAATAAATTATTATACAATAGCTTTGTTATCAGAATTTCATGAAAATCAGGTATCGGATATCGATATTTGGAAACGTCAGTCAATTTCACCCAAATTATCCATATTAATAGAAAAACTAATTTTAAGTGTCTGGAATCATTTCATGAATCCAGAAGTAAAAGGTATAAATATTACGCAGTGGTGTAAAAAAGAAGACTGCTGGAAATTGCTTAAGACTAGATATAAAAATAAATTGATTTAGAGGTAACCTATGTATAAAATTTTAGATTTATTTGCGGGAGCGGGCGGCCTCAGTTTGGGCTTCGAAATGACAGGTCAGTTTGAAGTTGTGGCAATTGTTGAAAATAACAAAAATGCAGCAAAGAGTTATATAGAAAATCATCCAGGTTTAACAAATTATGATGACATCATAAAGGTTGATTTTAATAGAATATTAAAAGATAAAGGTGATATCGACGTGGTGATTGGTGGACCTCCTTGTCAGGGATTTTCAAATGCGAATCGCCAACGGAGACAGTTAATTAATGGTAGTAATGAACTTGTAAAGAGATATGTAAAAGCTATTGAAGTGATAAAACCTAAAGCATTTGTAATGGAAAATGTAAAGACAATTGCTTCAGATAAGCAATCTTTTTGTTTGACATATAGTGATAATGATTATATACGAAATGAATTACAAATTCAAATCCATGACAAAGATGTGGTGTTATATGAAGGTAGCCATATTAAGGAAATAAATGACTTGTGTGAGAATCATGTTGCAAAAGATTTAGTATTACTTAGTGAAGAGGAATTATACATTGTATACAATATATATAAAAAGAAAAATAAATTAAAAGAGTATTATGAAAAGCCAGCTAATGTAAAAAAAATTGAAAACATTATCGAGCATATGGGAAATAAAGTAGGTTTACCGGATTGGTATAATGATTCAACATTGAATGCCAAAAATGTTCTTCAGGATATGATAGATAAATCTGGAGTGGTCGATATAAGTAAAATTGATATATTAAAGAATTTCTGGGATATTCAGAGATTTTTTCAAGGAATATTAGAATTAGATAGTAAGAATGCAATGTATGATAGAATTGCTACAAATAGGTCAATTACTGTAAGGATGCAGACATATATAGTTATTGATTTTATAAGGAGCGCGTTTAAATATTTAGGATACCAGATAAACGGAAAAACATTAAATGCATCATCTTTTGGCGTACCACAAAATAGAGAGCGTTTTATTTTGATAGGAATTAAAAATGAAAACCATCATAAAGAAATACGTTTGCCGGAAAATTTGATTGATAATCCTGAGGAATTTGTGACGGTAGAACAAGCAATTTATGATTTGGAAAAATATATTCCTACAACTCAAAATATGGATGCAATACAAGAACAATATATTGGTCCGGAGATAAACACTTATTATAGAAAACTTGTCATAAATAATGATAAAAACGAAATCTATAATCATGTGTGTACAGAGACCACAGAAGCTGCTTTGGAAAGATTTAAAGTGATTCAACAAGGGAAGAATTTTCATTCATTGCCAGAGAAATTAAAAAAATCATATGAAAATCCAGATAGAACGCAGAATACCATATATAAACGTTTGGTTTACAAACAACCTTCAGATACAGTAGTTAATGTTAGAAAGTCTATGTGGATTCATCCGGAATTAAATAGAGCTATAAGTGCAAGAGAAGCAGCAAGACTACAAAGCTTTCCAGATAATTATAAGTTCTTGGGCACTAAAGACTCTGTGTATCAACAAATTGGAAATGCAGTGCCACCTTTACTAGGTCGAGCTGTAGCAGAAAGTGTATTAGATTTAATTGGCTGTGAACAAGAAGTTGAAACACTGAAAAGTATTTACGACAAATATAAGAATGTTTAATGGGTATAATCATTCGTTCATTAAGTTTGTTTCTTGTGTAAAATAGTAATTATCCAAGCAAAATATGATATAATAAAAGGAATGGAGGTGCATTCAGATAGAAAACAGAAATGGAATTAAATGGAGTAGAGAAGAAACAATTCTTGCGTTTGAATTATATTGCAGAACTCCTTTTAGCAAGATAACGCAAAGTAATAGAGATATTATTGAATTAGCTAATCTTTTAGGACGGACGCCTGGTTCTGTTGGATTGAAAATGCACAATTTAGCTCATTATGATCCAAAGTTACAAGCAAGGAATGTTACAGCGATGGCACATGGAAGTAAACTGGATGCTGTGATTTTTAATGAATTTACAAATAGTTGGACAGAATTATCATATCAGGCACAAACTATTAAGGCAAAAATGAGTAATCTAAGTATTGAAGAAACAATTGATATCGATGATATTGATATAATTCCACCAGGAGAATATCGAGAGCAGATAATGAAAACAAGAGTTGGTCAATATTTCTTTAGAATGTCAGTTTTGAATTCGTATAATAATCGATGTTGCGTTACAGGACTAGAAAAACAAGAACTTCTTGTAGCAAGTCATATAAAGCCATGGAAGGTGAGTAATGAGCAGACTGAACGGACCAACCCATCCAATGGATTATGCCTAAATTCTTTACATGATAAGGCATTCGATAGAGGTTTAATAACAGTGGATAATGATTATAAAATCATTATCTCAAACAAGTTGAAGGACGCAGATATGGATCAAGATACAAGAGATTGGTTCATGAGTTACGATAAGAAGAAAATTATTTTACCTGATAAATTTCTTCCCGGAAAACAGTTTTTGGAGTACCATAATGACTTGATTTTTTTAGGTTAAAACTATTTGGAAACAATCTTAATGTATGACATTGAATTACGGGCGTGTCAATAAACAAAGTATTAGAGGTGATGGAACGATGTCGAAATTGTTCGATATTACAAAATTTGATTCTTATAAAGAAGATAATCGCCGCGAGGTAAAAAAAGCAAATGGTGGACTTCCTATTGCGCTCTGGGATACGTACTCGTCATTTGCAAATACTTATGGCGGTGTAATTATTCTGGGAATTAAAGAACTGGAAGATAAAAGTTGGAAAACGACAGGTTTAAAGATAACAGATAAAGAGAAGTTGTTGGATAATTTTTGGAATTTGGTCCATAACACTCAAAAGGTAAATATAAATCTCTTATCTGAAAATGATGTAGAAGTTTACGAGGTCGGAGAAGACTTAATAATTGTGATTTATGTACCAATGGCCAAGCGTGAGCAAAAGCCAGTATTTATTAATAATGATATGTTTGGCGGAACCTTTAGAAGAGATCATTCTGGAGATTACCATTGTACGAGACTGCAAGTAAAAGCAATGTTGCGTGATCAGAATGCATCTGGATTTACAAAAGATTTCACAATGGCAAATACGGACAAGAAAGCTGTTGAGATAGAGTGGATTTTGGACACACCTGTTAGAGAAGATGTGTATGAGTATATAGTCCGAGGGTAATAAAAAATGTTTAAAATGCATCATGCGGTTAGAGAGGTTATTTGCAAAGTAATATTAAAAAAGAGGAAGTGAAGGCAGGATGAAAATAGTTAGAGTAGTAGCTGCAGTGATTAAGGATGTAAATGTAAAGGGAGAACCAATTATTTTTGCTACCCAACGAGGTTATGGCGATTTAAAAGGTGGTTGGGAATTTCCTGGTGGAAAAATTGAAGATGGTGAGACTCCGCAAGAGGCACTAGTGAGAGAGATAAAGGAAGAATTAGATACAGAGATCTCAGTAGGAGAGTTGATCCATACAATTGAATATGATTATCCAACATTTCATCTGTCTATGGATTGTTTCTGGTCAGAAATTGTTGCAGGGAATCTGGTTTTGAAAGAGCATGAGGATGCAAAATGGTTGACGAAGGAAGAAATGAATTCTGTAGGCTGGTTACCTGCGGATATAACGTTAGTAGATAAAATCCGTATGTCTATATAGATAGTCATATCTATAATCGTTTAAAGTGGGTGATAATTTTGAAAGAACGTTCAGAAGTAATAGCTTTATGCATGAAATTAAGAGAAGTCTATGAGGATTATCCCTTTCACGATAGTAACTGGACATTAATTCGCCATAAGACCAATAAGAAAGCATTTGCCTGGATATATGAGAGGGGAGGCAATATCTGGATAAACGTTAAATGTGACCCTGAGTGGAGAGATTTCTGGAGGAGCACATTTACTTCCGTAATACCGGCCTATCATCAGAATAAAGAACATTGGAATTCCATAATTCTCGATGGAACAATTCCAGATAAAGATATTATCAGAATGATTGGAGAGAGTTATGAGCTTACAAAAGACAAAAAGAAATCAGTTAAGAATTAAGTATGGGATTGCATTTGTATTGCTCCTTCTTATAGAAGTGATAATTGCATTATATGTACATGATTCTTTTATACGGCCATATGTAGGAGATATGTTGGTAGTGATTTTAGTGTATAGCTTCACCAGGATCTTTATACCAGAAAAATGCAGATTACTTCCAGTATATGTATTCTTATTTGCAGCAGGAGTTGAAGTGTTGCAATATTTCAAATTAGTACACGTACTTGGGCTGGAAGATAACAGGTTTTTAAGAATCGTATTAGGTTCGGTGTTTGATCTAAAGGATATTGCATGTTACGGTGCTGGGTGTATTTTGCTTGAAGTATTCGAGAGGAAAAAAAGTAAAATTATACGTTAAAACGACTGAACACCACGTTAGATACAACGTAAGGTCGCTTGTCTATACGAAACCAATACTGGTAAGAATAAAAGTAGTATGTTATTATTAAAATAGTATGTTTTAGAAATCCTGCAGAAAGGAATACAGGGCATGGAATTTAAAAAAAATTTACCGATAGGCAATGACGATTTTCGGAAGTTACGCGAAAATGGTTCCTATTATGTAGATAAATCCTTGATGATTAAGGATTTTATTGAGATGAAAGATGAAGTGGCGCTGATTGCTCGTCCCAGAAGATTTGGAAAGACGCTGAATATGACGATGCTCAGGGAATTTTTTGACATCGAAACGGATAGCAGAGATATTTTTGACGGTCTGGCAATTATGGATACAAAATATGCCTGTCGGATTAATTCCTGCCCGGTAATCTATTTTACGTTTAAGGACTGCAAAGGAACCACTGCAGAGGAATTGTTACTCCTTGTTAAGCAGAAACTTTATAAGGAGTATTTGCGGTATGAGAAACTTCTTCGTGACAAGATGGATAGGGACTCATTTGAAACAAAAGATTTTTATGCTATGATAGATGTTCTGAGAGAACCGCAGGCATCTCACGCTCTTTACTCCACAGCAATACAACAGTTGACTCAATTTGTAAAAGACGCTTACAATCGAAAGCCGATTCTTTTAATTGACGAATATGACCAGCCAATCATGAGCAGTTATGAATTTGGCTATCATCATGAAGTTGGAACATTCTTCTCCAATCTTTATGGAAGTGCGATGAAAGGGAATGAAGCATTAAGCCAGGCACTTCTTACCGGCGTACAGAGAGTGGCAAAAGAAAGCATCTTTTCTCAGTTTAATAATGCCAGAGTTTATACCGTCCTGCATAAGCAATATTCCTTATATTTTGGACTTACTGTTATGGAAACAGAAAAACTTTTAGCTGATTATGACCTTACATTAAATGAAAGTGTACAAAAGAAGTATGATGGTTATCGTTTTGGAGGAGTAGAGATGTATAATCCATGGTCCGTATTAAATTATGTGGACATTGGTTATCTGGATAACTATTGGATTAATACATCCTCTAATTTTTTGATCAAAAAGGCGCTGGGAGTGGCGGATAAACGGTTTTGGACTGACTTTGACCAACTGGTCTTAGGAAGAGAAATACCAATATGGCTTACATTGGAAACTTCGTATATAGAGAGGGATAGTAATTATAGTTTGTGGGGGCTTTTAGTCAACTCTGGCTATTTGACGGCGTTAAAGCGAATTGATTCCAATACGGCAGTGGTGAAAATCCCTAATGATGAAGTAATGTCTGAGTTTCAAATATTGATAGCTGAAATATCAGGAGTGGACGGAATGGACTTGCAGCAAATGCTCGCTTGTCTGATTAACAAAGATATGAAGCGGTTTTTTGAATTGTATCAGGACATCGTTATATCTTGTACCAGTTACATGGATGCCAAGGAAAATGCGTATCACATGCTGTTTTTAGGAATGTGTATTACACTGAGAGGGACTTATAAGGTAACCAGCAATATAGAAGTGGGTTATGGGAGAAGTGATATAACTTTGGAAGCTCTGTTGCCTGCTTATAACCATGTAATTATTGAATTTAAGCAAGGAGAAAATTTGGAGCAGCTTAAGGAAGATGCATTACAGCAGATAATAGATAATCAATATTATACCGGACTATCGGGTGAGGTCGTATGTGTTGG
>JAEZVF010000043.1 GCA_023443225.1 Bacillota bacterium
ACACTCCTTTAAATAGTCAAAGCTATAAAATTTTATAAAAAGTCCACAGTGTTACTATTGATTATAACAAAGTTGAAATGGAAAGGAGAGTATTGATGTATTTGATAACAAATACATCATACAAGAAGCTATGATTTATTTTGCACCCATGGAAGGCTTGACGGGATATATTTATAGAAATGCTCATAATACTTTTTTCCCTGGAGTTGATAAGTATTTTTCTCCCTTTATTGCTGCAAATCAAAGTAGAAGTTTCAAGACAAAAGAAATTAATGATATATTACCTGAACATAACCAAGGCATGGTTTTGATTCCACAAATCCTTACGAATAAAGCCAAGGATTTTATTTGTACTTCCAAACGTATCAAGCAATTAGGATATAATGAAATTAACTTAAATTTGGGTTGTCCGTCCGGCACTGTTGTTTCAAAGAATAGGGGCTCTGGATTTTTATCTACAAAACCTGAATTAGATCAGTTTTTAGACGAAATATACACGGAATCAGTAACTGAGATCTCAGTAAAAACCAGAATTGGTAAGGATGATCCAGAAGAATTTTATGAATTAATCGAAATATTTAATAAATATCCGATTAAGGAACTTATTATTCATCCAAGAATTCAGAAAGATTTTTACAAAAACAAACCGAATTTGGACATGTTTAAAATGGCTATAAACAGGAGCAAAAACCCTGTGATTTATAATGGCGATTTATTTACGGTGGAAGATTATAAGAAATTCTCTATGGATTTTCCTTATGTGAAGACTGTGATGATTGGAAGGGGGTTGTTAATCAATCCCGGACTAATTAACAATATTGTAAAAGGCATCAAACTAGATAAAAACACATTAAGAGAATTTCATAATCAGATCTATGATGATTATAAAAAAGTGTGCTTTGGTGAAAAAAACGTACTATTTCGAATGAAAGATTTTTGGTCATATTTGATTTTGATGTTTTCAGAATACGAAAAATATGCCAAAAAAATAAGGAAGTCTGAAAGGTTAGTAGATTATGATGCTGCGGTAGAGAGTCTATTTTTGGAGCAGGATATTATTGACTAAGAAATTTACATAAGATAGCTTAGATATTAGTCTTCTATTAAGGCTCATCATAAATGTTGTGGTAAGTATATAAAATCATACCTTCAACATTAATGATGGAGCCTCTATTACAAAGATATTCATTATATCCATAATTTCTAATTTAAAATCTTTTCTATTTCGTATTGTGAGTAAATGGTAAGCCATAAGGATGGTGTAAAAATTGTAATATTCCAAAAGCCAAGTCCATGCAGTTGATGGTTGAATACTAATCCTAATAAGGCATTAATACTTCTTGCATCTATGAACCATACAATATGTTCTACATCATTTCCATCACTTTTAATAGAGTATCTAAAATACGGTGTCTGAGAGTTTTCATCGAATTGGATAATTGCCCCTACATCACTTGCTAGATGGATTGTTCTACTAAGAGTCAGAGAATTGACACTTGTTTGACCAGAGGTATAAGGAAGTTCCCAATCGTAACCGAGGGCTGCTGCTCCAATCACAATATTATCAGAGGTGATGAATTGATTCAAATAATTTAAATATTCATTAATATTTTCAATAGAAATTATTGGTGATGGTGGATTTATATTAGAGGCCCATTCGTAATTCATAAAAATAATATTTTGAGCCATTGGATCTAAATGGGATAAATCTATCCGTTCAAATATAATTTCATTACGAACATTGGTTATATTTGGGTTTATCGTTATGAATACCAGGTAACCTTCTTTCTTGACGAGTGATGTGAGATTAGACAAATATTCTTCGTAAAATTTATAAGTAGAAACATTAATATATTCGCAAGATATATTGATTCCACTAAATCCTTTGTCACGCAGTATATTTAAAATATTTTCAATCTGTTTATTTTGATAATCTTTATTCAACAATAAATCGTAGGCAGCTTTAATATTCGAATCCCCTTTTAATGTCAATGTAGTTAATAACATTAGGGGAATCGTACCATATTCTTTTGCTGTACGTATGATGTCTGTATCATCATAATAAGTAATGATTTCACCGGCAGTAGTAGCGGTATAATTAAATATGGAAAGGTAAGTCAGATACGGCAATGTCTTCCTTAGTGTTCCAGGATTAATGTAGGGAACTGTATTCCCGTGAATCGTGATTTTTCCCCTTGTATTATATTTAATTACTATGACTTCTCCGGGGTAAATAAATTCTTGATCCGACAGTTGTGGATTATTGATTAATAATTGAAGTACAGTAGTGTTATGTGCATTAGCAATACCTATTAAAGTATCTCCTTCTTTTACTATATAAGTAAGATTTGGGTGCGCAATAACGACAGCTTGACCAATTACTAAATTGTTTGGATTCTCAATACCATTATCAAGAACTAATTTACTGACGGATATTCCATAATAATCTGCGATGGACTGAATTGTATCCCTAGGTTGTACTACATGGATAAACATATATTACCTCAAGTTTTTAATATAATATATGATTTCAATTCTTATACATACTAATAAAAATAATTTAATGATATTTTAAGTGAATGAATTGGAAGAACAACAAGGGTATAATAATACGCTAGGCGAAGATACTAAGAAAAGATTAGGATTGGAGGTATTATGACTCAAAAAAATGATAGAAATGAAATAGGATGGAATTTTGATACTAGTTATTTACTTCTCCCAAAAAAGTTTTTTACAATCCAAAACCCTACAAAGGTAAGTTCACCAAAGCTAATCATTCTTAATCAAACTCTTGCAAATGAACTGGGTTTGAATGCCGATGCACTGCAAAGCAAGGATGGTAGAGCAGTATTAGCTGGTAATCAGGTGCCGGATGGTTCTTTGCCTCTGGCACAGGCATATGCAGGACATCAATTCGGGTATTTTACAATGCTAGGTGATGGTAGGGCTCTGCTTCTTGGCGAACAGATAACCCCAAAGGGTAAAAGATTTGATATACAGCTTAAGGGTTCCGGCAGGACTCCATATTCACGTGGAGGTGATGGTCGTGCAGCCCTTGGTCCAATGCTTCGGGAGTACATTATCAGTGAAGCAATGTTTGCACTTGGAATTCCCACTACCCGCAGCCTAGCGGTTGTGACAACCGGGGAATCCGTTATTCGTGAAAAAAATCTGCCTGGTGCTATATTGACTCGTATAGCAGACAGTCATATTCGTGTTGCTACCTTTCAGTACATTTCACATTGGGGTGAAGTTGGAGAACTTAAGGAGCTTGCTGATTATACATTACATCGGCATTTTCCAGGAAACGAAGTTGATTCAAACTGTTATCTGAATCTGCTACATGAAGTAATAAAGCGGCAAGCTGCATTGATTGCCAAATGGCAACTGCTTGGATTCATTCATGGAGTAATGAACACGGATAATATGAGCATATGTGGTGAGACCATTGATTATGGTCCATGTGCTTTCATGGATACCTATGATCCAAATACAGTGTTTAGTTCAATTGATACAGGGGGGCGTTATGCCTATGGAAGACAACCCTATATAGCTGCGTGGAATCTGGCACGGTTTGCTGAAACCTTGCTGCCGTTATTACAGGAGGAGGAAGCTCAGGCAATATCTTTGGCAGAGGAGATGATTTCAAGATTTACCGTTTATTATCATGACAATTGGCTTCATGGAATGAGAAGTAAGTTGGGGATATTTAATGAAGAGACTCAAGATGAAGTTTTGATTGAGGATCTTTTAAATTGTATGATGAAACATGAATCGGATTATACCAACACCTTCCTCGCACTAACCTTTGAACAAACTCCAGATTCAACCCTGTTTCACGCTGATGAATTCAAAAAGTGGTATAAGCGATGGCAGGATAGACTTAGTAGGCAACCGGAATCAAAAGAAGCTTGCCATCAGTTGATGCGTGATAACAATCCTGCTATAATTCCCCGGAACCATAGGGTGGAAGAGGCACTGGAAGCTGCTGTAAATCATGGTGATTACACTGTAATGAGAAGGCTCTTGGAAGTTCTATCAAATCCGTATGCCCATACTCCAGAGCAGGAGGAGTTCGCAGTATTACCTAAGAATAAAAATTGCAACTACCAAACTTTTTGTGGAACCTAAAGGATAAGCTTAAAAGAGAAAGAATGAGACTGTAATCAGGGGCTTTTTGCCCCCTTTATTTAAATTACATTTGATTTATTGTGTTATAATTTAGTAAAATGTGGTAGTATTAGTTTATAACAAATCGAGAAAAAAAAGATTTCAATAAGTGAGGGTTCTTATGAATACGATTAGTTGCTTAATCATTGATGATGAAGAAACCATTGGACAGAGTACCAGTGAATACTTTAATATGTTTGATGTCAGTGCCACCTATGTTACCAGTTATGAAGAGGCCATAGACTTTTTGTCAACTCATCAGGTTTCCTTACTCTTGTTAGATATAAATCTAGGTGGACGTTCTGGGTTTGAATTATGTAAGAATCTTCGGAAGACAACAAATATACCAATATTATTTATCAGTGCTCGAACAAGTGATGATGATATATTAACAGCACTTAATATCGGTGGGGATGATTACATAACAAAACCTTATAGTTTGAATATATTGCTGGCTAAGGTTAAGGCTATCCTTAAACGGTGTGACTATCATCCGATAGTTATGCCTGCGGTTTGTGACGCTATTAAGCTAGATTATAACTATCGTCATGTAATTGTGAATCAAGTGCCGATAAAGCTAAAGAATATGGAGTTTAAGCTATTGAGTTATCTTATGGAAAATACGAATAGAGTAATCTCAAAAGAAGATTTATTTAATAATGTATGGCAAAGCCGCTTTATTGAGGATGGAACCCTGTCTGTACATATAAGGCGGTTACGGCAATTAATAGAGAAAGACCCGGATAATCCGATATACATAAAAACCATATGGGGTGTAGGATATGTTTTTGAGGTGCTTTCATGAAGACAAAGAAGATAATCCTTTTTCTTATATTAATCTTTTTCACTGGTTGTTTATTCTCTTTTGTGGTGGATAATTTTAAAGCTGATAATAAAAATGATATGATAACAATTAACAGAATTGTGCAAGAAGTAACCAATCATTGGGACTCACTGGAAGATGTTAATAATCCAGAGTTTATTTATCCTTTTTGTGTACTTTCCCTCGAGGATACCGTCCTGTATCAATCTTCTCCAAAAGCTGTTCATAGTATAAATGATGCCGTAGCAAATGGTGATGTTATTCTAAATATTGAACATAATAATGAAATCGTAGGAAAAGTAATCGTTACGGTGAATAAGGCTTTAGCTTTTCGTCCCTTACAAAAATCACTCTCACGAATTATCTTTCTTTCTTTTACTGCATTTACAATTCTCTGTGGAATCTACTTTTTATATTTACAGAAAAAGATTATCAGGCCTTTTCAAAACCTTGAAGAATTCGCTTATGAGATTGCTAATGGCAATCTGGATTTTATTTTAAAAACGGAGAAAGAAAATATTTTTGGATCATTTACACAAACCTTTGATATTATGAGAGAACAATTAAAGAATGCGAAACATCAGGAATTTCTTGCAAATCAAAGTAAGAAGGAACTGGTGGCTTCACTTAGTCATGATATTAAAACACCAGTCACTTCGATAAAGCTGACCAGCGAATTGTTGATGGTAACGACAGAAGATATGAAGATAAAAGATAAGCTAAATATAATCTATCAAAAAGCAGAACAGATAAATCTCTTAGTGACAGATTTATTTCATGCAACATTAGATGACCTGGAGAAATTGAGTGTAAATCCGCTAGAAATCTACAGTTCCACCTTAGAATCCATGATTCGTGAAGCGGATTGCTACGATTGTATTACCATGATGGAGATTCCGGATTGTATTCTTTATGCTGATCCTATCCGATTGAATCAAGTTATAGCAAATATTATATATAATTCTTATAAATATGCAGACACACCGGTGGACATCCGCTTTGCCATTAGCAACAACTGTCTGGAAGTATATATTCAGGATTATGGAACAGGGGTGGAGAAAGAAGAGTTACCTTTGTTGTTTAATAAATTTTATCGCGGAAAAAACGCTGCCACTCAAAGCGGCAGCGGTTTAGGTCTATATATCTGCAAAAAGCTAATTGAACAGATGGAAGGGGAAATCTATTGTAGCAATAACGAGAAAGGTTTTTTGACTCTATTACTATTGCGACTGGCTTAATAGCTACTTTCTTTTAATTCGAATAAGGCTACCTTCCTGTCCGGCAAAGACGATATGTCCAGCGCTTGGTAGTAGAACCCAATCCACTTCATCTTGGAATAATGAACTGGAGATACAATTATCATCCTTATCATAGACATAATATGCGCTATTAGCTGGCATATCAAATTGCATAAGTGTCCCAGAATCTGCTTTGGATACTTCATACCAATTTGTTAAATCGTTATTGATCAAGATACGATCTGTCGTTAACTCATCCGTTGATAATACTGCATCATTACAGATATATTGGAAGGAACCGATGGATACATACTCTGCATTCTCGTTCTGAGTAAAAATATAATTTGTAAGATCCCGGCCTACCATTCCTGGTAAATCAATTTCACAATTTGCTGTTGATTTATTGATAATTCTACATTTGTTTTTACTCTTTTTTCTTATATAGGAGGTAACATATCCTCTAATTTCATTAATTAGTTCAAAACGGACAGAAGGGTAACTAAAAAAGGCTTCAGAATTATATACTTCTCCAACTAAATAATATTTTTTGTTTTCTCTTTCTTGCCAATGTTTCAGAACCGATTCTTCTATAGAATTTGCTTCTATCTTTTCTGCAAATGCTGTGGTGTAAGCCACTTCACCTAATCCCATAGTACTCTCATAAGTTGTGCCCATGATATATGTTTTACCATTGGATTCTTTACGGAAGGATATTTTCATCATGCCTTTATTACCATTTGCATTTGATACAAAATTACCGAAACCATCTAGATAATACCCTTTTGTCGATACGAATTCACCAGATTTTGTATACACATATTCCTGAGTTGTATCATGCTCACTATCCAGTGGTGTTAAGTATAAGGTTCCTTCTTTGCTAAATTCAACCATTAACATGCTTTGAGAATTATAATATCCTGCATACTGTTTCATTCCATCAGGTAAGGGAGCAGTAGTTACCTCGTAGCCTGACTGGATTTTGATGTCTTTTATGTCCTCAATAATTCCTTCTTCCTTTAGTACTTCCAATAGGATATCCTGTGCTGCTGCCTGGAGATTAGAACTGGTCCCTCCAGATGCTGTAAGTGCAATGGATAGATTTTGTTCCGGTAATACGGTCAGATTAGAATGGTAGCCATTCACATCACCACCTTTTGTCAGAGCCTTTATGTCATACAGGTTATATGGATAGGTATTAACACAGTCCCAGCCTAATCCATATCCAATTTGGCTGTCTCCTTCCTTTACACAGTAACTGTCTTCCTTATACCATGCTTTAGCCATAAGAGCTGCAGAGTTTTTGGATATTACTATTTCATTACTGTTTTTCATAAATACTTGGGAGAATCTGCACAAATCTTCTGATGTACCATAGATTCCTCCGCTTGCAAACATCGAACAGTTAACGTAAGGAAGCTTATGGCCATTCAAGTAAACAGGTGCAAGTAATTCCTTATCTAGTCTCTCCATGGGAGTATGCGTATTTGTTAGATTTAATGGCTTACAAATCTCTTTGTTAAGAAATTCAGAAAAGCTCATGCCACTTACCCGTTCCACTAGGATTTCAGCCAGTGTAAAACCATCGTTACAATAAACACTGTATTCTCCTGGGTCTGCTTTTAATTCCTGATCTTTTAACTGTTCTAAGAAGGTATCGTGATAATTGGAATCCGTAGTACCATAAACGAATCCATTGTGAAATGTGGTTCCCATGATACCAGAGGAATGATTTAGAAGCATTTTTGGGGTAATTAGTTTATACCTGTCATCTGCCATGTAAAACTCTGGTATATAGTATGTGAGAGGAGTATCCAAGTCAATTTTTCCGTCATCTACTAGCTTCATAACAGCAACTGCACCAAAAATTTTACTTACTGAACCGATTCCGTACTGGCTGTAATCTTTGGTGTCAGAAGGTTTTGCGATGGCATAGTTACTTGAAGATAGGGAGGATGCAGCAGTCAGGATAACTTTTTTTGTCACAGCAACAGAACAAATAGTAACTGTTATTACAAATATTAAATTAAGTATAGCATGATTAATTTTATTTTTATAAAGCATAATTTCCCTCCTTTATTCAGTTAATAAGTCGTATGCAGTAATCTTTTTAATGCTATAAGCTTTTACCATCGTTATTACATAGATAAACACCACCATACAACAATCCATGATTAAAATTGGAACTGGATTTACTTTAATATTCAGTCTGGTAAGCCCCATATTAATAAAAACCAATTGAAGTATATTACTTGCATAGAAGAATGTTGCAACACTTCCAATTATGGTTCCGAATAGGCTAGTAAATGCATAACTTAAGGAAAGCTGGTAAACAAGATTCTTTGTGGTATATCCCATAGCTTTATAGATTCCATATTCTTGTCTTTTAGCACGTATCTGTGATTTCACCGTCATAGAAAGTACACCACCAATAATCAAGAATGTAATTATAATAATCATGGTTACAATACCACCCATAACACTACCGAAGGAATTCAGCTGGGCATCCAGATAATCTCTAAGATCCGATATTTCATTAATTTTGTAAGCGGAAGAGTCACCGGATAATATTATTTCTCCATCCAGCATTACGGAATAAGAAATGCTGTTCACCCCATAATCTGTAAGCAATTTTGCAATTTTTTCATCTGCGATTTTCGCTGCTTTGGCATACTTTTCAGATTCTAATTGGGAGATATCACTATCCGTAGATACATCATACTCATTCACTGCAACCTTATAAATTATCCTAAGCTTTTCTTTGAACATTTCTTTATCGACGCCTTCTTTAAGGTAAACATCAATCTGTCTGATTACAAATTGAGGTAGAATTGCTTTTATACCGTCAAGATGGAGAATGGACATGTATCCGTTATTGTTTGATGTCTGATAGATTCCAGTGACATAGAAATCCTGACTTCTTCCATTAGTTGTGACGGTAACCGTATCCCCGATGGATTTATTAAATTTCTTGCTTAGAACACCTGTGATTACAATCTCGTTGTTATAACGCGGTAGTTCTCCTTCATAGGTTTGTAGTACCTCCATTGCATCAAAATTATCACTGACAATAACCTGAATTTCATCTTGTTCAAGCTTTACTGTTGTGAGGGTGGATAGGTTGGTTTTTCTTACCTCCTCCATCTTAAGAAGTTCTTTTGAAAAACTTTCTACATCTGCATTCGCTGTTACACTAATTTGAAAATCCGATAATTCAAAACCACACGCATCCATGATTGCAGAATTATCCAGGCCAAACATAAGAAACATCACCATAGATAATCCCATGGCAAATATTCCTCCAGCAATAATTAGAGAGAAGGAGATATTTGCTTTTTTGTGAAATAGGAGATTTTTTAATGCAATTCTATAATGAACAGAGCCAGACCCCTTATGGAGTGGACATACATTTTTCTTGCTTTGATTACGATTCATTGTCTTGCTTAGCGCTTGTACGGGTGCTATTTTTAGCATTCGTGTGCTACCTAAAAAAGCAGTAAGACTGATTAGGGAAAGAATGATAACAAAGCATAGGATATCAACCCCAATATGGATTCCAGGTTCCCAAGTCAATCCTGCAGATAGCAAATAATTTCTCATAATAGGTACAGAAGAATAGGAAAGTAGAATTCCAAACATATAACCTGCCACGCTTAATAATTGATACTCCAAAATGATGGAAATCATAATCTGTTTTGTTGTATAACCCATGGAAAGTAACACTCCAATGCTCTGCATGGATTCTGACAGGCTTTCTACAATACGATGATGGATAACAGCCATTATGATGATACATACTACAAGGGTAAATGCAACCAATATAGCTGCTGCAATACCAATAAACATTGTATAACCTGATTTCATGAAAGCGGCACTTAGGCAAGGTTGAACTGAACCCTCGGATATGGATTTGTAGCCGGTTACATTGGTAAAGTCTCTGGCGAATTTTTCTGAAACAGTTTGTATATTGGTGTCCAAATCTTTAAATCTTGCTGAAAGAATGGTTGCACGACCAATTTCTGCGTACAGTACATTGAAACTTTCCTCGGGAATAAAAAATTTTAAGAGCCCACCACCAATGGAGCCATAATAAGTGGTCTCAAAGAAGCCTGCTATGATAAAGGAATAGGTCTTCCCTTTATATGTGATTACATAATCATCACCAACACAAACCTGGTCTCCTTTCATCATAATTGGCACATAAATTGCTTTATCCTTTGGAATGGAATCATCCTCTTCAAGGGGGATTAACGGTGAAATCTGTCTATTACGATCCTTATTAAAAAGAGCTGCACCAAATTCTAATTTGTTTTTATTATTCTTCGTATTTGGCATATAGATTACATCTTCTTTTTCTGCCAGGGATACACGGTCATCTTGAAAGACAAATTCTTCATACTCTTTTTTATAGGAATTTGCACTGGACATAGCTACGAATTGTGCACTGTTTAACTCTGCCTCTTTTTGTTCATACAAATGTCCCATTTGGTTGATTAGCGAAATACCTATATTCATTAAAGCAACAGCCAATAGAATAAATACAATAAAAGTAAATGAAGCCCCTTTTTTCTTCTTCAAATTCGCGATGGATAAACGTAAAGTTATCATATGTTACCACCCCATTTCGCCTAAAAACTGTTGTAATTTCTGTTGACGAAGAATATTTTCTTCGGTGTTATAAGAATTTAATTCTATGCTTCCACATATATTTCCATCTTTTATGTAGAGAATCCGGTTTCCTCTAAGGGCTGTTTTGATATCATGAGTAACCATAATTATGCTTTGTCCATCTTCATTCAATTTGGTAAGATGATCCAACACCTGTATGCTGGCAGAAGAATTCAGTGCACCAGTTGGCTCATCGGCAAATAGAATCTTTGGATTGTTTATAATTGCACGGACAATCGCCACTCGTTGTTTTTCACCGCCGGAAAGTTGGTTTGGATATTTAATAAAATCCTGCTCGTTTAAACCGGTACTTTTCAGTAGATATTCAGCGTTCTTTTCTACCTCTTTTTTATTACGGTTGCTTAGTAACCCGCTGGTTAATACATTATCTAACACATTCATATTGTCTAGCAGATAAATTGATTGAAATACAAAACCACAATATTTTCTTCTTATCAGGGCAAGCTTATCATTATTAAGCTTTGAAATATTTTCCTGTCCAATGTAAACATCGCCTACAGTAGGGACATCCATACCAGACAAGGCATACAACAATGTTGACTTGCCAGAGCCAGAGCTTCCCATAATTACTGTAAAATCGCCTTCTCTTATCTGTAGATCCAAATTCTTGAGTACATGCTGTTGTATGCCGCCATTGGAAAATGACTTACATAATTTATTGGTTCTTAATATTATATTCTCCATATTTTTCATCTCTTTCTTTGTTCTTTTCTTGAAGTGTAATCGTTTGAAAACCAAAAGTCTTTAAAACCTTCCTTCCTGTTTCTTAAATCTTTCTTAATTTAAGTTCTCTAGGAGTGGTAAAAGTGAACAATGTAAATAAAAATCTTATATTGCAAAGTAACCAAAGTTTTATTAATTGTCTGAAAGTACTTACTAAAATGAAAAAAGTATGATACAATGGAATAAGAAAGAATAAATAATGAGATAGAAAGGCTGACTAATAATTTCATAGGCAGACAAAAGGGGGATACGTTTCGCTCATATTCATTGAGTGTAGCGATTTTTTTATATTAGGAACTAGATGTTTTTTTGTTAATCGAAAGAAGGTGAAGTTATGTTTAAAATCGGTGAAGCGAAAGAAGAGGTTTGCTTTTCAAAATTAAAATTACCCAAAGAAATACCGGTACCTTCTTACCTTGATAACAAGAACACGATTATTAGAGGTAGTATCTCAACTATTGAAATTAAATTTTTAAAGTAAAGGAGTGATAAACATGTATGAAATCGGCGATTATATTATTTATGGTAATAATGGTGTTTGCAGAGTGGAAAGTGTTGGGCCTTTAAACTCACCCGATATACCCAAGGACAGAGTTTATTACACTTTATCTCCATATTATATGAAGGGTAGCAGAATCTTTACTCCCGCAGACAATCAAAAAGTAATCATGAGGCCAGTAATTTCAAAAGAGGAAGCGTTGGAGCTTATTGATAATATAAAAGACATTGATTCCTTGTGGATTCCAGATGAAAAGAAACAGGAATACCAATACAAAGAGGCACTTCGAACATGTGATTGCAGTGATTTGGTTAAAATAATAAAGACCATATATATGCGAAAACAATCTAGAATGGAAGAAGGAAAAAAGATAACCTCAAGTGATGAGAAGTATTTCCAGATGGCAGAGGATAGATTGTATGGAGAACTAGCTATCTCACTAGATATGGATATCGAGGACGTTAAGGAATTTGTCGTTGCAAGAGTAGAACAGCTGACGGCTGCTCAATAAATCATTTATCGAAAGAATCCCCTAGTGCAAATGTAAAACAGTAGTGGTTAAGCATTAGGGGATGTATTATTTTTATGATGTCCTCTCGGAAAGGATTAAGCCAGTCAGGGTAAGAAGTGCACCTAATAACGTAAATGTTGTGATGGTTTCGTGTAAAATAATGTTAGAGGTAATAATTGTGATTACAGGTACCAGATAAATATAGGAACTGGTTTTAATCGCTCCCAGTACACCCACACACCAGTTCCAAGTGATAAAACACAATGCTGAAGCTCCCAAACCAAGGAATACTATATTAAATAGGATGACAGGGTCCGTAAAGTGGGTTAGATTTATGTCAAAATCTATAAATGTCATTACTGGTATCATAAAAATCAAGCCATAAAAGAAGATTCTTCTGGTACAGCTGATAATGTGATACCCTAGACTAGTAATTCTTCGCATTAGAACTGAATATACCGACCAAAATAAACAGGCTAGAACTACTAAGAGATCTCCTTTCGGATTAATTTTTAAATAAAAACATCCATTTAATGTAATTAATAGGATTCCAAAGAATGCAATAGCAAAACTGATAAAAAATCGAGCTTTCAGCCTTTCACCCTTTAAAAAGAAATGTGCTATAACCGCGGTGAAAAATGGTGAAATAGATACAATAATGCCTACATTTGAAGCCAATGTATAGGTCAGTGCTAGATTTTCCAACAAGAAATACATGGTAACTCCACAAGCACCTGCAATGATAAAAAGCAATTCTTCCTTCTTGTTTTTTGTTTTTAGTATCTTTGGCTGAATCAAACATAAAGCTACATAACCGATGATAAAGCGGAAGAAGAGTATCTCATAAGGAGAAAAGGCAGAAAGGAGAATTTTTGTTGATATAAAAGTAGTTCCCCAGATTGTAATAGTAAACAATGCTACTAAATGTCCAGCTACAGCGGAATTTAATTTCTTCATGACTGTTCCTCCAAAACCATGGATTGTGAAACAGAGGAATTACGAAAGATTCGCATATATTGCCATGGTGTTAAACCAATAAATTTCTTAAAGAAATTTGTAAAATGACTTTGATCGTGAAAACCTGTTCGAAGTGCCACTTCTACTGGAGGAATACCCATCTCTAAGAATTTCTTTGCATTCCCAATACGGATGGTTTCTAGATAACTGTATGGAGAAATCCCTTTCTGCTGAGTGAAGGAACGTAAAAAATGATATTTGCTCATATTTGATAAGTTGCTTAATTCATCTAAACTTATTGCCTTTGCATAATTTATTTCCATATAGTCACACACAGCTTGAAACTGGGAAGATGTTTCAGTTATTATAAGGTCTTCAGTATTTTTAACATACTGTTGTATTAGTTGACTAATTAAGAAAAGATAAAGTTCTTCTTTAACAAAGTCGGTTTCTTCTTCGCAAATCATACGATGTAGTTCTTTTAATGATTCGTTTAGATCACTTTGATAAAGCACGGTTTTTGAAAAAATTGGAAGATATTCCTGGCCAGTGATTTCAAATACAGTTTTAATCATAATTTCCGGTTGAATATTAATACACCGATAATCTAATGCCCTACCATCAATCTGTTCACAGGTATGTACATCCCTCGGATTAAAGATGGTAATGTCTCCAGGATTTAAAATATATTCTTTGTTTTTGCATTGTAGGTACCGCCGTCCTGCTTCAATAAATCCAATCACATAGTAATCATGAAAATGATTCGGAAATTTCTGCATAATCCCCTGAAAACGATAAGTTTCTATCTGTAAGCCTGTATCATAGCATACGTTTCTTGTTTCATGTGGCATAACTCGCCCTCCTTTTTATTTGATAGTAAGAATACCATAAGGAACTTCGGATTGATTGCATAATATTGCTCATTTGTAAATATTTTCGATAACCTTTAGAGAAAAAATACATCATAAGAATATCATAAAAAGATGCAGCATTAAAGATTTCTTAAATTTTTATTACATTATAGTTAAGTGTACTATAAAGTGTGAAATTTTGGTATAATGACATTTGAGGTTTCAAATTGAAAATAGTATAAATAAAAACTAGTAAAGGGGATTTTTATGAAGAAGATACTACTCTTGTTCGGCTTCTGTATCTTATTGCTCAACGGATGCTCAAAAGATATTGCAGAAAAGGAAATTACAAAAGAAAATACGGTTATAAATGAAATAATTCAAGCAGAATCTGCACTAAACGTATCCGTACAGAGAGAATTTGATACCATGTTACTTTCACCTGCGAACACGGATGAGGACAAAGTTGATAAACCTTCGTATCAAATGGACTTAACCTATGATCCTGATACTCATACTATTTCTGGGAAAGAAACCGTTACATTCGCAAATACTTCCAGTAATGAGTGGAAAGAAGTCTGTTTCCGTGACTTTCCAAGTGATCAAAGTTTTCAAGATTCAAAGAATGCAGGGATAACGGAGATTGACAATATAAAGATAAAGTATCCTTCAGGAAATACAATGAGTTCATCACTTACACGTGATAAAAAGAATGATTCTATTATTTATTTTACCCTTGCTGAACCACTAAAGCCAAAGGAAACTATCACAGTAAGCTTTGATATCTGTGTTCATATACCAGAGAGAAATGACCGTTTTGGATATAATGAAATTGGATGTAATCTAGGTTATTTCTTTCCAATTCTATCTATGTATGTAGATGGAAAGTGGGAAAACCATCCATACTATGAACTTGGGGAATGTACGTACACAGAATGTAGTACATTTGCAGTAAAGGTTACTGCTCCAGAAGGCTATATGATTGTGACTACGGGTGATTTGGCGAAAAAGGATGGAAATAGTTCAGAGTTTGATGCAGACAATGTACGCGACTTTACTATGGTAATCAGTAACAAATACCATGTGATCAGTAAGGAACATGCAGGAGTAACCATAAACAGTTATTATATTGATGGTGATGAAGAAGGCGCAAAAGTAGTTCTTCAGGCTGTCGCAGATTCTATTGATGTATACAATAAAACGATTGGACAATACCCCTATGATTCCTTAGATGCATTAGAAGTACTTTTAACTGGTGCAGGAGGAATGGAATATCCACAGCTGATTATGATTGATAAGAACTGCTATCAGTTGGGTAAAGTTACACTTCAACGTGTAACTGCCCATGAAACAGCACACCAATGGTTTTATGGAATCATTGGAAATGATTCCTATGATGAAGCTTGGATTGACGAAGGACTTGCTAGCTATTTAGAAATCGTGTATTTTGAGAAAGTTGATCCGAAATTGGCTAAAAACATGCTGAAAAACAGCGTATCAAAAGAAGTTTATAGCAATAAAGATAGTAAGTTCGGGCTATTTGATATTAACAATAAGGTATCTGATTTTAGTAATGACTTTTCCTATGTAATGACCGTTTATAACCGCGCCAGTGAATTTTTGGTAACACTTCGGCAAACTATGGGAAAAGAAGATTTTAACTCTGCCCTACAGGATATATATACAAATTACAAATTTAAGATTACAGATACGAAATCCGTTCTAAAGATATTCCAAAATGCCACTGAAGTCGATTTATCTGATTTATTTGAATATTATTTTAATGAAGAACTGGATTCAAAACCATTATAGAAATCTACAGATTTTAATTGTATTTTAATGTGGTATTTATTGACATACACTTGTGATTGTTATATTATTAACTATAACAAAAATGATATTTATTAAGGAGGAAATAAAATTATGCTTAACACAGTTCCGAAAAAAAAGATTTCCAAACGGTTATTACGCTCCATCATAGTCAGCATGTTAGCACTTGTGCTCACGTTTTTAGAACCAACGTTATATTTAGTTTCTGCAGCAGAGACAACAACTGAAGCTGCAGTAGAAAAAGCAACACAAAGTGCAATGGAGTATTATCAATCCATTGAAAAGGCAAATGCAGATAGACAAATCGATAGTATTGCAGGTTTTTATGGTGATTATATGGAAAACTACCAAAAGACCTCAAAAGGAATAGGGTCAGAGACGACACTAAAAATAACCCTTGAACCGGATATTTCTGCTCTTTTGGGAATGGAAGACTTCAAAAGTGTTGAAGCTTCTATTACTTCAATGCAAAATAGTAACAAATCAAAATCCAATGTGAAACTGTCTGCAAATGATAAGAGTATTACTACATTAGACGTTTTAGTAGATATTAAGAATGATTTAGTTTATATGCTTGTACCGGAATTGAATAAAGCTTACCTAAAAATTTCGAATAAGAACGTTTCACCTGTTACAGGAAGTTATTCAATGATGACTTCAAGTCAAATGATGGAGCTGTTAAATAATAATCCACTTACTGAGGATTTATTAAATAAATTATTGAAAAAATATTCTGAAATCTTGTTAACAGAAGTCAATGATGTTACTGTCTATGGAAAAGAACAGGTATATGCGAATGGCGTAGCAGCAGATTATACGAAAGTTGTAGTTAAATTTGATAAGAAGACAGTAGTAACAACAACAGAAAAGGTTTTAAAAGCTGTAAAAGAAGATACTGATTTATTGAATCTGTGTGTAGCATTTAATATATGTACGAAAAAAGAATACGATTCAAGAATTAAAAAGGCATTAGAGGACAATGAAATTCAGAAAAAAGCATTAGAAACAGACAGCGCTATGAATAGTAATTTTGCAACTATGACATTGTATGTGGATGGAAATGGAATCATTGTTGGCCGCGAGTTTGCTTTTGATGCAGCATCTAAGATCCCATCCTTTGGTTACAAAACTACAAAAAATGGCAATAATACAGGAGTAGAAGCTTGGTATAAGGATACAGACAAAGAAGAGTTGAAGTTTGTTGGTAAAGTAGCAACAGAAAACGATGCTAAAAGTGGAGAAGTTTCTTTCTTGTATACAGATACTGAAGGTAAAAAGACACAACCAATCAACCTTGTTTTAGACAATTTAAAAGTTATTACTGTAGGTACTGGCAGTGCTATCGATGGTAAATTTACTATTACCGGTGATATCATGAAGGATATCAGCATCGTTGCAGATTGTTCCGGCAGTGGGACACAGCAAGTAATGGATATGGATGTCTTACAAGCTGATAAACGTATTGTAAAAGTATATATGAAAACGCTTTTGTTAGATTATCAAGACTTTAAGCTTCCTTCAAAATCGGATGTAGTTTATGATATGAATACTGAGATGGAAAAATACTTGTCATCTTCAGATGTTAAAAAGTTTTTACAAGGTATTAATGAAAAAATAGATATCAAAGTTATCAATCTATATCTTGATCAAATGATAAGCTTATACTAATTATTATCATTGTATTAGAATTATCATAATGTGATAATAAAAACAGAATAAATAGGGACTTTTACTTTACAGAGGTATACTCCACTATAAAGCAAAAGTCCCTTGTGTTATTCGATTGTAATTACTGAAACAGGACAACATTCTTTTGCTTCTAAAGCAGTATCTTCTACGTCTTTGGGTATCTCATCAATGTATACCTCTGCCAGATCATCATCTGCCATCCGGAATACTTCGGGACAGGTTCCAACACATAATCCACAGGATATACAACCTTCTCTTTCTATAGATGCTTTCATATTACATTCTCCCTTCGTTAGTTTAATTTAATAATGTACTTATACTTAATTATAACGTGTAGAAAATAATAGTATGTAGCCTAGGATACAATAAACTACTTACACTGTAAAGGTTAGCTAACGTATTAGGAATGAGTCTCAAAAATGGAATAATAATCCTTTACTTGGCTTGGAATGTGAATTATAATGAAGGCGAGTACAAAACACTTAATGAGAAAAGGAGAGTTGAACATGAAAGGTAAATTATGGTCTTTAAAGTTTAATACGGTAACCTTGGTTCTAATACCGGCAGCAATCGGTATTAATTATTTAGGTAAGTTATTTGCAGGTATCTTAAAACTGCCACTATGGTTAGATTCCATCGGTACCTGTCTGGCAGCAGTTCTGGCAGGTCCGATTGTTGGAGCTATTTGTGGTGCAGCTAATAATATTATTTATGGTTTGACCATGGATCCCATTTCTATGGTGTATGCACTTACGAATGTTGGTATCGGTATCACGGTAGGTATTCTTTGTTATAAAGGTTTTATGAAAAATCTTCGAGGAGCCATCTTAACTGGAATTATTGTAGGAGTTGTCTCAGTTCTAATTTCGACTCCTCTCAATATTATATTCTGGGGTGGAACCACAGGAAATGTATGGGGAGATGCTTTGTATGCATGGATAGTTTCACAAAATATACCACTATGGATTGCTTCCTTCTTTGACGAGCTAGTGGTGGATTTGCCAGACAAATTGGCGGTTGTTGTGCTTGTCTTTCTTATTCAAAAGAGTCTTCCAAAAAGTTTGCTATCCTTGTATCAGAACAGTGGTGAAATTGAAAGTTTGGACTAATACATGAAATGTAAAGAGGTGTCAATAGTTGAAAAGTATCAGTTTATATGAGGACAAGGGGACGAAACTTAATCAGATGGCGCCAGAAACAAAGATTCTGTATATTATTGTGGCAATTTCAGTGCCTGCCCTATTAAGTAGCAGATGGGCAGGTATCGCCTTTATTACTCTAAGCGTTATTTTATTGATTTTCGGCAAAGTTTTAAAAAAGACATTACCTATTTTAAGTGTTTCTGGCTTTGTATTATTAACTGTTCTAATTATTCAGGGCTTATTCCGTGCGGGTAATAGAACTCCTCTATTAACTTTGGGTTCAATTGTGTTTTATAAAGAAGGAGTGGAGTTTGCTGGCGGTATTCTAATAAATATAATAAATATATTAATGAGCTTCTGTGTTTTAATATTAACCACGAAGCCTTCGGATATGATTGAAAATTTTGTGAGAAAAGGTTTTTCACCGAGATTTGGTTATGTTTTTATCTCTATATTTCAAATTATTCCACAGATGACAGAGACAATGAGTACTATTATGGATGCACAAAGAAGCAGGGGAATGGAAACCGAGGGGAATCTTTGGATCAGGATCAAAGCATTTATCCCTCTTATTTCTCCTGTCATTATGAGCTCCTTAATTAATACCAAGGAACGAGCATTAGCATTAGAAGTACGAGGGTTTAACTCGAAAAACAAGAAGACATTTCTAAATGACGAAAGAAAAACAGGCATGGATATTTATATACAGATTGCCTTATGCATCAGCATTCTTGTTGCCTTGGGATGGAGGGTTATGATATGGCTGAGATAGTAATTAAACATCTGAAATATCGATATCCTGGAAGCTCAAAATTGGCGCTGAATGATATTTCACTTACGATAAAAGCAGGAGAGTTCCTTGGTATTATTGGTAAAAATGAATCTGGAAAAAGTAGTTTTTGTCAGGCAATTGCAGGGTTGATACCCAAATTTTATAAAGGTGCATATGGCGGCAGCATATATATTAATGATATCGAAGTGAAAAATGCAGATATTGATGAACTGTGTCATACAGTAGGTATAGTCTTTCAGAATCCATTTAACCAGGTGACTGGATCCAAAATGACAGTGTATGAAGAAATTTCATTTGGGTTGGAAAATATGGGGATAGTCAAGGAGGAGATGAGAAAACGTATTGACGAAGCAATGGATCTTCTGGATATCAGCAGATACCGTGACCGTTATCCTTTTGACTTATCCGGAGGGCAGATGCAAAGAATGGCAATTGCCAGTATTATTGCCATGAAGCCGGAGATTATTATTTTAGACGAACCTACTTCTCAATTAGATCCCCAGGGACGGGAAGAGGTATTTTTGGCAGTTCAAAAATTATGTAAACAGGGAATTACCATTATTATGGTAGAACATAACATGGAAAAAATAGCGGAATATTGTGATCGGGTTGCATTATTAGAGGATGGGAAACTAATTGATATTGATACCCCGCAAGCTATCTTTTCTCGGGATGATTTACGAAATTTTGGGGTAGAAGCTCCTGTTTTTACTAGAATATTCCGAAAACTTAATCTGAAAGATGTGAATACTAAATGTTATCCAGTAACTTTGGAAGAATCTAAGATTCTGTTGAACTCGGATGAAGGAAGGAGTAGGTATGAGTTTGATTGAAATTAAGGACCTGCATTTTTCCTATCAGAATGGGGAAGAGATATTAAAAGGGATAGACTTACAAATTGATGAACGTACAACTGCTATAATTGGACAAAATGGTGCCGGCAAGACTACATTTGTTAAGTTGCTAAAAGGACTTCTTAAACCTTCCAGGGGAGAAATCTTATTGAACGGGATGAATCTTAAGGAAATGACAGTAGCGCAGTTAGCAAGACAGATCGGAATGGTATTTCAAAACCCGAATGACCAAATATTTAAGAATGTAGTATTGGACGAAGTTATGTTTGGTCCACTACAAATCGGTATGAAAAAAGAGCTGGCACATAAGCAGGCATTAAAGGCATTAGAAATGGTAGGGCTTGAAGGGTTTGAAGATACAAATCCTTATGACCTAGGACTTTCACGGAGAAAGCTGGTAGCCATTGCTTCTATCCTGGCCATGGATACCGAGATCATTATTCTCGATGAACCTACGATAGCTCAGGACTATGCAGGAAAAGAACGAATAAAGGATATCATTCTTAAATTGCGCAAGGATGGTAAAACCGTAATAACTATATTACATGATATGAATTTCGTTGCGGATGTCTTTGAAAGAGCCATTGTTTTTGCAATGGGCAATGTGATATTGGATGATTCAGTAAAAAAGGTTTTCACTCAAAAGGAAGTTTTAGAAAAAGCATATTTAGAACAACCGGACGTTATGAAACTTTGTCATGAACTTGGATTCAAAGAGAGTTATATAAATATTGATGAATTTGTTAAGATGAGCCAAGGAAAGAACAATATCTGTCGTAACGAGTAAGATGATTTCCTAAATTATAAATTTTATATATAATCAGTTGTAATGATCAAACATATATTATAACAAGTACTAAATAAGTGGAGAATGTATGGATCAAACTTGTACTGATATGATATATAGTGAAGAATATTTTAATTTATTGGTTGAAATAAACAGGTATACAGATCTAAGCCAACTATTCCCAAATTCCTGCACAATAGAAGCTTCTACCACTCATACAGTTGTTTACACACCGGTTAGTACACTTCCGCCAAATATTCTTCAATCCTATGGATACGGAGCGATACCCAACTGTTATGCCTTGTTAGATAATGCAAGTTTAGAAGCCTCAGGAGTGACACGGATTCAGAATATACCGGCCTTAAATTTACGAGGACAGGGTGTTCTAATTGGTATAATCGACACTGGAATCGATTATATTAACAATGCTTTTCGTTATGAAGATGGTACTACAAAAATTATATCCATATGGGATCAGACAATACGAAGCGAAAATGCTATGCCAAAAGACCTGTATTATGGAACGGAATATACACAGGAACAAATCAATCAAGCTTTACAGAATGAAGATCCCTTATCCATAGTTCCGACAGTGGATGAAAACGGTCATGGAACCATATTGTCCGGAATTATTGTAGGTTCGAGAAATCAGGAAAATAATTTTTCCGGAGTAGTACCAGATGCTAATTTGGTAGTAGTAAAATTAAAACCCGCAAAAACGAATATCAAAGACTTTTTTGCTATTCCACCGGATTCTGTATGTTACCAAGAAGATGATATTATGCTAGCCATAAGGTATTTAGGTATTGTTTCTCAAATTCAGGAAAGACCAATGTCCATATGTATCGGACTCGGTACCTCACAAGGTGGACACGACGGGCGTAATCCATTGAGTACCTTCGTGAATCGGGCCGCTGATTATCCAGGTAATGCGTTTGCTATTGCAGCAGGTAACGAGGGTAGAAGAAGACTTCATTATTTCGGAACCATAGATCCAAGAGTAAGAGATGAGACCTTAGAGTTAAATGTTGGTGAAGGGGAATATGGATTTTCCATGGAATTATGGGGGAATACCCCAAGTTCCTTTTCCTTTGATCTGACATCACCTAGCGGGGAATATATACCACGAATACCCGCGAGACTTGGCGCAAGTGGTGAAATCCGGTTTATTTTTGAACCGACCGTAATATCTTATGACTATCAACTGATTGAAGCCGAAACAGGGGATGAACTTATTCTTTTCAGATTCCGAAATCCCAGTCCTGGAATCTGGCGCTTTCGAATATATGCTGCAGGAACACAGGTAAGTTATTTTCATATGTGGTTACCGATACATGATTTTTTACGAGGTAATACATTTTTTACTGTATCAGATCCAGATACCACCATTACAACACCCGGAAATACCCAGGTACCAATGGTAGTAACGGCATATGATACTTCGAACCAAAGTTTATATTTAGAAGCCAGCAGAGGCTATACAAGAAACAATATGATAGTACCTACCTTTGCAGCACCAGGAGTGAATGTAATTGCTCCTGGCTTAAATAATGAATTTGTTACAGTAAGCGGTACCAGTGTAGCAGCAGCTCATGTAACAGGATTAGCAGCGATAATACTGGAATGGGGAGTAGTAAGGGGAAATAATACCTTTATGGATAGTCAGAATATTAAGAATCTATTGATACGTGGGTCAAGAGAGATTCCCAATATAACATTTCCAAATAGAGAATGGGGCTATGGTATTGTTGACTTGTATAATACTTTTATTACTTTGCGAGGTACTTCTTAACAAACCGTAATGCATGAAAAAAGATGGTATCGTTCGAAAAGGGAGCTTTAAAAGCAATCAATTGGAAGATGAAATAAAATATGGCTTATTGAGAGAAGAATGGGATAGAACATTGCCCAGAGCAAGTTTATATTATGTCTTGGTAAGGTACATAGAATGAAATGGTGTATAAAGGATGATAAAACGATGAATGTCTTAATGATTAATGGAAGTCCTCATAAGGACGGGTGTACGTATACAGCACTTTGCGAAGTGGCAAAACCTTTAAATGAACAGGGTATCGAAACTACTTTGTTTCACATTGGGAGCAAACCGATCCACGGTTGTATCGCCTGTGGTAAATGTAGCAAACTGGAACGCTGTGTATTTGAAGATGATAAAACGAATGAGTGTATAGAGCTTCTTAGAAAAGCAGACGGAGTAGTAATAGGTTCTCCAGTATATTATGCTGCGCCAAATGGAATGCTTTGTGCGATGCTTGACCGAGTGTTTTATGCGAAGGGCTCCGCCTATGCGTATAAACCTTCCGCTGCTATTGTTAGCTGCCGAAGAGGTGGATCAACTGCTGCATTTGACCGTTTGAATAAATATTTTACTATTTCAAATATGCCAATTGTGTCTTCGCAGTATTGGAACATGGTTCATGGGAATACACCGGATGAAGTACGACAAGATCTGGAGGGAATGCAGATTATGCGAACTTTGGGTAAAAACATGGCTTGGCTGCTTCAATGTATAAACACTGCAAAAGGAAAAGTGCCATATCCAGAGAAAGAACCTCATGAAGTTACGAATTTTATCCGGTAATGGCGAAATAAAATAGTATACGGAAACAAAGGCAGTATGTGATTCTTTCGGTGAAACTTTCCACAGAAAAAACAAAAAAAGATTGTAATAAAAATAAAGAAACGTGGCTGTTGCAAGAATTCATAAACTTCAACCACGTTTATATTATAGTGTATTTTTATTATTGGAAGTCCTATTAAAATGTGCTATAATGGGTTACCGATATGACATTTGGCATAAACTACAATAAACTAGATTAAGGTGCTCTCATGAAAAAAGAGAATAGAACAGAATTAAGAATTTTAAAAACAGTTTTATGGTTATACATTTTACTTTGTTTTATTATTGCAGGTTTAAACTATGGCTACGCAAAGAAGGCAACACCTGAAGTGGCAAAATTTATTTATTCATTTTGGCACTTTTATGAAAATTGGATCAAAACTATAATTATTATAATCTGTAGTTTTCTAACGATCAGAATTATCAGAACTTCTCAAGATACTACGATGAGAAAAAGAAACTTGATTGGATTTACTGTAGCTGCATTCATAGTACATATTATTACGCCTATCCTACTTCATAATAAGGAAATTTACTTTTTTACCATGCCACTGCCTTGGACAACAACACCACTTCAATTATTATATACGGATACCTCCTTTTACCAAAGCCGTGTCCCAATATGGGGAGTAGCAGGAATTACAGCAGCTCTTATCGTCTATATTTGTCATAGTGCATTCATTCTCATAGGAACCATGTTGTTTGGAAGACGTCTACAATGCTCAACTTTGTGCTTATTTAATGGGTTTGCGGCAGAAGTATTTGCGCCGGCTTTCCCACTTGTAGGGAAAAAGAAAGAAACGAAGCCTTACTTACTAAAAGTATTTGGTGTATTACGGTGGGTTTTCTTTATTGCTGCTTTATTAATCACTACATGGTGGATTTTGTTTTTATTAGGGGTTCAGATACCAGGAAATCATCATTTCATCAGTGGCCTGGAGACATTCCGATATCTTTGTACCGAATTATTGCTGGCAATGTTTTTTTGGGTGGTTTTAATGGGAAGAGGCTATTGTCATTACTGTCCGTTAGGAACAATCCTGGCATTATACGGCAGAGCTGTTGGTCAGCAGATATCTTCTGATGAAACGAAATGTATTCAATGCGGAAAATGTAATCGAGCTTGTCCTATGACAATCGATATAAAAACCCCTGCCAAGACAGCAAAACCTTCGAAAGACATCCGTTGCGTTGGATGTGGACATTGTGTAGATGTCTGCCCTACGAAGACACTAAGATATACAACTGCTTTCTTAAGTTGGATAAAAAAAAGAAAGAGCTTAGGTAAATAACAAAAATAACAAAGGAATGGTAAAAGATAAATGAGGGGAAAATTAGGAAAATTAAATTTGTTAATTTTAATTCGAATTGTCCTGCTAATTACGTTAGCTGTTTTCGTATGTGGTTGTCGCTCAAATACTACGATTTCAGAAAAATCTGAAATGGAGCAAACTTTATCAAATGAGTATTATGTTAAGGGACGGACTTTGCTGGAGGAAGGAAAACCGGAAGAGGCAATTGAATTCTATTTGGCAGCTCTAGAGGATATCGATAACAATTACCAAACAATGCCATTTATTATAGAAAGTGTTTTGAATAATATCTATAGTAGTTTAAGTGAAGCTTATTATCAGTTATATGAATATGAACTAAGCTTGGAATATATTGAAAAGGCATTTGAGATAATGCCAAATGAATATTATGAGTACATTAACCGAGGTAATTCCTTTTATAGTCTAGGAAGAAGTGATGAGGCAGAAGCCGATTATCTGAAAGCTCTTTCCTTGAATGAGAATGCAAAGTATGCCATCTATGGACTGGGTGGTTTGTATTATGATTCCGGAAGATATGAGGAGGCTTTAGTAAAGTTTCAAAAATACAGAGAGTATGATGAAGCGGATATGGATGCCATTTTATACATCTTAGATTGCTATGAGGCTATGGGAAGCAATGAGGATGGTTTAGCTTTTGTTGATGAAATGCTTGTGAATAACAGCACAAATTATGATTTACTAAAATCTAAGGGGGAATTCTTACAGGCCATTCGTAGTTATGAAGAAGCAGAGTCTTATTATAAAGAACTGATGAAAACTCATGATGGTGATATGGAAGTTAGCTTATTACTAGGTGAATTCTACTATTATAATTCAAAATATAAAAATGCCCTTACCCATTTTAAGGAACTTTCAGAAGCTACACCTTCGGATGAAAGAGTGGCAAGGTGGGTTATTAATTGTTATGAAGCACTAGATGATTATGATGGAGCTATGGATTATTATCAAGCTATAATTGAGAATGGATATGAATCATATGAAATCTATGAGGCAATAGGCGATTTACATTTAAATAGTTATAGGTATATGGAGGCTATTCCATATTTTGAAGAAGCGATTCGAATTAACAGTGAAGACGCATCAGCACATATTAATATATTGTTTGGATTGTATTGCGGTAAACGTTATTCCAGATGCATTGAATATGGTAAATCCGTAATGAAAAACTTTTCATCGGAAGTAGATATTCCATGGTATATTGGAGAGTGCTACTATGCCTTAAGTGATTATGAAGAGGCAATGAAATATTTTAGGCTCGCACTTGAATTGGATCAGAACAATGAAGGAATATTAGCAGATGCAGCCGAAGTTTGTTTGCGTAAGGAAGATTATGAGGAAGCAGAAGTATATGCAGAGCAGTGTCTTAAGATGAATGAAGAAAATGAAATCGCTTTATCTGTTATTGATTCGATTGCACTTAAACAAAATCCGATTGGAAAACAGTTAGAAATGTTTATAAAGGACAGTTATCTATATTCTGATGATTTTACCAGTTCAGAGGATATTAATGAAATATTTGTAGAGGACGACATATCCAATACCGAAATTACAAAGGCAATAGAAAAAATAAAACAACCTGACGATATGTTTACTTTTGTTATTCATGATGAAGAGTATGATACTCTTTCCGATCTTATGGCGGAGGAGATTGAATACAGAGTAGATGGTAATAGTGTCTATCTAAGAATTAACGGATTTTATACAAATACAGACAATAATGTAATTGAAATACTGGATTCCATTGAGGATACAGAGAACAAAACACTAATCTTTGATTTGAGAGATAATACGGGGGGACTGACAGATTGTGCAAATAACATTTTAGATGTATTATTAGGCGATTGCGTTACTAGCACATTAATCAGCAAGGAAGGCTACACCTACAATTATTATTCCGATGCGTCACGATTAAAATTTAAGAAAATCTATATCTTTGTGAATGGTTATACAGCAAGCGCTTCCGAATTATTAACTTTGGGATTAAAGACTTATCTAAATAATGTAACGATAGTAGGAAGTAAAACCTACGGAAAAGGGGTAGGCCAGATTGTTTTTGAAGACAAAGAAAGAAAGCTGATGGTTTATCTGGTTAACCATTATTGGAATGTAAGAGAGCAAAATATTATGAGTACAAGTATAACTCCTGATGTTAAAGTAAACTCTGATAAATTAGAGGACTATATGAAAAAAGTGAAATAATCAGAAAAATAAAGAGAAAATTTAAGTAAATATTTACAAAGTTTAAATTTACTCTTGACAATTGCTTCAATATTTAGTACTGTTTTGCACATAGATTAATATAATATTGATAAACAAGGGCGTTGAATCGTATTTACGATTTTACGCCTTTTTTTATATCGTGTGTCCAGCAAAGCTGGACCACGCTAGCCGGTGTAAGTCCGGTCGCGGTAATCGCCAGTGAGCCGTGTAGCCAAACTCGGTGCGTTGCAGTAATGCAGGGTGCTAAGCGAGTGGGTAAAGTAG
>JAEZVF010000053.1 GCA_023443225.1 Bacillota bacterium
ATTGTAAATGTTTACTATTTGTTTTTTGAAGTTTTCCTCATAATATCTTTTTGACATGATTTTTCCTCCTATAATCTCATTATATCATGTTCGGAGAAAAACTGTCCTATTTAGTATAGCCTATCCACTAATGATGGTGGACGCGCTTCCATCTTTAACGGCTTAGGCAATGCAATTGCTTCTAATACTAAACATCCAGAAGAAGCTTGGAAATGGGTTGAATATTTAAGTTCGAAAGAAGGGCAAGAACGTCAAGCAGAACTTGGTATAGCAATCTCCGCATTTAATGGAACTGCTGATAAATTTGCTGATGCTTATCCAATGTTTAATACAAAATGCTACATCGACATGGTAGAGTATGCGCAAATTCGTCCTTATTCAAATCGTACAAGCATATGGGAAGATAAAGCATATGAATTATTGAATGATGCTTATGGCGGTAAGGAGGATATTAATGTATCATGTAAAAATGTAGCAGAATTTATGGATGAAGCACTTAGTGCCGAATAATTATTAGAACAGTATGCGGCAGTACCCAACTGCCGCATTTTTAAGGAGCAAAGATGGAAAGAGTTAAAGATAAAACAGTGAAAATCTCAAAAAGAAAATTAAATGAGTGGTGTTGGGCATGGGGCTTAGTAGCACCTACTATCATAGGATTATTTATTCTTAATATAATTCCTATATTTCAGACATTCTATCTTAGCTTTTTTAAAAGTGGTGCTTTTGGAAAAGGAAATATATTTGTTGGTTTAGAGAATTATAAGAAGTTATTCAGTGATCCACAAGTTTGGTATGCAGTACGAAATACACTGAGTTATACTTGTATCGTGGTACCAATCACAATTGTAATTGCATTACTTCTTGCGGTTATTCTAAATGGAAATAGAAAAGGAAAGAATATATATAGAACCATATACTTCATTCCGATGGTAGCAGCACCTGCTGCAGTAACAATGGTATGGAAATGGTTATATAATTACAAATTTGGCTTAATAAATCATACTTTAAATACTATTAGGATGCCTAGTGTTAACTGGATAGATGATCCGAATATTGCGATGATGACAATTACAACGATTGGAATATGGAGCACTATTGGATACAGCATGGTACTACTATTGGCTGGAATTCAGGAAATACCAAGGGATTTTTATGAGGCTTCTGATATTGACGGAGCAAGTGGTGTAATACAATTTTTTAGTATTACATTACCTTTAATATCTCCTACACTATTTTTTGTTATAGTAACCAGTATTATTGCTTCCATGCAAGTATTTGATGTGATATATATGATTATAGGTGTCACAAGTCCGTCGTATGACCGCACAGTGTCTTTAGTCTATTTGTTTTATAATAACTCATTCAAATATTCAAACAAAGGATATGGGTCTGCTATCGTAATGCTCTTGTTAGCAATTATTATGGTCATTTCTGTAATTCAAACAAAATTACAGAAAAAATGGGTCAATTATATGTAGTGCCAAGAAATGAGTGAGTAGAAAGAGTGAGTAGAGAGAATGAGAAAAAGTTATAATATAACATCAATTGTTTTACATAGTATTCTAATATTAGGCGCATGTATTATGATTCTTCCTTTTTTATGGATGGTACTTACTTCTTTGAAAACAGTTAGTGAATCAACCTCCATGAATCCGTTTGTTTTTTATCCACAGAAATTGCAATGGGTGAACTTTGTTAAAGTTATTCAACAGAATAACTTTATAAGACTTTATATGAATACATTTGCAATGATGTTCTTACGTGTTGGTTGCGCAGTATTATTTAGTGCAATGGCAGCCTATGCTTTTGCTAGATTAGAATTCCCAGGAAAGAGTTTCTTATTTGGTTTGGTTTTATTCCAAATGATGGTGCCGGTTCAGATCTTTATTGTGCCACAGTATTTAATTATAGATAAACTAGGTATGAGAAACACTATATTTGCGCTTGTGTTTCCAGGGCTTGTTAGTGCATTTGGGACTTTTTTATTACGACAATTTTTTATGGGATTACCAAAAGAATTAGAAGAGTCTGCAAGATTAGATGGTTGTAGTATAGGGCAAACATTTTGGAAAGTTATGTTACCACTTACTAAGTCAGGGTTAGTTGCACTTTCAATATTCACTGCACTATTTGCATTCAAGGATTTGATGTGGCCAATGATCGTTAATTCAACTTCACAAACGGCTACATTGTCATCGGCATTAGCGAAAATATCCAGTGCTTATTCAGTGAATTATCCAGAACTTATGGCAGCTGCAGTACTTGCTATATGGCCTATGCTGTTGTTATATATTATTTTTCAGAAACAGTTTATTGAAGGCATTGCGACATCAGGAGGTAAATTATAAATGGCTATTATCTATTCAACTCAATCACGTGAGTTTCATTTATATAATGAGCAAATTAGTTACATTATCCAAATATTAGACAATAATCAGCTGGGAAATTTATATTTTGGAAAAAGAATTAATCATAAAGAAGATTTTTCATATTTATTAGAAGGGGGATTGCGTGCATTAGCAGTATATACGAAAGAAAATGATTATTATATGAGTCCACAGTATACTAAAATGGAATACCCTTGTGTTGGAACTGGCGATTATAGAGAACCTGCATTTGAAATAAAACAAGTAAATGGAAGTAGGATAGTCTGTTTGGAATATGAATCACATCAAATATTTAAAGGCAAGAAAAATTTGAAGGATTTACCTGCTACTTATGTAGAGTCAGAATATGAAGCAGAAACATTAGAAATTCATATGATTGATCAGCTGTTGAATGTAAAATGTGTCCTAAGTTATACCATTTTTAGAGATTATCCAGCAATTGCAAGAAATGTGCAATTTAGTAATCAAGGTAAAGAAATAGTGACTTTGGAGAGAGTTCTTAGTGCTAGTATTGATTTACCGGATTCCAATTATGAAATGATTTCGTTAGTTGGGGCATGGTCAAGGGAACGTCATGTAACATTAAGAAAACTAGTTCAGGGTATACAGGGAAGTAATAGCCGAAGAGGAAGTAGTAGCGCAGAACAGAATCCTTTTGTAGCATTAAAACGTCCTAAGTCAGATGAGTTTCAAGGAGAAGTACTCGGGTTCAGTTTAATATATAGCGGTAATCATATGGAACTGGTGGAAGTTGATACATGTAATATGACAAGAGTTCAAATTGGAATTCATCCGGAAGGATTTGAATGGGTATTACATTCAGAAGAATCGTTTCAAAGTCCAGAAGCTGTCCTGGTATATTCCAATCACGGGATAAATGGTATGAGTCAAACCTATCATGAAATATACCGTAATCGATTGGTACGTGGTGAATGGAGAAATAAAGACCGTCCTATATTAATAAACAACTGGGAAGCAACAGGAGTAGATTTTACAGAAGATAAAATTTTAGAAATAGCCAAGGCAGGTAAAGAACTTGGAGTGGAATTATTTGTTTTAGATGATGGGTGGTTTGGAGAACGTAATGACGACAAAACAGGTTTGGGTGATTGGTATGTAACCAATTTCAAAAAGCTTTCAGACGGTATAGAAGGATTGGCAAAAAAAATTAACAATTTAGGTTTAAAGTTTGGACTTTGGTTTGAGCCTGAGATGGTAAATATGAATTCTGATTTATTTCGAATGCATCCGGATTGGATTCTCTGCGCACCTGGCAGAGTTCCTTCACCAAGTAGAAATCAGTATGTACTGGATTTTACGAAAGATGAAGTTGTAGATTATATCTATGAATTAATGGAGAAGGTTTTGAGTAGTGCTAATATTTCATATGTAAAATGGGATATGAATCGTTACCTTTCGGAAAGTTATTCTGATTCAAAACCTCCAGAAGAACAAGGAAAGGTTTTTCATCAATATATATTGGGTGTATATAAGCTGTATGAAAGATTGATTAAAAAGTTTCCACATATTTTGTTTGAATCATGTTCTAGTGGAGGAGCACGATTTGATCCTGGCATGTTGTATTATGCACCACAGACTTGGACCAGTGACAATACTGATGCAATGGAACGGATAAAAATACAGTATGGTACATCTTTTGTATATCCATTAAGTAGTATTAGTGCACATGTTTCAGAAGTACCGAATCAACAAATAGGACGCGTGACACCGCTTGAAAGCAGAGCAAATGTAGCAATGTTTGGAATGTTTGGATATGAATTAGATTTAAACAAGTTGACAAATGAAGAGAAGCAATTGATAAAGAATCAAATTAGCTTTGTTAAAGAGTTTAGAACCTTAATTCGTGAAGGTATGTTTTACCGGCTCTTAAGTCCGTTTGAAGGAAATAATAGTGCCTGGATGGTGATAGATAAGAATAAAGAGGAAGCTTTAGTGGGATACTACCAAATGTTTGGAATTCCTAATGGTCCATGGATGCGTTTGTACCTAGTAGGCTTGGATGAAAATAAACAGTACATAATGAACGGTATGGAAGATCAGATATATGGTGGGGATGAACTTATGAATGCAGGTATGGTTATACATAAGGATTCCTTGTGTGCCAATGGGGGAGATTATAGTTCACAAATATATTATCTTAAAGCAGTCTCAAATAAATAGCATATAAAAGAGCTCAATGCCTAGTGTATAAAATAATATTAGGCGTTGAGCTCATTCTGATTTCAATTTTTATTGATTCATTGGTGATTTTCGCGGAATTGGCTAGGGGAGACACCTGTTTCTTTTTTGAAAATTCTTGAAAACGCAAAAGGATCTGGATAGCCGACGGAATAAGCAACATGTTGTATGGGAGTGTTGGGGTCCTTTAATAACTGCTTCGCCTTATTGATTCTGTAATAGATAAGATATTCCTGAGGACTATAGTTGGTAGCTTTTTTAAATACTTTACTCAAATAGGAACGATCTAATCCACAATAATTGGCAATATCGTGTATTTTAATAGGTTCATAGTATTTTCTACAGATATAATCAAGCGTAAGTTTAATATAACGGAGATTATTGTCATATTCTTGTGTTTCTGGTTTTCTGGAAGTAAGTTTGACCATATAATGAAAACACTCATATAATTTTCCTATACATTTATATTCTTCATCATTACAATGTAGAATATCCAGGAGACAATGTTCCAAGTTATAAGCTGGACTAGTAGGGAGAAAAACGGGATGGTTTTTTGTTAAACCAGCTAAGTGAAGCAAATCTGCTGCCTTCTGTCCATTGAAGTGTACCCAGAGATAGTTCCATGGATTCTTTGTACTTGCTTTATAGAAAGCAGTAAGATTGGGTGGTGTTACGAAAGCTTGCATTTTAGTAATATTAAATTCTTGATTATCTAAATATAAGGTTCCCTCACCATCAAAAATATAATGAAGAACATAGTTGCTTCGAATAATTGGACCGAAGCTATAATTGCTGGGGCATTTTTGACATCCAACTTCATACAAATTTAAATCATCATAAGTATCATAATTAACAAAGTAACATTCATCATAATGTTTTTCCATAAGCATCTCCCACAGTTAAAATATGTAATACTATTTTATCATATTTAGTAGGCAGTGCCAATAAAATCATGTACATACAGGGTGATTTTACCATCATGGTAAATTGCTACCTTATCAATAAAAGAGCTCTGCCTGTGAAAGGGTAAACTAAAAATAATACACAAAATAAGAATAAAAAATGTGTACACCCAAAAATATTACACAAAGACAAGAAGAATTGTATCGTTTAATTTGAGTAAATATTATAAACTCTCCTTAAGCAATAATTATTCAAGGAGGAATGAACATGAAAAAGGTAACATGCTTTAGTGACAAACATTATGTGATTGGAAAGATTGATTACAAAATGTATTCATCCTTTACAGAACATCTGGGGAGGTGTATCTATTCCGGTATCTACGAGCCGGGGCACCCACAAGCAGATGAAGACGGATACCGCCAAGATGTCATGGAATTAGTGAAGGAATTAAACGTACCGCTTATTCGTTATCCGGGTGGCAACTTCGTTTCCTGCTATGACTGGCATGATGGAATTGGTCCAAAGGAAAAAAGGCCAAAGAGAATGGATTATGCTTGGGCAAGTATTGAAACCAATGAATTCGGTATTGATGAGTTCTGCAGATGGGCCAAGAAAGTCGGCATCGAACCTATGATAGCCGTAAACTTGGGAACCGGAAGCATCAAGGATGCCGGAGACCTTGTGGAGTACTGTAACCATCCAGGTGGGACCTACTGGAGTGATCTGAGGGCAAAGAACGGAAGTCCAGAACCATATAATATTAAGTATTGGTGTCTTGGAAATGAAATGGAAGGCAGCTGGCAGGCAGGTCATCTTTCCGCAGAAGATTATACAAAGAAAGCACTGGAAACAGCTAAAATTATGAGATGGGTGGATCCAACCATCAAGCTGGTTGCCTGCGGAAGTTCTTACGAAATGCTGCCAACTTATATGGAATGGGACAGAGTGATGCTAACAGATCTCTATAAGCATGTGGATTATATATCAACACATAATTACACCATGAATTCCGGTCAGGGAACCACAAATTTTCTTGCAGCGTATAAACAGTTAGACAATCATATCAAGAATAGTGCTCGTGTAATAGAATACGTAAAGGCAAAGAATCACTTTAATAAAGATATAAAGATTTGCCTTGATGAATGGAACGTATGGAACTTTCAGGACATTAAACTGAATTCTTTGGATGACCTTCAGGAACTGACTACATTTGAAATGACTTCTGCTGAAAAGTGGGAGACAGCTCCAGCAATACTGCAGGAAAAATACAGCCTTTTGGATGCAATTGTTGTAGGTGGTCTTGGAATTACCCTGCTGAATAATGTGGATACGGTTGAGATCGCTTGTCTTGCACAACTAATCAATGTTATTGCACCCATAACGACAGTACAAAACGGCGGTATTTTTAAACAGACGACGTATCATCCGTTCCATATGTTAAGTAAATATGGACATGGAACTTCTATGAAAGCCATTTTAGATGCCCCTACATACATAAGTGAGTTTGGTGAATTGCCAATTGTAGAACCGGCAATTGTTTACAATGAAGAAGCTGATGAAATCCGCGTGTTTGTATTGAATTGCAGCCAGGAGGAAGCAATAAGTTTTGAACTCAATTTACAAGGATATGGTGAAAAGAAAGTAAAGCAGCACCTGGTACTGTCCGGAGATAACTTGGATGCATGCAATACCCTTGACAATCCGGACAACGTAGTGATGAAAGATATGGATGTTTCTGGTTATGCAGACACTGTCATCGTATTGCCGAAACTGTCCTGGAATGTCATTGTGTTAGGATAAGAATTCCATAACACAGGACAAGGAGGAAGTGGTATAAAAAATGAGTACAGAAATAATCTTAAAGGCTAGCAATATATCAAAAAATTTTGGTTTAACACACGCACTCAAAGATGTTTCTATAAACATTGAAAGAGGCAAAATTATTGGACTCATTGGTGAAAATGGTTCGGGAAAATCAACATTTTCATCTATCATCTCAGGAGTTTATCCTGCAACGTCCGGAACTTTGGAGTTAAAAGGAGTTCTATATAAGCCAGCTAATATCATTGAGGCGCAGAAGAATGGAATTAGTATGATTGCCCAGGAGATGGGAACACTCTCTGGAATTCGTGTGGCAGATAATATATTTTTGGGAAAAGAACATTTGTTTTCCAAAGGCGGCATTGTTAACCGGAAGAAAATGTATCAAGCAGCCAGAACTGAGCTGAAAAAAGTGGGAATTACAGATATTGACCCGGCAGATCCAATCAGCAAGTACAGCCTGGAGGAACGAAAACTAATTGAAGTAGTCAGGGCTCTTTATTCACAGCCAGATATTTTTATCGTAGATGAGACTACAACAGCTCTTTCTCAAAAAGGTAGGGATGTTATTTATCGGTTGATTCAGGAGATGAAAGAAAGGAATAAAGCAGTTCTCTTTATTTCACACGATTTGGACGAACTCATGAAAGTCTGCAGTAAGTTAATTATTTTACGGGATGGTGTTTTTATTCAGGAACTTGATCGAGAGGAGTTCGAGGAAGAAAAGATTAAGGAATTGATGGTAGGCAGAAAATTAACTGGTAATTACTATCGAAGTGATTATGATGGAAGTTATATGGATGAGGTGGTACTAAAGGCAGAGAAAGTATATGTAAAAAATGCCTTAGAAGGGGTGTCTTTGGAATTACATAAAGGCGAGATTCTGGGAATCGGTGGTCTGACAGACTGCGGAATGCATGAACTGGGAAGCGTCCTCTTTGGTATCCGTAAACCACTTTATGGAAATGTAACATTAGGAAATGGTGAAAGGGTACGTTCTGCCAAGCAGGCAATTAAGAATAAAATAGGCTATGTATCCAAGAATCGTGATCAGGAAGCTTTAATTCTTTCTGCCAGTATTCTGGATAATACGGTATTGCCCTCTCTGTCCAAAATCAGCAAAGGCGGACTGATTTTTAAAGGTGCAGAAAAGAAATTTACTAACAGACAAGTAAAAGAACTAAGTATTAAATGTAGGGAAATTACACAGGATGTGAAGGATTTAAGCGGTGGAAATAAGCAGAAAGTAGTATTTGGAAAATGGCTTGGAAATGAATCTGAAATATTCATACTAGATTGTCCGACCAGAGGGATTGATATTGGAGTAAAAGCATTTATGTATCAGCTCATGTATCAGTTGAAAAAAGAGGGCAAATCCATTATCATGATTTCCGAAGAACTGCCGGAGTTAATCGGTATGAGTGATCGTATCATGATTCTCTGCAAAGGACATCATCGGAAAACCTTCGAACGGGCAGAAAATTTGAATGAAGCTGCTATTATCAAAGAAATGCTATAGGAAGGGGGAAATTATGAATGGAAATGATGGAAGAACCAAAAGTAGAAGCAAGTAAGCAAGATGGCAAAAACTTTGTAGAAGTAGTAAGACAACTTGTCCCCTTTCTTGGGCTAATCATTATGATTCTTGTGTTCCAGATAGTTGGAGATGGAAAATTATTAACAAGAGGTAATCTTACAGGTATTTTAAATCAGACAGTATATGTTGCAATCATGGCATTTGGAGCAATCTTTGTATATTCACATGGTGGTATGGATTTATCCTATGGCGGTGTTATTGGGTTCTCTGTATTGATTTCCATTTTGGTTGCCAATACAGGTGTACCGTTCGTGATCGTTATTTTTACTAGTATCGCAGCTGCACTTGTATGGTTTCTACTAAATGGAGTGGTATCCGTATATTTAAAAGTGTCTCCTTTTATTACATCCTTATGTATTATGTATATGTGTCGAGGTATCTTAAACACAGTATGTGCAACTCAGAAATACAGCATTCCGGTTTACATGTATAAGTATGATAACTGGACCATCAAGATTGTTGTGTTAGTAACGGTATATATTGTCTGTCACCTGCTTTTTGAAAAAAGCAGCATTGGAAAAGCGAATAAGGCAATTGGTGGAAATATTGTAGCTTCACAGCAGGCAGGAGTCAATGTAACACGAAACAAGATGATGGCTTATATCATCAGTGGTATTACAGTGGGTATTGCAGGAGTCATCCTTATGGCTAGAGCGGGAAGTGTTAGTACTTCCACAGGCCAGGGACTTGAAATGAATGTAATCACAGCATTGGTTCTTGGAGGAGTTCCCCTTTCCGGTGGCTCTCGTGTCAAGATGATCGGTGCTTTAGTCGGAAGCTTTTCCGTAATACTATTGCGTAACGGATTAATAATTTTGGGAGTGAATGAACGTGTGATTGAAGGTATTCAGGGGCTCGTTCTGTTGTTACTGGTATTCTTAACTTATGTTAAGAACAAAGATGGTATATTAAAATAATAGGAGGAAAATTATGAAGAAAAAAATTATTTCATTAGTATTAGCAACTGTTATGGCTTTGTCACTGATTGGATGTGGAAACAGTTCATCTTCAAGTGAACCAAAATCTGCTGCAGATACAACCGATAAGAAAGATGATGTGCAGGGGGGAAAATCAGGAGAAACAAGTGGTGATGAAAATGGTGAATATACAGTAGGTGTTATTATTCACACAACAACTGATTTTTTATGTTCCAAATTAAAATCTTATACCGATTACATGGGAAAAGAATTCTCAGTAAAATTTAACTATTACATAATTGAGAATTTTGCAGATGAAACTTATCTATCAGCAATTGAGAACTTATGTGCACAGGGTGTTGACGGTATTATTACTACCAATTTCTCAGGAACTGCAGTTCTTCAGGGACTTAAGATCTGTGAAGATAATGGTGTGTACCTAGGTGTTGGATTCTCACAGATTGACGAGAGTATCAAAGAGCAGATATATGCAAGCCAGTACTTTGTTGGTGGATCTTATGAAGCGGACTACCAGGCAGGTTATGACATTATTACAAGTCTGATTGATACGGGAAGTAAGAATATTGCAGCAATCGGCTATGAACCTGGTATCACATGCCATGACAGACGTTGGGAAGGTATGATGGCAGCATTTGAAGATCATCCGGAAGTAAAGAAAGCCGGTGAGTATAGAGGACTTGAATTTACAAAAGCTGTAGAAGACTATTTAGCAGCAGATGATTCTATCGATGGTATTGCGATTACATTATTAGGTATTGAATATTGTCAGGAACCAATCAAATCGGCAGGCAGAGAAGGTGAGATAAAAATTGCATTCTGCGACCTTTCTGAAAACTGCCAAGAAGGTCTTGACAGTGGTTTTGTATCAAGTGCTATCGGTGGACAGTATGTAGACATAGTATTCCCATTCATCTTTATGTACAATACTTTGCTGGGAACACCATTATCAGAAGAAAAAGTGGAAGTTCCTGTTAATTTCATTACCTGCAAGACCGGTGAAGAATTCTCTAACTACATGACATACCTTCATAATGACGGTGTATATGCATGGACCACGGATGAATTGAAACAAGTGATTAAAAAATACAATCCGGATGCAACCGCTGAAGATTTGGTAAAAATGGGTGCTGACTACAGTATAGAAGACACCATAGCTAGACATGGCAAATAAGCTATCTGGTTTATGGAAAGGGGAACAAACATGAATACAAAATCCACCAAGATAAAAAATGTATTAAAAGTAATACTTTTACCAGTCGTGGTTTATCTAATGTTTTTTATCTGCTCCGGCGGAAAGTTTGGTAAATCATCCAGTTTAATTATGAACTTAAAACAGTCTTTGGCACCAACACTGATTTCCTTTGCAATGTGCAGTAATATGCTTTGCGACAGAATGGATTTGAGTGCAGGCGCAGTGGTTATGTTGGCTGCAATGTTCGGAGCGAAGTTAGTACATATATACAGCATTGGCTTAGGAGCATTTTCAATAATAGTTATAGTTACCGGTGTTGTATTGGGAACCATTTCCGGTATCATGTATATACTTTTAAAAGTACCGGCTATCGTAACTGCTCTTGGAGTATGTATGATCTATGAGACCTTGTCAAACCTAGCAAGCATTTCTTGGGTAACTGCAATCAAAGGCGATATTACTACTTTTGGACGTTTTCCTTATTGCCTTATTATTTTTGCAGTAATGTTTGCACTATTCTACGTTATTTTTAATTATACAAAGTTCGGGTATAATGTAAGGGCATGTGCAAGTTCGCAGCAGATTGCAAAAGATGGCGGTGTAAATACAAAGAAAACAGCTTTTCTATGTTACGCAGTATCTGCTTTGTTTTTAGGAGTTGCAGCATTACTTAAAATCTCTATTCAGGGCTCCATTGATACACCTATGTATATGTCAAGTACCAATATAATCTTTAACTGTATGTTAGGAATCTATGTTGGATTAGCACTGGAGCAGTATTGTAATTTGTTAATTGGTATTTTTATCGGAAACTTTATTTTGAACATGCTAACAACTGGACTTTTAAGCTTAGGATTATCAGCATCACTGCAGGATACAGCATCCGGAATATTCTTATTAATTATTATGATATTTACATACAATAACCAACGTGTAATGGATTATATTAACAACAAGAAAGAGCATTATATATTATCAAAACAGAATTCTTAATACACGAATCATATTAGTTGACATGAATGGCGCCCGGCTATGAGAGCAAGAGATTTCTTGCATTAGCTTGGGTGCCATTGTATAATAAAAATGTGATGAAACATAGGAACGGATTGTAAGGAAGAGGTATTTTATGATAAAGGTTTTGTTGGTTGATGATGAAAAACTGGCCTTAGATTATCTGGTGAACATTATTAATTGGGAATACTATGATTTTAAATTGGTTGGAGTAACTACAGATGCAGAGCAGGCATTAAGTATATATCGAAAACACCGCCCGGAATTAATTATTTCAGATATTAAAATGCCTGGTATGAGCGGAATTGATTTTGCCCAGACAATACGAGAAAATGATAAAAATTCTCATATGCTCTTTTTGTCCGGATATCGGGATTTTAATTATGTGAAGCAGGCGATTCGCTTAGGCATAGATGATTATCTGTTAAAAAGCGATATAGATGAAGTGATGTTTTTGAAAAAAATTCTAAAATTGAAAGAAGATATTAAAAAAGAGCAGTCCAAAAATCGATATACCACTGGTGTAATTTTAGAAGAAATATTTCTTAAAAATGCAGAAGAGAAACAGTATAAAGAGATGCTGGATGAAAATGAATACATCCAAATCCAAAAAAAATACTATTATCTGATACTTACCAAGAAGGCGGCACCACGGTTTGTATATAAGTTTATCTCGCCCCAAAGTGATCCACTTTCGTTTTGCGAGCATGATTTAAAATCAATTTGTAATGAAGAATCAGCAAAAGAGAATATGCGTGTGTTATCATTCTTTTCGATTGGAAGAGATGAATACCTTGCAATTTTGGAACTAGAGGGAAATCTTATCTCCCAAAGAGAAATAAATGACAAGCTCTACCAGTTTTCAACAAAGGTATTTAACTATATTAATAAAAATGCATCGCAGCCTTTTTATGTCTATTATTATCCCAAAGGCTGCAGTGTACGTCAGTTTAGCAGGTTTTTTAATAAGAATAGAGAGTTGCTTCTACGGCGCTTTGTGAAAGAACAGACACAAGTGGTTGAGTTCGGCGAAGAATCTCTACAAACCAAAAATCAAGATAAAAACAGTGTGATATCCATTTCAGCAGATGAGATGTATCAGGTAATTAAAAATGCAGATACGGCTAAAACCAATCAGTATATCGATATATTGAAAACTGCTATAGAACATGAGGATTATTATACCTATTTGTGGTATTTACGTAATATGCTGGAAGCCATGAGCCGTTTTGAAACTTCACTTGTGGGTGAAAAGAGTGGACGTCAATTCCTTCTGGCAGAATCGCATACATTATACGAACCTCTAGATGCCAATAGAATCGTTGCATTTCTTCAATATAAATTGGATCAGATTCATAATTTATCCCATGAACATAAAGCAAGTATGTATTCAACGGTGATCCTTGAGGCGCTGGAATATATTCAAAATAACTATGCACTTGTGGAATTATCCACGAATAGCATTGCAAAACATGTGAAATTAAGTAATTCCTGGCTTTCCACGAAGTTCAAAGATGAAGTTGGTGTTGGGGTGACGGATTTTCTTAATAGTGTGCGTATCCAAAAGGCAAAGCAGATGTTTGACCAAGAGGATTACATGATATATGAGATCGCAGAGAGAGTAGGATTCACTTCCAGTCAGTATTTTAGTAAAATATTTAAACAGTTTACAGGTGTAACTCCAAATGAATATAAGAGAGATAAATAAGATGCTGAAATGAGTACGAAAAATGTGTAAAAGGAGAACTATTTCGTAAATAAGGAACTGGCGCTTATAGAAAAGAGGATTAATCTGCTTTATGAAATTAAAAATTAAACTTCTATTTTCACAAATCTTAGTGTTTTTGGTGATGTTTTTGATATTAACCACTATATTGCCAAATATCATCTATCAGTCTAACCGAGAGGCAGAAATGAAAATGGCTATGAGCTTTAATGAGCAGATTATGATGCGTGTAGATAATCGCTTTGAAGAGCTGGATCGGTTTGCTTCTGTAGTAGCAGAAGATGAAGAACTCAATAAATTACTCCATGCTTACTTGGATATTCCCTCCCGAAAGAATGTAGCAAAGATTCGCCTATATTTGTCTGATTTGGGAATTCGTAATAACGTTCCTTCTTATCAAGTTCTAGGAATCTTTGTTAACATTAATGATGGTGGCAATAATATTAACTTTAATACAGTTGGGCTAGCTTCCAGTGTAATAAATCATATGGAACAGGATGTCTTACCAGTCTATTATAAGGAAAAACAAAAAGATATGTTTGTAGAACCATTTTCCTTTATTCGAGGAGAATCTAAGACTGTTTTCGGAAGAGAGTTTTCCATGGGTTATGGCTTCGTACATAACTATTCAAAAAACGGAATATCAGGAAGCATTACCATCATATCTTCTTTTGATGAGATTGTTTATATTGTACAGGGTGTCAGCGATTATTGTGAAGATTATCTGTTTCTGACAAATAACAATCATAAGGTAGAACCTAGTGTACAAAACTCAAAAATCGACCCGGATAAAACACTCAGTAATCTTACCTATGGTAACAGTTATATGGAAGGGTATTATCAGGATTCCAATGGAGTGTCAACCGTACGAATATCGGAGTATGCGAATTGGAAACTTATCAGCCGGCTTACCAAAAAAGATATTATTGCGAACAATCATTCTGTGATAGTGTTGGATGAACTATTAATTGCAATTTTTGGCATCTGTGTAATTATGATCATGGTACCTATTGTACAGCGGTTTACCAAGCCCCTGGGTGAAGTATCGAAGCAGATGGGCGAAATTGCAGAGGGTAACTTAGAAGCAAGAGTAACAGTCTATTCCAATGATGAAATCGGCGAGGTGGGGGAGGCCTTTAATATTATGTCCGAGAAACTAAAGGACAACATTAACAAGGTTATTGAAAAAGAAAAAATAGAGCAGACCATGCGCTATAGTCTTTTGATCTCACAGGTCGATCCTCATTTTATTTACAATACTATGAATACAATTACGTATCTGGCGCAAAAAGGGAGAAATGAAGATGTTGTTGCTGTTAATAAGGCAATGATTGAGATACTAAAGGATCGGTTACGTATTGAGATAGCGGAAGTGTACGATACAGTGGAGCAGGAAATTAGTGTTGTTAAACAATATCTAATTATTCAAAATTATCGTTATGAAGGAACTTTTAAGTCTAAAATAGAAATACCGAAAGAAGTAAGCAACTGCTTAATTGCAAAGAATCTTCTGCAGCCGCTTGTAGAAAATGCACTATTTCATGGAATTTTAGCAAATAAGGATGAAAATGGTGAAGTGTTAGGCGGTTGCATTACAATTAAAATCATACGACAGGAGAATTGCTTGATTGTAACGATTCAGGATAATGGAGCAGGGATGTCTGAAGAAATGGTTGATATCATTGAACATCAGTCTATGACTCAGATACGTGGTGCTCATATCGGGATTCGTAATATTCGTGAGCGGATTAAGTACATCTATGAGGAACATCAAAATATAAATATTCAGTCTGTAGAGGGTGAAGGTACCTGTGTGACGCTCAGGTTACCGATTGTGAAGGAAGATGATTAATTTAGAATAAAATTAGGAGTAGTTAATTACATGCGCTGCTTCCAACCCGACACTAAGGTTGCCGGGTTGAGAAACAGGGTAGTATTGTTTTTTATGAGTTACAAATCAACCCATTCAGAGTGGTTGTTATTACTTTTAACAGCTGCATGAATAAATTTTATTCCATGAATCCCGGCATCAATATCTGGGAAATCTAAATCATCCTCTCCTAAAATTTCACCATTAGCATGTTTTTGTATGGCATTTATGAAGGACTTATAAATGTTAGCAAATGCATTCACAAGTCCTTCCGGATGACCGGATGGTAGACTGTTGATTTCAGCTGCCCTGCCTGTGACATAGCCCGTACCACGGTTAATAATCTGTGTTGGTTGACCTTTTTTGGTTACATAAAGATAATTGGAATTCTCTTGCTGCCATTCAAGGGCACCTTCTGTACCAAAAATTCTTACAACAAGGCCGTTTGCGTGTCCGACGCATACTTGAGAAGAGTTAAATACACCATGTGAACCATTATCAAACTCAACTAAGATATTCGCATTTAAATCCAATGGTTGCTTGTAATAATCTAAGACTGCAGCGACCTTTGTCAATTTAAGGCCGGTGATATAGCTAACCGTATGCTCAATATGTGTTCCAATATCACCTACGCAGTTGGAAATACCGGATAATTTCGGATCCATTCTCCAAACGGATAGTTTATTTGTTGTTTCATCACCAGCCCCGATATCATCAATAAGCCAATCTTGTAAATATTCTGCATTGACATTTATGACTTCACCGATATAACCTTCTTTGACTAACTGCTTCGCATACTTAAGGAGATTATTTCCGGAATAGCTATAGTTTACTGCGAATAATACATTGTTTTCTTTGGATAATCTCTTTAATTCCTCGGCCTGGTCAAGCTCAAAGCATAGTGGCTTCTCACACATTATATTTATGCCATGAAGGATAAATTCTTTTGCTACTTCATAATGCAGGAAGTTTGGTGTAACAATAACAACAAAGTCAATTTTATCCTCTCTCTTACTTTCGGCTTCAGCCATAGCCTTATAGTCGGCATATATTCTTTCGCTGTCTATTTCATAATACTCTCCACATTTTTTGTTTACTTCTTGATTTGGATTAAAACAACCTGCTACAAGGTTGGCATTTTCCACTAAACTGATTGCATTTCTATGAACTCCGCCGATAAAAGCCTTTCGGTCTCCGCCGACCATACCATAACGTACTTTTCTTTTCACCGTACAATCTCCTTTCCAATCTCTTAGTTTGATTTAATAGCATCGTCAAATTTTATTTCAGAAGGTGCAAAGTCCACCTTTTTAACAAAAGCTGCTGCTTCAGCTGCACCATATTCTCTTTCCATTCCGCTGTCTTCCCACTCAACGGAAAGTGGACCCTGATAATTATGTGCATTGAGTATACGAATAATTTCCTCAAAATTAACATCGCCATGGCCTAATGAACGGAAGTTCCAACCACGTCTTAGATCACCGAAATCAATATGTGAGCCTAATAAGCCAGACTTGCCATCTAAAGTAACTGCTGCATCTTTCATATGTACATGATATACCTTATCGATAAAATCCTTTAAGAATACGTGAGGTGTTATTCCCTGCCAGATTAAGTGGCTTGGATCAAAATTTAGGCCTACTTCTGCTCGGTCAGAAAATTTCTTTAGGAAACGCTCCGTTGTATAGTAGTCAAATGCGATTTCGCCAGGATGAACCTCTAAGGCAAACTTTATGCCGTTATCTTTAAAAACATCTAGAATAGGAGTCCAGAGGTCATAAATTTCCTGAAAGCCAGACTCTATCATTTCTTCTGTTGTCTGTGGAAATGAGTATAGATACTTCCAGATAGGTGACCCTGTAAAACCGGTAATAACATAGCATCCTAGTTTTTTTGCTGCAACAGCTGCATACTTCATGGTTTCAATTCCCCATGCTCGGATTGCATCAGGCTGACCCGCTAATTCAGAAGGTGCAAAGTTATCAAGACGTGGATCATTATAGTCACCTACACACTGACCGATAATGTGAGTTGCCAAAGCCTCTACTTTTAAATTATATTTACGAAGGAGGGCTTTAATTTCACTGACATACTCATCGTCTTTTGCGGCTCTTTTAACATCAAGATGATTACCCCAGCATGCAAGCTCAAGACCTTCATAACCCATCTCTTTTGTTTTCCTACACATTGTTTCCAAATCAATGTCTGCCCATTGGCAGCTCATAAGTGTTAATAATCTTGCCATTCTTCTACCTCTTTCTCTTTTTTTCAAGACATATCATAGAAATTATGTTTATTGTATTCCTTGTGCGTATATCATAAATACATGATAGCGTTATTTCGTATATAAGTTAAGTATGATATGGTTATAAAACTCTTGTTATAGTAACAAGCTCAAAGTTAAGAGGTGTATTATTTTTACTTTAGTAACTATTTGTGATTTATTGCTGTAAAACGATGATTTATCCCGTGTTGGTGGAAGGTTTTGTGTTGCTTTTTATTTAAATCGGGGTAATAATAGAATCGTATGTTTTAATTCCAATTAATATCAATCAGGATAAATCTTTTGGAGGCTGATAAAGTGAAAAAAAGGATAATTTTGGCAGGTGCTACATTGATAGTATTCTCAATGCTATTGATATTTTATTTAATTATTTACAATCAATCGGATAATATAATAGATGATAAAAAAACCATTGCTGTTAGTATAATCGGACCAACTCACTTGTGGGCGGAAGGTGTGTTGTATTATGCGAAAGAAGAAGTTAAGAAGGTAGCCGAAGAAAATGGATGGGATTATGTATGTGTAGTGGGAAACAATTCGAATGAACAGTCACAGCAGATAATTGAATTGGTTAAAAAGGACGTGGATTGTATTATTATGCTGCCTATGGATGGAGCCTCTCTAAAAACTGCTGCTCTAACTGTACAAAAAGCAAATATACCACTAGTTGTCTTCGATAGGGAAATACCGGACTTTACACCTACAGCAACAGTAAAGGGTGATAATTATGGTATTGGAATTTTAACTGCTGAAATATTTAACAAAAAAATCCCCAATGGTACAAGCGTCTTGGAGATTATGGGAGATACGTCTTCGGTACCTTTCCAGAGAACGGACGGTTATAATGAAACAATAGAGGATAATTTCATTACAATTCAAGTTGGTTATGCAGACTGGCAAAGAAAAATCGCAAAAGAGTTATTTCAGTCATGGATTAATAATGCGACCGTTGATGAGCTGATGAGTATTGGCGCAATATATACTCATGATGATGAAATAGCACTGGGAATTTTAGAAGTACTGGATGAATATAAAAGTTCATACGAAACTAAGATATTGCCAAACTTGAAAATGATAGCAGGATCTTCGGGATCTCAAGAAATATTTTATCGGATTCAACAGGAAGAGGATTACTACCTCTTTTCCCTTACCTATTCACCCACTATGATTCGGGAAGCGATTCGTATTGGAGAAAAAATAATTAAGGGCGAAAATTACGAGGAAATGACAATATTCCCAACGATAGAAGTGAATTCTGAAAATGTATCTAGGTATATTGATTCATTATCACCATTTTAGGAGGGGTTATGTATAGATTGGTTATTGTAGAAGATGAGACTACTATTAGAAATGGCATGTGCAAATATATAGAATGGGAAAAGATGGGCTTCGAGGTGGTTGCTGATTTTGAGGATGGAAAAGAAACGATAGAATATCTGATAGACCATCCGGTTGACGTTGTTTTAACTGACATAGAAATGGCTGAAAAAACAGGATTGGATATAGCAGAGTACATACATAGCAATCAATTAAATATCAAAGTTGTCATTATCAGTGGCTATCGCGAATTTGAATATGCAAGAAAAGCAATCGAGTATGATGTGGAATATTATTTATTAAAACCAATACAAATGCAAGAAGTAAATAGTATCTTTATAAATATAAAAGATAAGCTGGAGCAGGAATCTCAGATTAGCAAAAATATGGCTTCCAATAAAGAAAACCTTGAGCAGTTGTTACCTGAACTGCATGAACAGTTTTGGATAAGCCTTTTGGCGGGTGTTCCCCATAACGAGAAGGAAATAAAAAAGAAACTGGAACTTCTTAAACTGGATTTAAATCCAAAGTCACCATACGCTGTGTTAGATATTAGTATTAAAGACGTAGAAAATGAGAATTATTACCAAACATACGATAATAAGAAGAATCTAATTAATAATATTTTTAAGAATGATAGCAATGATATCCAGTACTATATTATGCTCTTTTGGCAGGATACAATCAAAGTGATAGCAACAACACAAGAGGTAATGTCGGTAGATAATTTTGATATAAAGTTAAAAAGTCAAATAGCAGATAAAATGGAAAGTGTTTTAAAGCTGCTTCAGTTAAGTTTTGAAATAAAGATAGAAAAAATTTACGAAAATATTTTTTCATTTGAACAACGTAAATATGCATTTCAGATTCATGTTATGAATAACGAAGAGAATATCGAAATAGATGAAAATGATTATAACAGATTGATGCAGAAGTATAAGCTTATGGTAGAAGTGATAAATAGTGGTAATTTCGAAGAATTAGACGGAATCATTGATAATATCTTTTTTGAATGTCGGAATATTCCTTTGGACCAGGTAAAACAGTTGATTATGAATATGTTTTCTGTATTATCAAATAAGTATATGAAGATGGGAAATGACGTATGGAAAGAAATCAATAAAAAAATTATTAGTAAAGAAATGTTCAACATTGATTCAAAAGAAATTTTACTAATTAAGTGTAGAGAATTATTACATGAATCAATAGAAATGGTTTCATTTAAGTTCAATGAAACTTCCAAGGAAGTGATCAGACAAGCAGTCGAATATATGAAACAGCACTATCATGAAGCAATATCTTTAGAATCTGTAGCAGATAGGTATTTCTTGAACCGGTCATATTTTAGCAGGATATTTAAACAATATACAGGCGAAACATTTACGGACTGTCTAATAGAGATACGTATGACAGAAGCGAAAAAACTTTTACTGAATGGAAATAATAAAGTATATGAAATTAGTCAGATGGTAGGTTATTCAAGTGAAAAGTACTTTTTTCGTATTTTTAAACAGTATACAGGAAAGTCTCCTGCAGAATACCAAAGGAGTAAGAGTTTGAATGTTTGAGAATTATAAAAACAAAGGGATAAAAAAACGAAGCATTATCGGATATCTACAAGATTATCGCTTTAATAGTATACTGGTAAGAAGCTTTATTTTAATAATGATTATCCTATTAGTATCATTTTTGGGAATCATGATTTTTGTCAGAAATGAGATGAATAACATTATTACGAAAGAAGTCGGAAATATGAGTATTAATGCCCTGGAAAAAACCCAGGAAAGAATGGATACAACGATAAGTGAGGCTGAACAGATTGCTGGAAAGCTTTCTCTTGATTCAGACGTTACGCAGTTTTTATTACCGGAAACCAGCCATCTATTAGGCCAGAATGTCATGATGGAGGTGAAGGAGAAGATTGAAATGTATGCGGGTATTTCTGACTATATCGATTCTATATATATTTACTCCAGCAAGAATGGAGTAATCGTAACTTCCGAATATGGTGGCAGCATACATAACTTTGAGGATATGACATGGCATGATAATCTGATGAAAAGGGAGTATGAACCTGTAAGAGTAATTTGTAGACTAAAAGAAAATAAGTATCCTTATGTACTAAGTTATATACAACCTATGCGGCTGACACAGATGCAATTTTTAGGCGGAATCATCATTAATTTAGATATTGACAAATTGAACGAACTTTTTATCTCGAACAGGGAAGAGTATAATGAAAATCTTATCATTATGGATAACCGTGACAATGTTATATTCAGTTCGCAATCCTCTGATTTACTAAAAAAAATGAAAGACCTTGATTTTTATTCTATGATAGATATGGATCATGATGGATACCAGATCATTGATAGCCCAGAGGGAAGCCAAATTGTTTCAATATCTTCTTCTGGAATATTTGAATGGAAATACATATCAACGGTATCTCTAGAGACTTATTTAATGGAAGCCCATAATACAAAGGGTTTTTATATTATATTAATTAGTTTTATTATGATAATATCCTTAATAGCCTCCGTTGTAATTGCAATTTATTGTTACATGCCGGTAAGAAAGATATTATATCTTTTGAAAAATCCCAATATAGGAAATGACATGTATGATGCTGAAATCGGTTTTAAGAATGATGAGGCTCATGAAATTGGTTTGAATATTATTAGAAATCTGTATTCAAATCAGCAAATGAAAAAAGAAATGGATAATTATGTAGAAATAATAAACAAAGCACAGGTTACTGCCTTACAAGCTCAGATTAGTCCACACTTTCTTTATAATACACTGGAAAATATCCGCTGGCGTGCAATTGCTGTAAGCAATGGGGACAATGAATTAGCACAGACAATTATGAATTTATCTCAGATGCTTCGGATAAGTTTAGATAATCATAAGCAGATAATCACGATTGAAGAAGAAATACAAAATGCAAAATTATATATTGATATATTACAACTAAGATATGAGGATAAGCTTAAGGTTGTATGGGATGTTGAAGAGTCTACATTACAGCTTCCTATTGTAAAAGTTTGTTTGCAGCCGTTAATCGAGAATGCAGTTTATCATGGAATTAAGCCGAAAAGAGGACTGGGTATCATTACGATAACAATTCAAAAACTTGCCCAAAGTATATTAATACGTATTCAGGATGATGGAGTTGGTATAACACAAGAAGAAGTATCTAGGATTAATGAAATGATGAGTGAAAAATATTTACTAAACGAAACTAACATTGGTATATGTAATGTAAATCAGAGGGTAAAGCTGCTCATAAGCAATGAGGCGGCTTTAAGAATACAGAGTAAGGAAAATATAGGAACAACCGTTGATTTGGAGATACCACTGGCATTAAGTGAAGTGATATGAAAAGAGGTCATATGAAAAAATTCTTTCTTAAAAAAGCAATAATTGCAGGAACGGTTTTATCCATGATTGTTTTACTGACGGGTTGTATGGGAAGCAATGATCAAAGAAGGGGAGATACAAATGTTCAGGATACGTCGAATGATCCGGTTGTGCTTAAATGGATGGTATATGGAGAAAGATATCCTGCATCTGATTTGGTATTTGAAGAATTTAATAAGAAGTTAAAAGCTTATTTTTCTAACACAAGCATTGAATTTGAAATCGTATCTGAAAATAATTATCGGGATAAATGGGATATGAAAATGGCTACCAATGAAACGGTTGATTTGGCCTGGATCGGAAGTGACTATATTAACTTTGACGATGAGGTTAAAAAAGGATCTTTTATGGTGCTTGATTATCTGCTCTCGTCATCTGGAGATCATCTTGTTTCAGAGATACCGACATCCTTGTGGAATTTAAATACACATGATGGAAATATATATGGGGTACCTGTTATGGGAATTCAGTACGAAAAACAGTATGCCATAGCAGCGAATGCTTATCTTATGGGTAGATATGGTAATCTCGAAGAGATTGGAAGAGTGAATCAAGATTGTAAATACACAACAAAAAAGTGCTTTGACATATTTGAAGAGTTCTTGCAGCAGGTATATGAGGCAGGGGATATTGGAACAGGAATCTCCTATCCTACATTTGCTAATCTAGCTGACAAAGGATATGAAGGAATCTATGGTACTGATTCACCATTTGTAATAAAGATATTTGATAGTGATTTGCGGGTATATAATAAATATGAATTGGAATCTTATCAGGCATATTTCTCTGTTATGTCGGAATGGTATAAGAAGGGGTATATCAGAAATGACGTTAAGTATGTAATAAATCCGACAGACTATGATGGAAAAGAAGATGGGAGCATTCTTTTTGTCACAGAGTATATCGATAATGGTGTAGGAATAAATAAAATAGATACAGAGTATGAGACTTCTTATGAGATGTTACAGGGCTATAAATATATAAATGCGGGCTCTTGTAGAAATTCTATTGTAATACCGAAAAGTGCTGAGAATCCTGTGCGGGCAATGGAAGTCCTTAATCTGCTTTTATCAGAAGAAGGGAAAGAGATGTATCAAATGCTGGTTAATGGGCTGGAAAATGAACATTATATCGTATTAGATAATGATGTAATTGCAAAAAGAAAAGACAATTATAATTCCCCTCTATATTCGTTACCAGCTTATTCCATCGGGAATGTATTGAATAATTATGAAAGTCAGGTGGGTGAATTTAAAACAATAAATAAATATAATGAGGAAGCTATGGTATCTCCTCTGACTGGCTTTGATTTGGATACCAGAATGATAGCAGTTGAGTTAGCAGCGATTGATATTGTTGTTGAGAAATATAAGTATGAACTTTGCCAAGGAACAAATGATAATTGGGAAGAGTTATATCAAGAATTTATTAACACAATGAAGGAAGCCGGGTCAGACAAGGTGATTTCAGAAATTCAAAAACAAGTAAATGATTTCAGGAAGAAAGAATAAAGCATAATAAAGGACTTACATAATTTTAGGATACCCTATAATTTCATAATAACCAAGGAGAGAGAGTTTTGTAATCATAACATACTCTCTTTTTTGATGTTTCAATGCTATCCTAAAGATGCAACAAAAATTCAAATTGAATTAAGGAAAGGAGTAGTGGTGTATTTATATGAATACATCACGTGAGAAAGGTTATGAAAAAAATATTAGTTTTGTTTTTAGTACTGTCATTCGTTAGCACAGGTCTGTTGGGGTGTTCCAAAGGGAAGACTGACTCATCTAATTCATCTAATGAAAAAACTGAGGTATCTGGCGATACTGGAGAGACACAAGAGAGTTCATCTGATGGAGATATTAAGGAAATTGCGATTATGGTTCCAAGTGCTAGCCATGGATGGACTGGTGCTGTATTAACTTATGCTCAGGAAAAGGCATATTTATTAAATGAAAATGATGATTTCAAGAGTAAATATGTTGCAAAAGTATATGCTGCAACCGATACAGAGAATCAGATACAACAGGTGGACGACCTTCTTGCAAATTCATCAAAATTAGCTGGTATTGCAATTCTCCCATATGATAATGGTCTTCAGTCTACATTAGAAAAAATTGCAGCAGCAGATATTGATTTTGTACAGTTTGACAGGGTAATTAACTCTGATGTAATTGATGCCAAAGTTGTAGCAAATGTAAAAGGTGATAATGAGGGAATCGGATATTCAACAGCAAAGAGATTTTTAGATAATGGTTTAACCGTGAATGACTATGTTTATGAAATGATAGGAGATAATTCATCAGTTCCGGAGCTGCGTTCAAAAGGTTTTAGAGATTGTTTAAGAGATAATGGATGGACGGAAGCAGAGATTGATTCGGTAGTTGTTAAATCTGCAGCAACAGGCTGGAGCCGTGACACTGGAAAAGAATTATTCGAATCATGGTTTGACAGTTCGCAGTGTGATACATCCAAAAAAATATGGTTATTTACACATGATGATGAAGTGACTATGGGTGTTTTAGAGTCAATCAATGGTGGGGCGCTGGAAGAAGCGAAAAAAGCTGAATTTTTGAATAGTTTACAATCGTTGGCAGGTTCCTCAGGATTGGCAGAAATGTATGCAGTCATTAAGGATAAGCATCAGACAATTGTTAGACCATCCTATGACTTGTTCTCTGTTACATATGATCCAGCAATGATTAAGGATGCCATTGATGTTCTCATAAAAGGTATTAATGGTGAGAGTGTTGACCAGGATTACGTTATTCCTGTTTCTGTAGTTGATAAAGATAATGTTGAACAGTTCATACCATTTGGCACTTATGAAGAAAAATAATAATTGAAGTTGTAGTTGTTCAGCCCTGTCAACGAGGTAACTCAAAGGGCTGAACACTTACAAGGAGAGGATTGTGCAGGATGGAATTATTGGAAATGAAGAATATTAATAAAGCCTTTTTTGGTGTCACAGTATTAAACGAGGTTTCAATTTCAATTAAAAGCAATCAGGTTCTTGCATTGTTAGGCGAAAACGGTGCTGGGAAATCAACACTCATGAATATACTTGCTGGTGTTCATAAAATGGATTCAGGTTCCATTAATTTCAATGGAAAAAAATTAAACAATTTATCTGTTAAAGAAGTAGAGGATGCAGGGATTGCATTCGTGCATCAAGAATTAAATATCATTAATGATCTTAAAGTATATGAAAACGTGTTTTTGGGTAATGAGTTAGTTACTCCTTACCAGCGTCTGAGAAAAAAGGAAATGATAGCTGAGACAGAAAAACTTTTTTCAAGGCTTGGAGTTGACATTGACCCGACAATGGGTGCTGGCGAACTTGAAACAAGTAAAAAACAAATGTTAGAAATTGTGAAAGCTTTACAGTCAGATGCGAAGCTTATTATACTTGATGAGCCAACGACAGCATTAAACAATGAAGAGATCATAAAATTATTTGAGATGATAAAGCGATTAAAAAGTGAAGGAAGATCCTTTGTATTTATTTCTCATAAAATGCCCGAAATATTTGAAATTGCTGACACATATACGGTACTTCGCAATGGTAAATTAATCAGTAGCGGTTTTATCAAAGATACCACTCCGGAAGAAATAACAAGAAATATGGTTGGTAGTAGTTTGTCAGTAAACGAAACCTATGAAGAAAGAAAATTGGGGGAAACGGTTCTCGAATTGAAAAATTTGAAGGGAAAAGGATTTAACAATATCAATTTGACAATGCGCAGAGGAGAAATTATAGGTTTCACCGGACTCCAGGGAGCTGGATGCACAGAAGTTTTACAAAGTATTTTTGGTGTTTCAAATATAGAATCAGGAAGGTTATTCGTCCACGGAAAGGAATTGAGCAAACATTCTATCCATGATGCAATGAAGAACAAAGTAGCTATGCTGGCGGCTAACCGAAAAGAGAATTCTATTATACCGGATATGAATTTGCTTGAAAATGTATATTTATCGGAACATACCATTCATGGTATCAAGCAGCACATAAATAGAAAATATGAGATTAAGAAATATAACCATTATAAAGAAAAGTTAAATATTAAAGCACCTGGATATAACAATTATATAACTAGTTTGTCTGGAGGTAATCAGCAAAAGGCAATCATAGCAAGATGGTTGAATACAGAGGCAGATGTTTTACTATTGGATAATCCAACTCAAGGAATTGATGTGGGAGCGAAAGATGAAATATATAAGGTGATTATGGAACTGTCAAAGGATGGGAAGACCATAATTATTAATACACTTGAAATTCCTGAAATTCAAAAAATAGCGGATCGGTGTGTTGTGTTTTATCACGGAAATATTGTTGCGGAATTAAATCGTAACGAGATAAGAGAAGAAACAGTCATGCTTTATGCAACAAATGCAGTTTACAAGCAGAATTCAAAGATGGAGGTATGATATGTCTGAAAAAAAGAAAAGCACTTCAGCTATCAACATTTTAAAAACATTGTGGAATCAATGCAATTATATTATTATATTTCTGTGTATTTTTATAGCTTTTTTAATTATTAATGGGAATTCTACAACCTGGACAGGTATTACAAATATATTCTTACACAGCGCTATCTTGGGGACAATCGCATTGGGAATGGGACTTGTTATTTTAACAGGGGATATTGACTTATCCGTCGGCTCAAGCTTTGTATTTGTTGGCGGATTTTCAGTCTTGTTTTATAATACTTACGGTAATGTAATGTTAACACTGTTATGCGCCATAATTCTAGGAGCATTTTGCGGTTTTATGAATGGCTTGTTAATTGGTAAACTAAAAATGCCGTCTTTTATTGTTACTCTGGCAACGATGTTGATATACCGTTCAATTTCACAGTATACGATGAATGAGATTAATGAGACAAGGTATCGTATTGATGCAACCAAAGCAAGTTACAATTCTTTGTTTGAATTTGGGAATGGTCTTTCTTTTTCTATTTCGAATTTAGCATGGGTATTCCTTGCGGTCGCTTTGATAATTATTTATATGACGAAGTGCACCAAATTTGGTAAATGGATATATGCCATTGGAAGTAATGAAAAGGGATCAAAACTAGCAGGCATTAATGTTGAATGGTCAAGAGTAATCGTTTTTGTAATTACTGGAGTTTTAGTTGGTATTGCAGCCTTTTTAAAGATTGCCAAAGATACCTCATTTGATCCGGCTACCTCTGGGGGGAATTTTGAATTATATGCCATTGCCGCAGTGGTCATCGGTGGTATCAGTATGACAGGAGGCAAGGGGGCGATTACAGGAATCATCTTTGGAACAATGTCATTTACATTAATTGATAAAATAATAACAGCTTTAGGTATGAATGCATTACTAAACGATACAGTAAAGGGTGCAATTTTATTGATAGCAGTAGGATTGCAGCTACTTAAAAAAAATTCAAATCGATAACACAAGTATGAAGCAAAAACTTCGAGCAGAATAAAAACACCATTCTGATCGAAGTTTTTGTGATTCATTTTCAAGCCTAAAGTTCAATGTTACAGATGGAGAAATGATGCTACTTATGATATAATGCAAACGCAAGGAGGATTAGCAAACTTGTTATGACCAATAAGGTACAATAAACTATAGAAAAAGTGGTACAGGAGATATGAAATGAGAAGGATGGTAATTGGCATTTTGGCCCATGTGGATGCAGGAAAAACAACTTTAGCGGAGAGTATGCTATATCTTTCTGGGAGTATTAGAAAATTAGGCAGAGTGGACCATAAAGATGCATTTTTAGATACTTATGAACTAGAGCGCAACAGAGGGATTACTATCTTTTCAAAACAAGCGGAGTTTGAATTGTTGAATACAAAAGTTACACTGTTAGATACTCCTGGTCATGTGGATTTTTCTGCTGAAATGGAGCGTACATTACAGGTTTTGGATTATGCGATCTTAGTTATCAGCGGCAGTGACGGGGTACAGGGTCATACAGAGACTTTATGGAGACTGCTTAAAAAACATAAAATTCCTACTTTTCTATTTGTGAATAAGATGGATTTACTAGGAACGAATCAAGAAGCAATGATGAAAGAATTGAAAAAGCGTTTGGATGATGGATGTGTTGACTTTACTTCAATAGAAGAACAGGATATATGGATGGAAAATCTTGCAATGTGTGATGAAACAGTGCTAGATTCTTATATGGAAAGCGGAATTGTATTGGAGGAAGATGTAAAAGCATTGATTGCCAATAGAAAGGTATTCCCCTGCTATTTTGGGTCTGCTTTAAAACTTGACAGAGTAGAAGAGTTACTACATGGAATAGAACGTTATACCATATATTTTCCTTATCCTGAGGAATTTGGAGCAAAAATCTTTAAGATAACAAGGAATGAACAAGGAAGTCGTCTCACGTTTATGAAGATTACCGGAGGAAGTCTAAAAGTAAAAACGGCTCTTTCTAATCTTAAAGAGATGAATAAAGATAGTGATACAAACATTTGGGAAGAAAAGGTGGATCAGATAAGGATTTATTCTGGAAGCAGGTATGAGACGGTAGATGAGGTAGAAGCAGGTACGATATGTGCGGTTACGGGACTGAATAAGACCTACCCGGGTGAAGGTCTGGGAATCGAGACTGCATCAGATTTACCTATACTTGAACCGGTTCTTAATTATCAGATTTTGTTGCCCCCAGAATGTGATGCCCATATGATGTTTTCTAAGTTACGCCAGTTAGAGGAAGAGGACCCCCAACTCCACATCATGTGGTCAAAGCAGCTAAGAGAAATACATGTTCAATTGATGGGTGAAGTGCAGGTGGATATATTAAAAAGTGTTATTAAAGAACGCTTTGGCGTTGAAGTAGAATTTGGCTCGGGTAATATCGTATATAAGGAAAGTATTCTTGAACCGGTGGAAGGAGTGGGGCATTATGAACCATTACGGCATTATGCCGAAGTACATCTGTTGCTGGAGCCTGGTGAACCAGGAAGTGGATTGGTTTTTCATTCTGAATGTAGTGAGGATGTATTAGATCGTAACTGGCAACGTCTGATTCTTAGTCATTTAGGAGAAAAAGAGCATGTGGGGGTATTAATCGGTGCGCCGATTACGGATATGAAGATTACTCTTCTTGGCGGACGAGCACACCAGAAACATACGGAAGGCGGAGATTTCAGACAGGCAACTTACAGAGCAGTGCGTCAAGGGTTAAAGAAAACGAAGAGTATTCTATTAGAACCTTATTATCACTTTAAGTTAGAGCTTCCATCAGAATTCATAGGTCGGGCTATGTCAGATATTCAACGGATGCACGGCGAATTTTTACCAGCAGAAACGAATGGTGAAAGCTCTGTTCTTACAGGGGTAGTACCTGTTGCTACAATACGAGATTACCAGATGGAAATAACATCTTATACCAAGGGTAGGGGAAGAATTTCCTTAAGGTTAAAGGGATATGAACCATGTCATAATGGAGACGAGGTAGTACAGGCATCTAATTACGATAGCGAGCAGGATTTGGATCATCCGACTAGCTCTGTATTCTGTGCTCATGGTACTGGATTTATCGTAGAGTGGGATAAAGTTCAAGATTACATGCATATAGAAAGCCTATGGCAACCAAAAGAAATCAAAAATCCCCCGATGCAGACCAAACGTTTTAATAATAATACAAAGTCCTCTTATGAGGGCACTTTGAAAGAAGATAAAGAACTGGAAGATATCTTTATTCGCACCTTTGGTCCAATCAAACAAAGACATAGCCCAATCCATAATTTTGGTTATGAAAAGAGAAGTGATGCAGTTGAAACTACTCAGACGAATCAAAGGCTTGATAATCAAAGAAAGAAAGTGCAGCAGGAGTATTTACTAGTAGACGGTTATAATATTATATTCTCATGGAATGAATTAAATGAACTTGCCAAGCTCAATATGGACGCCGCAAGAACTAAACTAATGGATATCCTGTGTAATTATCAAGGATTGAAGCAGTGCATTGTCATACTGGTGTTTGATGCATATAAGGTGAAAGGTGGAATCGGTGAAATTATAGAATATCATAATATACATGTGGTATATACAAAAGAAGCTGAGACTGCAGATCAGTATATTGAAAAAACAACACATGAGATTGCCCCAAAACACCATGTTACAGTTGCAACTTCAGATGCGTTAGAACAACTTATTATCATGGGACAAGGAGCTTCACGGCTTTCTGCAGATGGATTAAAAGAAGAAATAAACCGGGCTAGAGAGCAAATGCATCGAGAATATCTAGATAATCAACCAATCTTCCGTAGTTATCTCAAACAGCAAATGAGTAGTGATTTGTGGGAAATAAGCGAAGATGACATAAATAATGAATAGTGTAAAAAAATACAAAATATGATAAAAAATGTATACAAATTCTCCTTGTTATGCTATAATATATGTTGATTTATTACTATTCTTTAGGAGGATTAGGGTATGGAAAAATTAAAAGAGGTTGGGTCAGTTATGGTAATATTAGGAGTGGCGTCTTATCTATTATCATTGGTAGGTCTTCAATTTAAAGCCTTAAGTTTTTTAGGAGGATATAAGGTTTACGTAGAGATTGCAAGCATTGTTTTAGGAGTGCTATTTATTGTTGTTGCAAAACTAACGAGTAAAAAAGAAGATGCAACTGTAGAAGATAATGCAGATAATGTAAATTAAGTAGATTATGTATATTAAGGGGTCAGTAGTCTTTGTATTATAGCTATTTATGCTATAATACAGAGGCTTTTTTTATTTCGTGTGTCCAGCAAAGCTGGACCACGCTAGCCGGTGTAAGTCCGGTCGCGGTAATCGCCAGTGAGCCGTGTAGCCAAACTCGGTGCGTTGCAGTAATGCAGGGTGCTAAGCGAGTGGGTAAAGTAG
>JAEZVF010000070.1 GCA_023443225.1 Bacillota bacterium
GGGTCAGCAAGGTAATCTGTATAAATCAATCTTACACAGCGGTCTATGATACTTTTTTCTACAGGTTGTAGTCCCTCTTTACCACCGACAATTAGTTCACACAAGGACAGAATAAAATCAGATTTTAAGGTTAGGGGACTTTCATCATCAGAATAATTAAGATTGATGTCCATGGGATTTATATAATCCCCAGATGTTGGAGAAATCTTAATTACCTGTCCGCCTAATCTGTCTACAAGGGGAAAATACTCTCCTTCAGGGTCGCAAATAATGATGTCATCGGTGGTAATTAGAAAAATATTAGTAATTTCTCTTTTTGCAGAAAATGATTTACCACTGCCTGGCGTTCCTAAAATCAAGCCGTTAGGGTTTTTCAACCTTTTACGATCTACCATAATGAGATTATTAGACAAGGCATTTAGTCCGTAATACAATGCCTCTCCATCTGATTGGAACAGCTCCTGTGTAGTAAAGGGAACAAAAATCGCAGTTGCAGATGTTGTTAGACTTCTTTGTATCTCCACTTGGTTAAAACCAAGAGGAAGAGAAGATAAAAAGCCTTGTTCCTGTTGAAAATCTAATCTTACCAGTGTGCAGTTATGCTTTTGAGCAATACCAGCTGCTCCAAACACAATATTTTCAAGCTCCTGTTTGGTGTCAGCGGTGTTCATTACAAGGAATGTCAAGAGGAACATTCTCTCATTATGACTTTGTAAGTCCTGTAAGAGCTTTTTCGCCTCACCACCATAAGTAGCAAGGTCAGAGGGTATTATATCCATATCATAACCACTGCGGACAGCTTTCTTCTGTTCCTCAATTTTCATTTTATCAAGGTCTGTTATTTTTCTTTTAATAGTCTTTATGGCTTTTGTCTGATCTACTGATTGAATGTGCATGGTTATAATAAGATTGCTTTCTATATCTAAAAAATCTGCTAATATACGGTCATTAAGTTCTGGTGCAAGTATCTGTAAAAAAGAAACTGCACCAAACTTCTCTCCCGTTTTAAATGTCCTGCCATCACGAAACTCAAAGGAAGATGGAGCAATAAAGTCTTTCGTAGAAAGTCCCGAGGGTGCAAGCCATTTCCATTCAAAGTGAAATGGTACATTCCCGTCCATGTGGAGCATATGGTGAAACAGCCTTAGACGCTCCTTCCCATTAAGGGAATCTACCAAGACACCTAACCTCTTAAACCCATTCCAAATATCATTTTCAATACGTTCTAAACGGGGTTTTGCAATTTTTACATTGTCTGCCTCAATACCAAAAGTCAGATACTTGGTTTTTAATAGTCCATTATTTCCTTTGGAAAGCTGATTATGAAGCATTTCTGCATATTCGGTACGTATACTATCAAATTCGTCCTGTTGTGGCTTGATGTGGATACTGCTTTCATAGTCTTTTTCATTGGCGGTCATATTTAGAAAAGAAAGCTGAAAGTGAATAGAGCTGTCAAAATAATTTAAGAAGTCACACCAACTTTCAAATATGGCTGCCTTATCCTCATTTTGAGCAAGCTGATAGTTAATATCTTGAAAACGGATTGTTTTTGTATAGAGCTTATCCGTCACACGGCAAATACCATCAGGATACATACGCTGATAGGGAATTGTATCTTGTGCTGATTTTTCCCTTTTATCTTTCCCTCTTGCCCGTAGAATAGCAGCATTAATTTCCTTTCTGTCTGCCCTTGTAAGCTTTGGTCTGTTTACTTTGTTTGCTTGTGACAATGTCCTTTACCTCCTTATCCAATCGATTCTGCCTCATGAGAACGGCATAAAAATTATTAGTTCTATATGGTCTTTGTTTTGGTCTTAAAAATCTAACTTCAAAGTAATGCTTTAAAAGGACTTCCAATGGCTGGCCATGTTTTTCATACATGGCAAACATAAAAAATGGCAACATGACAAAAATCATTATAAGTGTCGCAAGGCTTGTTCCTGCACTTTTCTTAAAGATAAAAAAGAAAGGCAAACCCGCTATAAGGGCAAAGGAAAAGCAGATAAGCTGCCTTTTAGTAAGATTAAACATTACTTTGGTTTTTACGGTGCTTAAATCTTTGGGTATGGGTACATATGCCATAAAAATTCTCCTTTCATTTTAGTGAGCATTGAAAATACTCTTTGCAAGTGATCCTGTCTTAAACAGGGTAAAACATAGAAGTACCGTATACCCTACACAAGTCCATATAGCTCCCATGATGTCTGTATCTGTAGCGATGGATTGTACTAACACCGCATAAATACCTACGCATACCATAATGAGAAAGGCTTGAAATCCAAGAGCAAACAAGGATTTTAAATAGTTTTGTCCCATGCTTCCCCATTCCTTGTTTGACATTGTGGCAAAGGGTATCGGTGCTACGGAAGTCATCAGATAAATTTCTATCATTCGTCCATAAATAACGATGAATATGCAGATAGAAAGAACGTGCATGGTTAACCCCACAAACATACTTTGAAGCCATAATCCAAAGAGGGGACCAAGCTCCATTTCCATCAGTCTGATTTCCATATCTACTATGACAGAAGTTATATCAATACTAGTATCACTGATAATCACCCCTGCCGCACCTGATACAACATGTTGTGACAAATCAAAAATAGCCATCACAATATTAAAGGTGTTAGATATAATCATTACAGCAACGAAGGTTTTAAATATCCACTTAAAGAACATGAATGTATCAATATCGTGCATATTATTTTTCTCCATGACCATTTGT
>JAEZVF010000018.1 GCA_023443225.1 Bacillota bacterium
CCACTCGCTTAGCACCCTGCATTACTGCAACGCACCGAGTTTGGCTACACGGCTCACTGGCGATTACCGCGACCGGACTTACACCGGCTAGCGTGGTCCAGCTTTGCTGGACACACAGAATAAAAAAAGGCTGCCAAATTCTGCGAATGAATTTGACAGCCTTTTATTAAGCCTTGAATCCTCTGTTATGTTCTTGAGGATCAATATATACTTCATTAAGTGTACCCTTCCCATAGGTTAATCCGGCATATAGTTGTTGGGCATTCTGCATTACTGGCCCGGACATATCTTGACTACAGATCTCTTCAAATCCAGCCATTAATTTCTGGATTACAATAGCCGCATTTTCTAGGAGTCCTATATTCTTCTGATAATTTGCTTCAATTAAACATTTACTTGCATAAATATATAAACTCATAAGATTATAGGATATCTCATATTGATAATCCAAACTACGCATAAGTTCATTTATAACAGTGCTAGCATGCTTTAATACTTTGCTATACTGTGAGTTGTCTCCTATTTCAAAAGCGGTCTGTGCCTCTTTGATATCGGATAATAGGATTTCATAGGTGATTACCACCAGTTCTGTTTTTGAAGCTTGCGTAATTCTCGCTGTATACGCCTGTATTAATTCTTTCGTCATTATAAACCTCCACTACGGCTATACTTCAATCTTATGTTTAGCCCTGAAGCAAGCTCAATATCGTCTGCGGTCTTTCATTCGCCTGCGCTAACACAGAAGTACCTGCTTGTGACAATACCTGCTTCTGAGTATAATTTGCCATTTCTTTTGCCATATCCACATCTTCGATGCGGGATAATGCTTCTGACATGTTTTCGGAAGTTGTATCTAGGTTGGCAATGGAATGTTCCAAACGATTCTGATATGCACCCAGCTTTGCACGAGTTTCACTTACTTTTGCTAAGGCAAAATCAAGTGCTGCTATTGCATTTTGTGCACCTCCTTCGGAACAGATATTGATATTTTCAATTCCGAGGGTCTTTGGATTAATTGCTGGAATCCTTACTGCCATGGTTTGTCCTTCGTTTGCGCCAATCTGTAATTCCATAGAACCTGCATTCAAAACCGTAATCTTAACATCTTTTGGCGGAGTTACTAGTGTAGGTGCACCAGTCGGAGTATATGCAGTGGTACTGGTTATCACTGCATCTGTATAAGTTGTTCCAGAAGTGCCTGGTGATATCTCAAATACCATTTCAAAATTATTGGTGTCTGTAACAGTTAGATAATTACCATTACAGTACGCTGTAGCTGTTGGATTAAAACTATTCGTTGTATCTATTTGAACCTGTGCATCAACACCTTGAGCCTTCGCCGAAGTGGAAAGTCCCAGAACTCCGCATAAGTCTGTGTCTTGACAAATAATCGAAATCTCTGTAGCGCTTCCATATTCTTTTGATACAAATATCAAGGAATTAGTGTCCGTTAAAGGCGTCGCCTTATATCCTGCGTTATTATCAGCATTTGCAACTGAGCTTCTATCACTGGAAAACACAGTAATATTAAGGTTATCACAAGCTGCACGTATCTTTTCATATACCTGTGATACAGTTTCACCCTGCACTACATCTACTTCTATACCATTAATATTGATTGTACCTGCCTGTGCTGCTGTAATAACAGCATCTACATCCGGAATCGGTGCACCTACAATTACTGCCTGTCTTGGATCACAAACTACACTAATTTGGTAATCCTTGTATTGTACCGTATCTGACAAGGAAACTAATTGAACTGAAGAGTTATTAGAATAAGATTGTTGGTCGATATTTCCATTTAGCAATACTTTTGTATTAAACTCAGTGGTGTCTGAAATTCTCTGAATTTCAGCATTTAACTGGTTCATTTCTGCTTGAATGGATTTCCTGTCTTCTGATGTGTTCGTTCCATTTGCAGATTGAACAGATAGTTCTCTCATTCTCTGTAACATAGATTGTACTTCCGTTAAAGCGCCCTCTGCAGTCTGTATAACTGAGATACCATCTGCAGCATTTTGAGAAGCTCTGTCCAGTGCAGCAATCTGCGTTTTCATTTTTTGTGAAATTGCCATTCCTGCTGCATCATCTGCCGCTCGATTAATCCGGAATCCAGACGATAATTTTTCCAAAGACTTATCTAGGGCTCTGTTTGTTTTTGATAACTGATTGTTTGCATTTAATGCTGAAATATTATGATTAATCCTCATATTTTAACACACCTTCCTATTTGTTTTTCTTCTTATCAACTTTACTAGTTGTTTTGCATGTACTTTGTCTCCAGTGCTCTTATCTGAACTACCATTGCTTTTGCAATGTTATATAACGTGTTTGTTGTAACTGTCTGTCCTTCCGCCGGACTCTTTGATTCTTCTGCCGTAACCTTGTTTCTAAGTTTAGCTCGGTAATTATCTGCTGCTATACTTTCTATTCCATAATTTATTTGCTTTACAGTTAGTCCAGCCTTGCTTATTGTCTCTTTCAAGCTGTCATTTTCGGATTGGACAGTCTCTAAACCAAAACGATTATTACAAGTAATAAGTCCTTTTACTTCTTTGTCCTTCACCGATAAGACTGCTGAGATTTTTCCAAAGGTATCGGACTGTACACTGATATCAACTTTTCCAGTTTCTCCAATATTCCGTACGATGGTAACATTTATATTGGTTATCATATCGCCTACGGCTATTGGAATTTCATAGCTTTCTCTTTTTGCCAGTTGCTTAAGAAAGGATAATCCGTTACTAATATGTTGTAACGCTACTATATCCTGTGAAGTAATTTTCTCGTTTTCATAGAGGCTATTTAGCTGACTATTCACTTCCTTTTCAACTTTCTCAAATTGGGATAGTAAGCTCTCCTGATCTATGATAGAATCCACTAAGTCATCCGAGATATTAGATATTTCCCATGCACCCTTGCCATCCTCTTCCTTGGCTGTAATTGCCTGCCCAGTACCTTTGTTCTTAAGTAAATTTTTCAATTGATTAAAAACTGTCTGGTCCATACTCAAAAGCTCATTTGCTGCCTGAATATTATGTATACTGCTCGGTATCTCATAGTCTTTTAGAAGCTTTAGGGCCATATTAGATTGTTCTATCGTTTGCTTATATACTTCTGTTTTTTGTGCCCAGTATTCCTGTTCTACTTCTTCATTATCCGGCACTTCCTGTAGCCGTTCCTGAAGTTTCTCCATGGATAGGTTCCATATATCCTCAGTTTTTCCCATGCCTTGTAGTTTTGCAGGAGTAATCTCATCCATTACATTTTGCAGCAAGCGATTCATGTACTCCAGTTTTTCACCTACTCCACTATCTGATGTGTTTCCCCCACTCGTTTGTCCCTCATTGGAAAATGCAGCTTGAATTTGGTCTGTAATACGTTCTCCAGAGTAAGTAAACTGTTCTAATGCACCAAAGCTATCATCCACATTGGCACGTATTCCACCACTTTTCAAGGTTCTTACCGCAGTAAGCAAATGATTCATTGTTACTTCCTGATTTGCTTTTATCACTGCACCCAATGCAGCCCCATCCGTACTTTCTACCGTATGAAGCAAGCGGTAGATTCCGATAAATGATTTTTTTTCTTCTTCCGTTATGCTCTTTTCCTTTTCCAGCTTCCACAGATATTTACTGTATTTTTCTTCTCCACTGACACCTAACTCATTTTTTACCGCATCAATCCGAGCATTTAATTCTTTTATCGGAGTATCAATCGGATTTATACCATTTTTAATTAGCTCAACTGCAACAGCCGGATGAAGATTTTTTATTAAATGATTTACCTGTTCATCATAAACCTTTACCTGTTGAATATTTTCTTCCGTTAATTCTATTTGATTATAGCCTAATATTCTTACTGCCCGCTCGTTTGCTTTTGTAATTTCCAGCTTCATATCCTCTAAGATGGCATCTACATTTCGAAACGCTTTTGTTATGGAATCACCCATATCTTTTCTTGGAGTGGTCATTAACGTTTCATAGGCTTCTTTCGCTTGCTCTAAGTTTCTCTTACACTCGGTACCTGCTTCCAATAAACCGTTTACAGTCACCAGACTTCGGTTATTTAATGTACTACCAAGCACATAACTTGGCAATCTTTTTAATACTTCTAGACTCTCAAGGCTTATTTTTAATGTCTGGGTATTCTGTACATTGTCATTGGCATTGCTTTCCTTAAGCAAATTATGATAGTACTGATTCTCTAGCTCTCTAAGTCCATCCACTATTTTTCTTAAACTATCCGTATTTGGATTTATCCCGCTTTTTACAAGTTGGCTTCCGGCTTCCACTGTCATCTTTAATCGAATTTCTTCTAGCTGCCTTCTTACCGTTATAGTGTGTATATCTATGTTCTGAGGTTTTTGATTCTCAACAGGGTTATAAAGACCGGAATCAATTTGTCTTTGAGCCTTCCTAAGTTCTTGTAAATTGATTTGATCTATAAGCTCCCCTTGCCCTTGGTAGCTGTTAACGGCAACATCGACTGCCTCATCACTAATGCGGTGGAAGGCTAAAATTGACTGGTTTGCCCGGTCAATTACCGAACTTCCTAACGATGCAGAATCTGCAGATACTCCATTCACCAGTGCTTCTACCGCTTTTTCAAGAATCTTGTTTTCCTCTATCGTAACATTCATAGTGTTTAATTCACAAAGCGACCATAATGTTTCCTCTGTCAGTGGAAGATTTTGATTTAATAACCACTTAGCAGATTCTAAATTTTCTTTATTTATCTCAAATCCAGAATTACTTAAAATTTCTTTTACTTGGTCAATCAATCCGTTCCAAGTTTCCTCCGATATTTCTTTGCTTTTAGAATACTTTCCACTATAACTGGCTTTATAAATATTTTCAATTGTTGGATCTTGGTTGTTTTTTATAAGATATGTTTTTGCCTTATCGGATACCGGCATTGCCGCAGTAGCCATCTCAATTGCATTTTGTAACTTAATAATATTTTCTTCCGTTACCGGTAAATCTGACTCAATTAATTTTTCAACTATTTTCTTCGTGCCTTTGTCATAATCAGCCATCTTTTGTATAGCTTCATTCTTGTCTTTGATATATTCCTTTTGATTCAGAAGACTGTCTTCCTTTTGTATTCTTTGTTTCTTTATACGAACAAGAGCTCGGTCTAATCGCTCTGAATTATATTCCTCTAGCGATATGCCTTCTTTAGAAAGCTCCTCATAGTCTTCGTTCGTCAAACGTCCGATAATATTTTCCCACAATTCTTCTTCACTGCTTGTTTGTATTTGCTCATTTTTTATCTTATCATTCACTTTTAATACTTCATCTTCATAAGTGACCGGTTCTATATTCATCACACTAGAAATTTTGTGCGATTGATTTTCTGCTGCCGTGTTTTGTGTTTCCTTAACTACACCGTTATAAATCTTCTCCTGTGACTTCGTCCGGCTGTTCTCATTTATTCCGTTAATGTTCATAATATGCCTCCACTAAAGTCCTTTTTTTCCGCTTATTACTTTCTAGAACATATTTCGGCAGAAGTATGGGAAATATTAATAATAATTAGCAATAAAATAAGACTAACCAAGTATGCACCCCGAATTCCAAGTACAATATCAGTTAGTCTTATTTTATTAAATAGCTTCTGCCCTCACGTTCCCCAAACGTTCAACATCCTCTAGTACAATACTCCTGTATCGACTTATTAAATAATATCATTTATTGTGATATCTGTCAATAGAATGTAATATTATTCTTGTATTTTAGTTAATATTAATAAAGTTTCTTTCATTTAATATCCGTTTTAACCTTATTTCTGGAAAAACTCACAAATCAACCTTTCTAAATACTCTTGATCTTCTACTCCCATCATTTCTCTGGCAGAATGCATTGCCAGTATAGGTACTCCCAAATCTACGGTTTTCACTGGGAGCCAGGAAGACAGTATGGGACCAAGCGTACTACCACTTGGCATATCCGATCGGTTGACATACTTTTGAAATTTAATTCCTGACTGCTCACAAATTTGCTGAACAATTGCTATTGCTTCTGTATCGAAGGTATACTTCTGGTTACTATCAATTTTAAATACAACTCCATCGTTCAGTGTGGTATGATGATTAGGATCATATTTCTCTGGTCGGTTAGGATGAACTGCATGAGCAACGTCTACAGATAGAAGCATACTGTCATGGATTACCCGATAAAGTTCTTCCCTCGAATGTTTACAGAGACCGGAGTATATTTTTTCTAAAAGTATATTCAATAGAGAAGAATCTGCACCTTGCTTGCTCTTGCTTCCAATTTCTTCATTATCGTACAAGGCAATGATGTTAATTCCCTCCATTCTCCGTCCTGTCATAATTCCTTTCAACAAGGCTAGAACAGAGGTTAAGTTATCAAGTCTTGGGGCAGAAATAAAATCCTCCTCAAATCCGAGCAGGCATCCTTTCTCTGAATTATATATGTAAATATCATAATCTAGGATGTCCTCTGGCTCTTCTTTTAAATAATCTGCCAAATATTTTATTAGAAAGCGGTTCTCGCTATCAGTTTGATCTGTCTGTCCTAATTCTTTCTTCAAAGCCGCAATAGGAATCATATCCGTTTGTTTATTTAACTCCATTCCTTTATTCACGTCACGATTCACATGAATTGCCAGATTGGGAATTGTCAGCACTGGTTTTACTATATCAATTAGTTTCATACGTGGATGAAACGGATCTTCACTCCGAAGTGCTACCCTTCCTGCTATAGATAACGGTCGATCCATCCATGTATTTAAGATAGGACCACCATACACTTCCGTGTCTAACTTCAGATATTTCCCTGATGTCATCACGGCATTTGGTTTAATACGAAAACCTGGTTGATCCGTATGTGCTGCTGCAATCCGAAAGTTCTGATCTTCCATCCAATCACTTCCTATGGTGAACGCAAATAATGATGTTGCATATGGTGTGATATAATAAGCACCACCTGCTTTTAAATTCCAACTTTCTCTCATAGAAAGTCCCGCAAATCCAGCTGCCCTTAATTTTTTAATCCCTTCCGTAACTACCTGATATGGCGTACTTGCAGAATTTATATATTGTAATAAATCATTTACTGACTCTTGATTCATAAATAATCTTCCTCCGAATTCTAATAATAAAATATGATAGCTTTTGACTCTAGTCCATACAGGTATTATAATAGAATTTAAGTTATGAAACAATGTTAATTTAGTATGATAGGAGTTTATTATGGATCAGCATTTATTTCAGCAGGCTTGTGATAAGGTTTTAGATAATATAAGAGAAGGTACTGGAATAGGTACTTTGTCAGAAAAAACAATCCATGCAATTTTAAAGAATTATCTATCTCCAGACGTTACATGTCATGAAATTAAAGTGGCAAGTTTTTATGCAGATATCGTAAATAATAATGGAATCATTGAAATACAAACCAGAAGTTTTGATAAGTTGAGAAGAAAATTAGAGGTATTTCTTGATATCTTACCAGTTACCATAGTTTATCCGATTCCTTTTACAAAATGGTTGAGATGGGTCAATGAAGAATCTGGGGAAATCAGTACACCAAGGAAATCACCAAAGAAAGGAACCCCCTATATGATTGCGCCGGAATTGTATAAAATTAAATCCCATCTGCTTAACCCAAATCTAAAACTACATATTATTATGTTGGATCTGGAAGAGTACCGTTTTTTAAATGGTTGGAGTCAAGATAAGAAGAAAGGTTCTTCCCGTTGTGATCGTATTCCAACCCGGATCACTGAGGAGATTTTTATAAACGATCTATCCGATTACCACAAATTGATACCCTCTAATTTACCTGAGGAATTTACTTCCAAAGATTATAAAAAAGCATCCGGATTGAGTTTAAAGGCTGCTGTCATAGCCTTAAATATACTTTATCACGTGGGTGCGGTACAAAGAGTAGGTAAAAAAGGACAGGCTTACCTTTATAGGAGGTAATACCTCTATATGTGGTAAGCCTGTTATATTATAATTTAATGAAAACGGAATGAGGAACACGCAAGTTTACTTGCTTATTCCGATTGGAGTAACAAGATCATGAACACGTTTTTTGTTCATGATGTAATGAAAACGGAATGGGGAATTGCAAGTTTACATGCAAATTCCGATTGGAGCATCAAGCTCATGAACATGTAATATATTCATGATCTAATAAAAGCAATTATTCTCCATGTTGGTTCTTTCTGTAATCCGCCAACAATAAGTCTACCATTCTTCCGTAGCTTTTAACACCATCGTGCTGATTATTAACCTTAAGGTAAGTATCATTCATGGTATTTGATACCGTACTGATTACCGTACCCTCATACTGTTTCCAATAGTAATAGTCTGCTCTTAAATCAGTCACCATTCCTTCATTATAGTGGTTAATGACCTGTTGAAATAATCTTTCATCATGTCTATAAAGTTGATTACTGGCGTACGATAATGCGAGCATGGTTCCACTATATTGAAATTCCAGACTGTCAGATTGTCGGCAAACCAAATAGGCAATAAAATTTGCCTCATCTTCCTTCATAAATCCTCTTAAATGTGCTAATTCATGGCTCATAGTTGCAGGTATGGCATATTGTCCTCCTGCTATATTTACATTTGCCTCCATAGTAAAGGGCCAGAAAATTCCATTAATCTCCATTCTAGACATTACTTCTGAGAAAAAAACTGGTTTTGGTGAGCCGTATTTCCCTGCCAGTACTGGATACTCGTGAGCGGCTTTCTCAAAGGACTTAGTTGCCATTTCGGATAATTCCTTCCAGTTACCTTTATTCACCTTCAGTACCCCATATTCATCCTCTTGCTCCTGTAATTGAACTCGGATCTTTGCGGCATCTTCTGCCAAATCCATACATAAAGCAAACAATTCTTCTACGGAAGTCTCCTGCACATTTAAATTACTAAAAGTAGCTATAGAATATCGATAATAGTTTACTCCTGCCAGATTTACATATAAAAACAATATTATACTAATGACACATGCAGTGTTTAATACTCCACCTGCCAGCATAGTTGCAATACCGCCCTGCTTCTGAATAACCCTGAGAATCAGTTTCCAGAAAAAGCGTATTAGGATAACCACGGCTACAATAGGTAAAATAAGAATCTCCAACTCCATAATAGAGAATGGGACCAAGTTTGTTACTAAGCTCAATCCTTGTGAAATCCATAAGTAAATGCCTTGAGCAAAAACATATTCCGCAATCTGCACATTTTTTTTCGTAATCCACAATATAAAAATCGAAATTGGAATCAAAAGCAATATCCATGCCCTCTTCTTATAAAAAGCCGTGTACCATTTCATTTATCTTCCTCCTCTGATGCTTAAGATTCGTGATTTCCCAATGCAACTGCGTCTGCGGACAGATTGAGGATATCTCCAATCTCTTTCAAGGACAAGTTTGTGTAAGCAGCTAATTCATGAATATCCGCCTTTCTCCCAAGATCTTCTGCAAGTTCGTTTGCAGCATCATTCAAGAATTTTATCTTTTTCACAATACTATTTTCAAAATTACAACTGTTTTCTTGTTCCTTAATTGCTGAATCTATAGATTCTCTTATATAGTTAGCGACAAATTGTTTCCAATTCCCTATGTCCTGTAAATATGATAAGCAATCTACAGAATTCAGAAGTCCTATATTTCCTTCCTGTATAAGATCCTCTAAAGTAATTCCTTGATTTCTATATTCTTTAGCCAATTCAACGACCAAACGCAAGTTTCCTTCGATAAAGCGATTTTTCGCATCGTCATCGTGTTCACATATATGTTTTATCAATGTTATATTTTCTTCTTCTGAGCAGTCTTTCATGGCTTCCAAATCTTCTAAATACATCTTCAAATAAATGGAATCCACTTCCTTTGTATCTTTCGATTTGTCCTTTAAAGGTTCTGTTTCAAGTTCTGGTCCATCTGAACAATCACTCTGCTCCACCGCTTTTGTGTATTCTGTCACCCCTCCGACATAGCCTTCGATATTAATATGATATGCCGTTAAATAGGCAAAAATCTGCTCGAACTGCTTATCATTTAAATGCATGCCACCAAATAGACTCTTAATTTCTTGTACACTTAACTTGTTTCCCTGTACTTTAGCTACTTCAAGAATATCCGCTAGCATCTCTTGAAATTTATTCTTATTATTCATATTTCCTCTTTCCTCCAGACAAGCTTTCTTTCGATTAATAGAAATTTACCTCTATGATGTACAATTCTCCAAAATTGTTATTATTTTCAAGAATATAGAGCATTTTGTCATACTTTATTTTAACATACCTTTACTATCATCGCAATAATTTCTCGCGATGATTTCATAGTAATGATTTATCCGGGGATGGACTTGCGTTTTTTTCTTCTTGATGTTAGAATATGTAAACATTAGAAGAATAAAAATATGGTGCACTAGCACAGAATGGAGAGCGTTATGAATACAAATAATGAAACAGAAGTAACCGTGAAAACTACAGAAGTTCCCGAAGCACAAATGATTCCCTCCATGGATGAATTTACAGAGCAAATTAACAAATCCCTTCATAAAATTGAAGAAGGAGAGCTCGTTAAGGGAGTTGTCATTGGCATATCTGATACTGAGGTCACTCTGGATTTAGGCTATTATGCTGAAGGTTTAATTAAAATGGAAGAACTTAGTAACGACCCGCGTTTTTCCATAAAGGCAGATGTCACCATGGGTGAAGAAATCTCTGCAGTTGTTGTAAAAAAGGACGATGGAGAAGGAAGTATTCTTTTATCTAAAAAGAAAGCTGAGGATATTCTATCTTGGGAATTGCTCAAAGATTATATGAATAATCGGACTGTGTTAGACGTTAAAATCGCTCAGGCAGTCAATGGTGGTGTCGTTACTTATCTGGAAGGCATCCGTGCTTTTATACCTGCTTCACAACTTTCTATAGCTTATGTGGAGGACCTAGAATCCTGGGTAAATAAAACAATCAAAGTCACTGTAATAACCGCAGAGGAAGATAAAAAGAAGTTAGTATTATCCGGTAAAGAAGTAGAACGAGACAATGAGCGGATGGAAAAAATCAATAAAATATCTCGCTTACAGCTTGGTATCATTACGACTGGTGTTGTTGATAAAATAACTCCTTATGGCGCATTTGTTAACATTGGAAATGGATTGTCCGGATTAGTTCACATCTCTCAAATATGCGGAAAACGTATAAAATCTCCAAATGAAGTAATAAAAGAAGGGCAAGAAGTAACTGTTAAAATAATCGATATTAAAGACGGTAAAGTAAGCTTAAGCATGAAAGCTGTAGAAGAAAAATCGGACGTTGTAGATGCTGCAGATGAAGTTCCTTTTGAATATAGTTCTGATGGACAAGCATCCACAAGCTTAGCTGGATTATTTGCTAATATAAAATTGTAGAAAAGGCCTCTTACAATAGTTACAGTTAGCCGAGTACTTAAGTCTGGTATAAGTAATATTTCTCAAGTTATTTTCATGAGACAAAATTCCTTATACCAGGCTCAAATACCGCTTCTCTTATTATTGTAATTATCATCATTTATCGCATTCCAAAAAATCTCATGAATCTTCCTTCGGATTTCTTATCAACATCCTTTTCCATGTTATATTTACTATAATTACTTTTATCTTCTATTTTGGCACCTTCCGAAGTTTTTTGTTCTTTCATTGGTATGTCTCGAAGCGACCCTTCCGCCTCTGCTTTAGCTTGTTCTTCTTCACATTCAAGCTCCTCATCAATTACTGTTCCATAGGAATCTTTAATCATATCCTGAAAGGTATTAGATACGGTTAACTTATACTGTTCCATTGCTTCTTCAGAATTATATATTTTGATTTCTTCATTCAAGGTTAACATTTTATGATCTAAAAAAGATACAATCTCTGCACATTCTTTTAATTCCTTTCGAATTCGTTCCGGGGCATTTCCTTCAAACTTATAATATATTTTATGTTCCAAACTGGCCCAGAAGTCCATAGCAATTGTTCTTATCTGTATCTCTACTTTTGTATTCACCATAGTATTTGACAAATAAATAGGAACCGAAACAATCATGTGATAACTTGTATATCCATTTGCTTTCGGGCTCATAATATAGTCTTTCACTTTTAAGACCTGCACATCACTTTGTTTTGCCAGTAAATCAGCTATGCGGTATATGTCCGAAGTAAAGGAACAAATAATACGAGTTCCGGCTACATCATTTACATATTTAACGATATTTTCAATTGTTAGCTCTCTTCCATTATGACGAAGCTTCTTCGCTATACTCTGTGTTGTCTTCAATCGCGATGTTATATGCTCAATTGGATTATATTGATGAGCTAATTTAAATTCATTATTTAATATTTCTATTTTTGTATTTACTTGTTTTAGGGCAGAATCATACATCAAAAAGACCTTCTGCCATTCGTCTTCTTCATTATAATAAATCGGTAAATCCATAGTTCTCCTCCTTATAAATAAGGAACACCCCAATACGAAAGGCATTTCTACTCTTTAATACCTTTCATAATTTATCCTATGTTTTGCTTATCTTCACACTATTTCTTTTTGATTATACCATAGAAATATGAACAATCTTTGAATAATACTAATCTTAATTAAATATTAATGATTTTAACTTTTTAGTTATAATTGTGATTAGGATGTCAAAAGCCCAATTGAAACTATTGATCGAATAGTGTTGTGTATATATTCATTTTGTCTGCCTTACCCTTCTTCGGCATGTCCTTTGTAGAGCCTCAAAGATATGAAAAGCATCGCAGCTGCAATGCTTTTCACTGAGTCTCTAGTCGGACATAAACTGCCTAGTCGGCCGGTCGACGACAAAACGAATATATACACAGCACTATTCTTAGGTTCAATTCTTTGAGGCTTTTGACACCTAATCATAATTAAAATTACTAACT
>JAEZVF010000113.1 GCA_023443225.1 Bacillota bacterium
TTTTTAAGGGTTTTTGAAAGGAGAAAGTTATGAAGATGAAAAAGCTGATGGTAGCTGCACTTGCTACTGCTATTACGATTGGTGGTACATTACCATCATATGCAGCATGGAAGGAAACAGGAGCAGAGTGGAAATATCAGAACGAAGATGGTAGTTACAAGGCCTCTACCTGGTTTGAGGAAGCAGGCAAAAAGTATCATTTCGATGTGAATGGTAACGCACAAAAGGGCTGGTTTAAAGAAGCTGACAAGTGGTATTTCTTTGGATATAATGGGGTTATGCAGACCGGTCTGATTAAAGTCGATGACAAAGTTTACTTTATGAACGATGATGGGTCTTTATTCGTTGGTACAAAAAAGATCGATAATAAAGAATATAATTTTACCGAATATGGAACTACTAACGGTCAGCCGTCAATAACAGCTTCACGCACATGGGGAGGAAATGGTAACCAGACTAATGTTGTTAAAGGCGGAGGCGGTTACTCTGGATCTGGCGGATCTTCTTCAACTCGGACTTCAACTCCAACACGTACTGTTACATTGGAAGTAAAGGAAAATGTAGATAAAATATTATCTGATATAAACGAAAGTGTGAAAGATACTGTATCCGTAACGGTAAAAGATAATAGCATTACCTTTAAAACAACGGCTGCAGCTAGAACAACTAATGTTTCTGATACAATTTTAGTTAAAGAAGCACAAGATACAATAAAGAAGTTATTCGATGAGAACGAGGAAGTACAAGAAGTAACTGTTGCAGGTAAAACTTATAACCGTGACAATGTAGATAATATTGATTTACAAACTTCAATAGATAATATTGGTTTAAAAAACATGACGGTAGATTATTTAGTGGATTTTGTTAAAGATAATTATTCTAATTCTATTAAAATCGTCACAACTGATGGCACATTAAACTATACATTTAAATAAAATGTGATAAAAGTTATTAGGGTGGCTCCCATAGGAACCGCCCTATTTTTAAGTATGGGGAGCGATATGGAAAGGAAAATCAGACAATGGGCAATGTTTAGTCTGGTATTTATAGTATGTCTTTGTATAAGCCGGACTGCATATGCGGGTTCTGTTAATGGAAATGAACAATCTGTTTTAAGTACTGCAAGTGGTCAGTTTGAAAAAGATGGTGTTATATATGCAGTGAAGCCAGAATATATTAATTCCTTGAGAAATTATTTGTCCCAGGATGATGTTGACTTGACAGCTGAACAGGCGCAGGCAGCAATTGCTGAGATCTACGCTAATGTGAAAACCGGTGTAGAGAGTGGTTATCTTGTAGAAGTAGGAAGAAGCTCAACCTCAGAAACAAAAACCCAGAAAGTAAAGGAAAAAGGGGATAGAAAAACTGAGAAAAATCAGATGACAGAGGAAACTCAGATTAGTAAAGAAAGGGAAAAGAGTAAGGCACCAGAAGAAACTCAAATTAATCAGACTGAAGTGACAGTTGAGGTTTCCCCAATTATCTCAATACTGGAACTCGTGGACAAAGCACCTCCTCAAAATTATGAATATTTATACGCAGATACGGATGCGCTAATGAAAACTATCCATTTACCATATAGGATTATTTGGGGTTGTTTGTTAGTGGCGGTTTGCTTAATTTTTGTTTCACTAGGAATTACATTATATAAACAATTATTGACGAAACATCAGAATCGTAAGTTGCGGAGCTTTATAAAAATGGTACTGACACTGGTTCTCATTGACTTGTCATTTCTTATATGTGCAGGCATTGGAATTTTCTCTGGAGCTTTTCAGAAAAATCAAATATTGAGCAGATTAGCGGAAACTGGATATTACTCTTTTATATATGATGAACTGAGAAGGGACACCTCCGTTTCTTTCGCTTTATTAAATATACCGACTGAGGTAATGGACCATTCGATTACTTATGAAAAAGTTATTATAGCTGCCAGACAGCAGGTTGAAAATGACTTAGACCAAGGCAGTTATAAAGCCAATACTTCCATGCTGATAGATCCGTTGAAGCAGGACATGTTGGTTTATTTTGATCAACATTCTATTACTATGACTAATCAGGCTCAGCGAGGGCTTGATTTATTAATGAGTCGTTTGGATGAAAAATATACTGCCTTATTGAAGTGGCCATTTAGTCGTTGGTGGATACAGTTGAAAGACAGTTACGTAAGCCTTTCCATGGCGGTTCTAAGTATTGCAGCAGTATTGGTTGCAACAGTTCAAGTTTTGCTTTTACTACTTCATCATTACAAATATCGAGGAATTATTCTGGCTGGAAAAGGTGTGGTTTTTGGGAGTAGCATCGGTATGTTATTATTTATATCGGGTTATCTTGCAGCAACAAGTAAGTGGAGCACGCTATCGCCTACTTATATGGATTCGTTTTTTTTACAGTATGTGGGCATGATCTGGAAAACTGGCATGGTTGTTAGCGGTGTTGGAATTCTCCTTGGGTTTGTAGAAATTGCTGTAGGCAAGGCATGGAAAGAAGGCAAATAGTATGAACGGGAATAATTATGTTGATGTGCATTGTCACTTAATTCCATGTGTTGATGATGGTTCCGAAAGCATGAAAGAAAGTTTAGCTGCGCTTAAGGAAGAATTCGATCAGAATGTAAGACATGTTATATGTACCCCTCATGTAAATGCTGGTATTACTTTGGAGCAAGCAGATAATATAAAGAAGACCTATGATAATCTCAAAATACTGGTAGAGCAGACCACCTATGGAGAGTTTCTGGAACTTCATTTAGGCTGTGAAATCATGTATTCTGAAAGCATTGTGGAACGCCTGAATAATGAAGATATCTGGACGATGGCAGGAAGCAGTTATGTGTTGGTTGAATTTCTTCCATCCGTTACTTATGACAATTTATGTAGTGCCGTGAGACAATTGACAGCAGCTGGCTTTTTACCGATCTTAGCTCATATTGAAAGATATCAGTGTTTAAATAAACAGATTTCCAAAATTCAAAAAATTCAGGATATGGGGGCATATTGTCAAGTGAATGCATCTAGCCTGCATGGAGGCTTATTTGACCAACAATGTGCATTTGTTAGAAAAATCTGTAAAGAAGGTCTTGTTCATTTTTTGGGGACAGATAGTCACGGTATGATAAAAAGAAAGCCGGCAATGGTTAAGGGAGCAGACTGGGTTGAAAGAAATTGTACTTCTACACTTGCCAAACGGATGCTTTATGAAAATGGACTGGACTTAATAAATGATATAGTTATTTGACTGAGGAGAAAATAATGGGAACCAATCAGGAAGATGAAATTGAAATAGACTTAAAAGAACTTTTCTATGTGTTGAAAAGAAAGATATGGATTATATTGTTAACGGGACTTATGGGAGCAATCTCTTTTGGTCTGTTTACCTCAGTTGTATTAAAACCAATCTATACCTCTTCAACAATGCTATATATAGTTAATAAAACAACGACATTAGCCTCCCTTGCTGATTTGCAATTGGGAACACAGTTGACTAAGGATTACAAAGTCTTGGTAACCAGCAGACCAGTAACAACTCAGGTTATATCTGATCTTGATTTAAATTTATCACATGAAGAGCTTGTTAAAAAAATAAAAGTTGAGAATCCGGTTGATACCCGAATTCTAACTATCTCAGTAGAGGATACAGATCCATATAGAGCAAAAAGTATTGCAGATGAAGTAGCTACAGTATCTTCTGCCAGAATGGCTAAGATTATGGATTCCGCACCACCAAATGTGGTGGAAGAGGGATATCTTCCCACCAAAAAGACGAGACCCAGTGTAACAAAAAATACCGTATTAGGTGGAATCGTGGGGGCCTTATTGTCTTGTGCAATTGTTGTAGCCTTATATGTTTTGAATGATACAGTAAAAACGCCTGAGGATGTAGAAAAATATCTCGGATTAAATACTTTAGCGGCCATCCCGTTGTTTGAAGGGAATGCAACCGAAGATAGAAGGAAGCGTAAGAAAAGGTCGTCAGGAGGAAATGCATAATGGGAAAAATAGCATTCCGTAGAAAAGATAAATTGGATTTTAAGGCAAATGAAGCCTTTAAGACATTACGGACAAATATTCTTTTTTCTGGAAAGGATATTAAAGTATTGACTCTTACCAGCTCCACACCTAATGAAGGAAAAACGTCAGTCTCATTTCAACTTGCATGTTCTTTTGCAGCGGCAGATAAGAAAGTTTTATTTATTGATGCTGATATAAGAAAGTCAGTAATAGCTGGACGATATAAGGTTGATGGTGTTGCATTCGGCCTGACCCATTATATGACAGGACAAAGAGGAATGGCAGATGTAATAAGCCAGTCTGATATTAAAAATATGGATATAATTTTTTCCGGACCTGTTTCTCCTAATCCCACTGAGCTTCTTGGGGGTGCATTATTTCAAAAACTGGTTGAATCACAGCGAGAAAATTATGATTATATAATTATTGATGCTCCACCGCTAGGAAGTGTCATAGATGCTGCAATTATAGCAAAGTTTGTAGATGGGGCAATTATTGTAATAGAAAGTGGTGTGATCAGTTATAAAATGTTGCAGAGAGTGAAAGCTCAAATGGAAAAAACAGGATGCCGCATTCTTGGTGTTGTACTAAATAAGATTGATATGCATAATGATTCTTATTATGGTAACTATTATGGAAAGTATTACGGAAAATATTATGGAAATTATGGCGAATAGTTATAAGTAAAAAATAAAAGACCGCTGCATATTTAATCAGCGATCTTTTATTTTTTGAATTTATAGCATATTTGCTCTATCAGCAATATTTTTATTAAAGTTTATCACCTGATGTTCATATGTGTTTTCCATAAGTGGAGATGTTATGATAAAATCAGCAGTTGCCCTTGTATTTGCAATAGGGATATCGTATACTTGAGCGATTCGCAGCAAAGCTTTTACATCAGGATCATGAGGCTGCGCGGTTAGTGGGTCAGAAAAGAAGATCACCAGATCAATTCTACCCTCAACTATTTTAGCGCCTATCTGTTGGTCGCCACCTAATGGACCGCTGTTATAGCCTTTTACAGGAAGTCCTGTTTGATCGGTTATCATGCGTGCTGTTGTTCCGGTACCACAGAGAATATGGTTTTTTAATATGTCTTGATGTTCCAGACACCATTCAATTAATGCGTGTTTCTCATTGTCATGAGCGATCAGTGCAATATTTTTTTTCTTTTGAAGAGTCAGCGTAATAAAGTCATCCGTTAACATTAGGTTCCTCCTGCGTCTCCTATGATTTTAAATTTTATCAGAGTTAATTGGTAATACGGTTTGTAACGAGTAAGTAATTGATAGATCCTTTCTTGAATATTCTTTCTTGAAATTCTGAATAATTCTTTTTAAAACCATCTGTCCATTTTCGTAAGTTGAAGTAGGAAGGAGCATTAAATATTGACTTACACTATATCGACTATAGACATCTCCTTTGCGCAAAGAATTGCGGATAGAATCACCTAGTTCATCCATGGCTCGGGTCTGTACTGCTGGTTTTAATAATTGCCCTTTTAAATTGCTGATGGTAAGCAGGCATAAGAAGATGGAATCTCCGGTTCGCTCAATGGCTCTGGCCTCCAGCTGATAGATATCCCGAAAAACAGAAGGCTCGCAGCAAAATGCCCCCTTATTGGTTCCCCCCTCTAAAAGGATCTCCCTTATGACGCTTAAATCCATTGTGATTCCATGCTTTTTGTCGCTGATCATTTTATACAGCTCTTTAAAACGAATGGATGGAGTTATGGCAAACTCGTTGTAGAACATGTCGTTTACCCGTTTGTAATGATCTAGGGACATCATCTGATTGCCACTCTGGTACAGGGCATAGATCAGATAATAATGAGCATCTTCCCCGTAAGGATCGATGGAGATTGTCTGTTGGCAGACATCAATCATCGTAGGATAATCCTTTCTGTCATCTAACATCACCAGGATCTTTTTCACTAGTTTTTGATAAAGGGAATGATAATAGGTATGAATCGGAATTACCCAGGATTCCCATTCGGATTTTGGGAGAAAGTTTCCCTTATAAAGATTAAATGCGTCCATTGACAGTTTAAAACGAGTCTCATCAGTAAATTCTTTACTATCAGCCTGCAGACAAAGCTCTTCGAACTTGTCCGTGTCGCATACAGTGGTAAGATCCCTTGTCCAGCCATATGCCTTTCTGTTTTGGAATACCAGTTCCTGAGTGGGAAACCCAAGTGGCTCAAGAAGCTTTCGCACGCGGAACATCAGCGTCTTTAAAGCGCCAGCCGGATTATTGCTGGCTTCATCTTTCCAAAACAAATCGATTAATTCATCAACGGGAATATCCCTGCCACGAAACGTGATTAAATATTCCAAAAGACTCCATGGTTTTTTAGCCTGATTATTCTGATCAACAATTATTTTGTCTCCGATGGTAACGGAGAATCCAC
>JAEZVF010000058.1 GCA_023443225.1 Bacillota bacterium
AGCAAAATGATATAAAATACATCTATTATATATATTTTTTTAGTTCTCACGTTTGTATTTATTTATTTCCCCTAGTTTGAGTGGAACTTACTTATTCAAAGTGGAACTTACCTTTTCAAGTAACCAAAATTTTCAGGCAAATGATCAATCCCTTTAAATTCCGGAACGACTATGGAAGTAACCTTCTTTTTTAATTGTGTCCAAATTCAGATAATTTCAATTCTTTATTTCGATCCAATACTGTCTGAATGCTCCAACTATGAACAAAGAGTAATAATGGATTGCCTTTTAAGTCCTTTACTTTCTTGGTGTCTGAAGTCACACTTAGTTTTCCTACATCAATACCCTTATTCTCAATCCATCGAATATGTTCGTATGCCAGCTGCTCCATACGGATTTCAACCCCATATTCACTGTCAAGACGGTATTTGAGTACATCAAATTGAAGAACACCGACTACTCCAACAATGATTTCCTCCATACCGGTGTTGAACTCCTGAAATATCTGAATCGCACCTTCTTGAGCTATCTGTGAGATTCCTTTTAGAAATTGTTTTCTTTTCATCGTATCTACTTGACGTACTTTTGCAAAATGTTCCGGTGAAAAGGTAGGTATCCCTTCATAAGCAAATTTTTGGTTCGGCATACATAAGGTATCTCCAATTGAAAAAATACCTGGATCAAATACACCAATAATGTCACCGGCATAGGCTTCTTCAACAATTTTACGTTCCTGTGCCATCATTTGCTGTGGCTGTGATAGGCGAAGTTTCTTACCACCCTGTATATGATTAACTTCCATACCAGCCTCAAATTTACCAGAACAGATTCTCATAAATGCAATACGGTCGCGATGAGCTTTATTCATATTAGCCTGTATTTTAAAAACAAAGGCTGAGAATTCATTCGTGATAGGATCAATTATGCCTTCTGTTGAATTTCTTGGCAAAGGTGTAGAGGTCATGGAAAGAAAATGTTTGAGAAAGGTTTCCACTCCAAAATTTGTTAAAGCCGATCCAAAAAATACTGGCGTAAGCTTACCTTGTAAAACTGCATCAATATCAAATTCACTGCTAGCGCCATCTAATAGTTCAATTTCATCTGAAAGAACTTTATGATTTTCCCTTCCAATGAGGTCATCCAATCCTGAATCACCCAATTCTACTTCTATGTTTTCTACTTCCTTCTGTCCGTTATGAGCAGCAAAAAAACGTGTTATATGATTTGTATTCCTGTCATATACACCTTTGAAATTTTTACCTGAACCGATGGGCCAATTAATTGGACAGGTTTGAATTCCAAGTACTGTTTCAATATCATCTAATAATTCATAGGTATTCTTCGCTTCTCTGTCCATTTTATTAATAAACGTGAAAATAGGGATATTTCTCATAACACAAACCTTAAAGAGTTTCTTGGTCTGATTCTCAACACCCTTAGAAGCATCTATTACCATGACTGCAGAATCGGCAGCCATTAACGTACGGTAGGTATCTTCTGAGAAGTCCTGATGTCCAGGTGTATCCAGAATATTAATACAATAATCACCGTAATTAAACTGCATTACCGATGAAGTTACTGAAATACCACGCTGTTTTTCAATCTCCATCCAGTCAGAAACCGCATGTTTTTCTGTTTTCTTACCCTTTACAGAACCCGCAAGATTAATTGCTCCTCCGTAAAGTAGAAGTTTTTCTGTCAACGTTGTCTTTCCGGCATCCGGGTGGGATATAATTGCAAACGTACGCCTTTTCTTAATTTCCTTTGTATAGTCAGCCAAAATAAATCCTCCAAATCTATCTTTCATATATAACAGCACCTTTTATATGTCCTGCCAACTTTTCTTTTTACTGCAATAAAGTTCCTAATCTGCTGAAATATAATATACTAAACACCGTGCAATTGTCAAGGTATTTCCTTGTTTTATACGCCAAGAGGCTGCTACAATATTACAGATTACATGAATCTAACTTTTGCAGCAGCCTCTTAGAGTTTTCTATTATTTTTGTTCTACTTCAATTTTTCTAATTTCTTTTGTTCTGATTTCTTTACAGATATCATTAATAAATACATCCAAAGTCTTTTGACCTTCATCACCAAGGAAACGGCTTCTTACAGATACTAAACCTTCCTCTTCTTCCTTCTGACCTACAACTAACATATATGGCACTCTGTCCAATCTGGATTCACGAATCTTGTAACCAATCTTCTCGGCACGTTCATCCACCGTACATTTAATGTTGTTTTCTTTTAACTCGCCTGCAACCTTGTTTGCATATTCATGATATTTCTCTGATATCGGAAGAACTCTTACCTGCTCCGGACATAACCAAGTTGGGAACAATCCAGCATACTTCTCAATCAAAGTAGCTAAAGTTCTTTCATAGCAGCCGATGGAAGTTCTATGAATAATAAATGGACGTTTCTTATCTCCATTTTGATCGATGTAATACATATCAAATCTCTCTGCTAAAGCAAAGTCCAATTGAACCGTAATAATGGTGTCTTCCTTACCATAAACATTTTTTGTTTGAACATCTAATTTAGGGCCGTAAAAAGCAGCTTCTCCTTCTTCTTCTGTAAAGTTGATTCCTAGATGTTCAAGGATTTCTCTAACCTTTGCTTGCGTTTTTTCCCATTGTTCTGCATCACCAAGATATTTATCTTTGTTGTTTGGATCCCATTTGGAGAAACGATAGGTAACGTCATGCTCCAAGCCAAGAGTTTTCAAACAATACATGACTAGATCTACACAGCCCTTGAATTCTTCTTCAATTTGTTCCGGTGTTACAATCAGATGGCCTTCGGAAATGGTAAACTGTCTTACACGGGTTAATCCATGCATTTCACCGGAATCTTCATTACGGAATAAGGTTGAAGTCTCTCCATAACGACATGGAAGATCCCTATAGCTCTTCTGACTGCTCTTATAAACATAATACTGGAACGGGCAGGTCATTGGACGTAATGCAAAGATTTCTGCGTCCTCATCCTTTTCGTCACCAAGTACAAACATACCCTCTTTGTAATGGTTCCAATGATCCGATATGATATACAGGTCCTTTTTTGCCATCAGTGGCGTTTTGGTTCTCATATATCCACGTTTCTCTTCCTCATCTTCAATCCATCTTTGAAGAGTCTGAATCATCATGGCACCCTTTGGCATCATGAGTGGAAGTCCCTGTCCAATCACATCCACGGTTGTAAATAACTCCATCTCACGACCTAATTTATTATGATCACGTTTTTTAATATCTTCTAAATGCACAAGGAATTCATCTAATTCTGCATTTTTAGTAAAAGCAGTACCATAAATTCTAGTCAGCATCTTATTCTTCTCACTACCTCTCCAATAAGCACCAGAAGAAGAGATCAATTTAATCGCTTTAATTCCTTTTGTATTCATTAAATGAGGTCCTGCACATAAGTCTACGAAATCTCCTTGACGATAGAAGGAAAGTTCTGCATCCTCTGGAAGATCCTGAATCAATTCCACTTTATAAGGTTCTTCTCTTTCTTCCATTAACTTAATGGCTTCTGCTCTTGGCAATGTAAACTTTTCAAGTTCTGCACCCTCTTTGATGATCTTCTTCATTTCTTTTTCCAGTGCGTCTAATGCAGCGCGGTCAAAGGATTCACAATCAAAATCATAATAAAATCCTGTGTCAATGGATGGTCCTATGGCTAGTTTTGCATGTGGATATAAGCGTTTGACAGCTTCTGCCAATACATGGGAAGCAGTATGCCGATACGCAGCTTTCCCAGCTTCATCTTGAAACGTTAAAATATTTAATGTACAATCATCCTCAACAAGGGTGCGTAAATCCACAGCCTTACCGTTTATTTCACCGGCACATGCCATTCTTGTAAGTCCTTCACTAATATCCTTTGCAATATCAATAACAGACATTGCACTATCATACATTTTTACGGATCCATCTTTTAATGTTATCTTCATATTCGTTAATCTCCTTTATAAAATATCGTTTCTTTATTCTTGTGACTAGCAAAAGGGAGCTTCGGAGAACTTCCCATAAAAAAAGCCCATCCCTTCCAACTTGCCAAACCGGCAAATTGAAAGGGACGAGCTACTATACTCGCGGTTCCACCCTTGTTGAAATGCATGTTGCATTTCCACCTTCATTTGATTATAACGTAATCACCGAACCGTATTGGGGTCACTCAGAGGTAGTCTTCGGATGCTTTAAAATGAGATATTCACAGCATATCATATCTCTCTCTGAAAATTTCCACATCTTACTCGTCTCGTCACCGTATTAATCTATTTCAATTGATTTTTATTATAGCATTCTTAAGAAGTTTGTCAATAGTATAATTTGTTACTTTTCTACAGTGTCGATTACTTTCTCCATGATATAATCATCCATAACAAATCCGTTCCCTATATCTGCTACTTGGGTACGAGTCTTGATAAATCCCTTCTTCTCATAAACTTGAATGGTGGTTTCGTTAAACCGGTTTACTGTAAGCCAAATAATCTGATAACCTTTCTCTTTGCACAACTTTACTAAAAAATCAAAAGCAAAGCTTGCATAACCACGTCCTCTATATTGTTTATGTATATACATTTTGCTAAGAAATAATCTCTTATCCTCTGCTTCTTCTTTCACTGCGCAATATCCAACCATAGTATTATTCATATCCATGATAAAGTATTGGTAACCTTGATTTTCTATCTGATTCATAATCGCAGGAGTAGATTGAAATTTATTCACCATATAATCAATCTGTTCTTTCGTCAGGATAGAAACAAAGTGTTCATGCCATATCTCTGTGGCTAATAACGCAACTTCTTCCACCTGTTCTTTTGTAGTTACCGGTATAAATATTAAGTTTTCTGTAGTATCATTCTTCCGCGTATCTAATAAAACCTGCTCAATAGACTCCCCTATATTTTTCACCTTTTATCTCCTCGATATTGAATCTTCCCTATATGTTTCCAATTACCATATCTTTGATTACTGCAAAGAATTCCCTAATATAATAATGAACAATTAACATGTCATCGTTTGGTGCACCAAGCCCCTGCGCACTAGCAAAACCCTGCTTCTTTGCTATGCTGATAGCACGAAAAACATGAAAGCCATTGGTTACAATTACAATATGGTCTTTCTCTTCTGCAATGTATTCTCTACTGAATTTAATATTTTCGAAGGTATTGGTAGATTGATCTTCTTTTATAATTCTATCCTTTTGAATCCCTTTACTAATCAAATATAGGCTCATTGCTTCTGCTTCTGAGATATCTTCACCATCCCCTTGTCCTCCAGATACAATCACCTTAGTATTGTCATTCGCAAGCAAATAGTTATACGCAGTGTCCAATCGGCTTTTCAAGGCGCGTGACAGAACTGTCCCTCGTACCTGTGCTCCTAAGACGATAACATAATCTGCTCCAGAGTCCGGTTTTTTCCTAGCATTGCTGATAATAATACCTTCTACTAAAAAAAAGAGTATCATTGCAAAGAAAAACAATACCATAAAAACATTCCTGAAATAACGGTTAATTACTATCTTATTTGCATATTGCAATCGCAAAATTACAGCGAATAAAATTCCTCCAATGCCAGCTACCATCCAAAACCACAGAAAAGCGGTTCCGGTTCCAGCATATAAGATTATAGCACCAAAATAGAGCAAGCTGAATACCCCGAAAAGTAGAAAAATGAACGCCGCTATATTCATACTTCTTAAACCACTCCAATCATACTATAATCGTAAAACTGATTCCTTTGTTACATGTGAAATAGATTAGTAATCTTTCGGGATTCATAGGATTCTCTTTGATCCGCTTCTACAAAACGATCGATCACCCTTTCATATACCTCATTCACACTGGAGGCAAATTCCTCAGCCGAATACTTTTTCACTTTATTTCTGGCATTTTTTCCATAGGTGATTCCTTCAATCCCGTATAAGATGGCATCCAAACCTTTCATCATCTCTTCTTGATTTGTAAACTCATATCCGTTCCAACCTGGTTCTAATATATCCTGCAGACATTTATCTTCCTTAGCTACAATTGGCAGACCTGCTGCCATAGCTTCAATATAAGTAAGACCTTGCGTCTCACTTTGCGAAGCACTGATAAACAAATCACCTAATTGATAATATAAACCTATAACATCCCAAGGTTGAGCTCCGGTAAAAATAACTTTTTCCTGTAATTTATGTTTATTCACTGACTGCTTTAATTGCTCTAACTCTGGGCCACTACCAACGATAACGAACTTCACATGATCACGGGTACTCATATACTGCGGCATGGCGTCGATTATTTCAGCGATATTCTTTTCTTTTGATACCCTACCAAGATATAATAATACCTTATCTTGCTGTTCAATGCCAAATCTTTCTTTTAACGCTATAACTTCTTCTTTTGTATAAAGTTTGGGATTAAATTTGGAAAGATTAACACCGGTAGGAATTACAGAAATCTCCTTAGATACGCTATAGGTCCGTAATAACTCCTTTACCTTCTCTGTTGGTACAATTACCTGTTCAACGGTATTACAACAAACTTTTGTAAATACTCTTACAAAAGCTTTTGCCCTGCTGTCCAACTGTTTTATATGGGTAAGGTAATGGGTATAATCCTCATAAATAGTATGATAGGTATGCACCATCGGTAGTTTTAATTCTTTCGACATGATTCTTCCGAATATCCCCAGCGAAAACTCTGTATGGGTATGGATGATATCTAGATTCAGTTTTTTAATCAGGGTGGCTAATTTCGGTTGATAAAATAATCCAACCCTTCTCTCTGTTATCAAAAAGCATGGTAAACTAGGAACACGAAACACATTAAATTCGTGTTCCGGTGCACCCGGTGTTGTAGTAGTAAAAACGTAAACTGTGTGCCCTATTTTCTCCAGCTCAGTTTTTAACATATAAACGGAATTAGCTACGCCATTAATCTCTGGGTAATACGTCTCCGTAAATAAACCAATGTTCAAAATGCTCTCCCCTTCCACATGATCAGCTTACGCAGTTTTGTTACAATTCATTATCTACCCTTATTCCTATCTTTATGTATGTAACTCTTTCACTATTCAATCGTTCCGATTAATTTGTCTTTTTCCAAGATATGTTTCACTAACCAGTTTCCTAGAAACTCTAATATGTCTACTAAGGCATCAGTCTGTTCATTATCAATCTGTTCCAAATCAATTGCATCCAATTTCTCTATAAAAGCATTATGCTCTACCTTTTGAGTAAACATCCTTTTGTACTGAATGCTTTCCATATATTCTTCCTCATGAGAAAAATGTATCTTTGTGTATTCTCGTAATCTTTGAAGCAACGCTACAATGTGGTCAAACTTATCTACAATAAAATCATCAGACAATACTTCATAAGCTTCCTGCGCTATCCGAAACAATTCTCTGTGTTCATCATCAATTGATTTAATTCCTGTCAAATATTCGTCTTTCATTTCAAACATAAGCACTACCTACCTTTCGTAAAGAAGTTAATCTCATTGTATCTTACCTATCCTATTTTATCTAGTTATAATGCATTCGTACTATATGCAATTATAATTCTTATAATAACATTTTAAGTAAATCTAATCAATAAAGATTTTCATAATAAATCTAAAACAGGTAATTCATTATTATCTATATAAAGATGATTCCCTTATACTTTTATAATACATTTTATACAAATTTTACTTTATTTTTATATATTTATGTCATATAATGAAAACTATGGTATAGTTATTTCGTAAAATGTAGTAAAAGTCAATATTATTTGATTGAAAATAATAAGTAACTTTTAGAAAAATGTATAATATATAACAGTTAATGCATATACTGTTAAGGCGAAAGGAAGTATGATAAGCATGAAAAAGTTTGGAAAATTTCTATTTGGTACAGTATCTATTGCTACTCTTGCATGTGGTGCTTATTATGTGTACAAAAATCTAATTAATAAGGATTCCTCTGATGAGTTTGATGAATTCGACGATGAATTCGAAGATTTCGAAACTGAGGAAGACAATGACGATGAAACAAATAAAAAAGATACACGTGAATATGTATCAATCAATATCACTTCGGAAAGTTCTGAATCTGATTCCAAGGAAGATGACTTATCCGTAGATTCTTCCAAGACAGAAGAATGATTATAAGTTTAAATAAGCGAATGAATAAAAGTTGGGATGTGTTATGCGCACTCCCAACTTTTGTTATTTAGCCTAATGCAATATCCATTAATGTCATTAACATAAACCCAAGCATAGTACCTATGGTAGCAGAATGTCCGTATAAATGGGAGTCATTTTGTGATTCGGGAATTAAATCTTCTACAACAACAAATATCATGGCTCCTGCAGCAAAAGATAATGCATATGGTAGAATCCCTTCCATTGAGCTGGCTAGCCATGCACCTATGACAGCTGCAATCGGTTCAACTAGTCCAGATGCCTGCCCGTATAAGAAGCTCTTTAATCTGGAATGTCCTTCTCTTCGAAGAGGTATGGATACGGCTGCTCCCTCCGGGAAGTTTTGTAGTCCGATGCCTAAGGCTAAAATAACTGCACTTGATACTGTTGCCGATGCTGTGCTTCCCACGGTACCAAATGCTACTCCGTAAGAGAGTCCCTCTGGTATATTATGAAGTGTTATTGCAGTAACCAATAATAAACTTCTTCTGATAGATGCTGATTGTTTTAAACTACCACCCCTCGGCTTATCCCCAACATGATGAATATGTGGAAAGAGTTTATCCGCAAGAAATAAGAATAATCCTCCCAGACCAAAACCACCAACAACAGGCAACCAAGCCGAAGCTCTACCAGAATTTTCGCTCAGTTCTAATGCTGGAAGCAATAGCGACCAAAAAGAGGCTGCTATCATAATTCCAGATGCAAATCCCAGCATTAAATTCAAGGTTTTAGGCTTAATCTCTTTAAAAAAGAATACCATTGCCGCACCTGCTGCCGTTAACCCCCAAGTAAATAATCCTCCAAGAAAGGCCATTAATGTCAAATTCATATTCAGAACTCCTGACTGCCCATTTACAAGCATGCTAATTAATTAGTTTTCGGATAAATTCTTATAAAATTCCTCTATGCGAGCCAATAAATCGTCTTTGTTTTCCAAAGAATAATATATTTCCGTCTCAGTAACGTCATCAACCTGCTTAATCTGAATACCATCACCAATCCATATAGTAAATGTTTGTGCTTCATCGGTCGAAAACTCAATCTTATAATTCCATACGCTACTTATATTCTTATCACCAGGAGTGATAAAATATGCATTTAAAATTGTAAAAAGTTCTTTTACATGTTCGGCATCTCCCATAACACCCTCTTCGGCTTTACTTGTAAGGGTAAATGACTGAACTTGTTCTTCAGAAACCGTATAAAGGTCCACAAAGCTAGCAGTCTGTAAATCCCCCGCTAATCCAGTCATTGTATCTCCGGCGTCGAATTCTTTCTCCATAACATTATCCGCAGTATTTTCTTGTGCTTCATCCATAGCAGCGGCAGTTTCTTCGGTAGTTTTCTCTTGAAATAAGTTGACTTCTTCCTCTGTAACATTATTCCTCTGGCTAGTAAATGGTATATCATCTGTTTTAGCCGCAGTATCATTCGCTGCAGATCTGGGAGCTTCACTAGTAGATTCGGAAGAGTCTTTACTCATTCTAAAATTACTTGCAAAGTTAAAAAACACCAAAACAAATAGTATTGCTGCTGCAGCCTGAACAAACCCACGTATTGGAAACTTGTATTTCTTTTTAATTTCAAAAGAATTGACCTCCGGTGATGCATTCTCCTTAGCAGCCTGAATCGTTCTGTTTATCAAATCGTCTGATATACTTATGTTGTCCTCATCAAAAGAGGCATTTAGATGGTCTTTTAAACAAAGGAAATCAAATTCTGACATGGATTTATTTAAATCATTGTTCTTTTCCATCTTAAATCCTCCCTTCTAAACAAATTTTCATTTTTTCTTTTGCTCGAAACAAACGGCTTTTTGCGGTACCTTCCGCTATGTTTAATAAAGTAGCTGCCTCACTGATCGTCATATCCTGAAAATATACACATAATACGATGTCTTTATATTTATCAGGCAGTTCCATTACAACTTTACGGATAAGTTGATTCTCATCTTGTTGTTCTACAGCTGTGTAATCGTTCTTTCCGGCTATTGTATTCTCATGAAATTCAGTGATTGGTACTACCCTTCGTTTCCATGCGCTTTTCAAATAGTCTTTACAGGTATTAATTGTTATACTGATAATCCAAGTTTTAATACTGCTGCTACCTTGAAAAGTACTGAGCTTTTGGTTCACCTTAAGAAATACATCTTGGAAAATATCCTCTGCTAAATGATTGTCCTTAACATACAAAAATGCCGTACGCAAAACATCATTTCCATATTCTCTCATTAATGTCTCAAGGTCGTACACCAATGATTTCTCCTCGTACATTGATAACTTCCCCCTATAGGCATCGTTCTTAGTTGCAGTATTAGTATACTCTTAAACATTAGACGACGCAATTATAACTTTGTATCCATTAAATAAGGTCAAATTCTTTTAAGCCATAATATATCCCATCTTCTTTCACTGACCTAGTGATATATTTAGCCCTTTTAAGAACTTCCTTATAACTGTTTCCCATAGCGATTCCATACTCTACATAATCCAGCATTTCAATATCATTCATACTGTCTCCAAATGCATAGGTGTCTTTTCTGTCTATATGAAGATGTTCTAATAGTTTTTGAACCCCGGTTGCCTTTGTATAACCAATAGGTATCAATTCTAACACCCCATCCTGATGATTGATTTCATGATATTTATTTTTTATAAATGATAATATTGTAGTCAGTTCATTCGGTTTATTTAAGAAACAGGAAATCTTATTAAAACGGATATTATCATCATCTATCGACTTACCTTTTTCTTTTCCGATTACATGCAAAAGTTGGTTTATAAAGTCATACTCCTCACTTCGATCTGTAGTATCAAAATATACATGCTCCGGTCCTTCTGCGACATGTTTTATTCCATGTTTCTGTAAAAAAGAAAGAATCGCTTTTGCTTCCTCCTCTCCAGCAACTTTATTATGCAACACCTCTCCCTTATATTCAACATAAGTACCTGCTCCAGCTACAACACCTAAGAATCCAATCTCCATAAGATATTCGGGTATCATGGCTCTGGTTCTTCCTGTACAAATGATTGGGATATGATTTTTCTCCAGAAGACTGCAAATTGCCTTTCTTGCTGACTCTGGTACTCCAATTTCCGGTTCATATAATGTACCATCTATATCAAAAAAAATTATTTTCTGATTCATTTTTCTTCCTTTCCATGACAAATTATTTGCCCGTCTGAGTTAATTGATACATTCCTGCATAGATTCCATTTTGATGTATCAATTCTTCATGGGTTCCACGCTCCTTGATTCCATCTTCGGTTAGAACAAGTATGTTCTTTGCATTCCGAATTGTCGTCAAACGGTGGGCAATCACGAAGGTGGTTCTGTTTTTTGCCAATTTCTCCAGTGAATCCTGAACTACTTTTTCACTTTCATTATCTAAGGAGGAGGTCGCCTCGTCAAAAATGAGGATTGGAGGGTTTTTCAAAAATACCCTGGCGATACTGATTCGCTGTTTTTGTCCTCCTGACAACTTAACACCTCTTTGCCCGATGTAGGTATGATAGCCATCAGGAAGTTCCATAATAAACTCATGTGCGTTGGCATTTTTTGCAGCTTCAATAATTTCTTCATCCGTAGCTTCCAGTTTCCCATACCTTATATTTTCTAATACAGTTCCTGCAAATAGGTATACATCCTGTTGTACAATTCCAATGTTTCTACGTAAGGATTTTAATTTTATATCACGAATATCAATTCCATCTAATAAAATACTTCCGGTTGTTACCTCATAAAATCGAGGTATCAAACTACAGATGGTTGTCTTTCCCACACCAGAGGAACCAACCAAAGCAATATAATCTCCTGCATCCACTTTCAACTCAATATTATGAAATACCTTTTCCGTAGTATCATTATACTGAAAGGATACATCTTTAAATTCAATATCACCTTTCACATTGTTTAAGGTTATTGCATCTTTTTTATCTATAATATCCGGTTGTATGTTCATGATTTCCATAAAACGATCGTAACCTGTAATGCCATTTTGGAATTGCTCTGTAAAATTAATCAACTTTCTAACCGGTTCTATAATGTTATTAATATAGAGCAAAAATGTTACAAGATCGCTTAAGTGAATAATATCCTTTACTAACAGATAAGCTCCACCGGCTATCACGGCAACGTTAATCAAATTGGTAAATAGGCCTAAGCCGGAATGAAAGGTTGCCATCTGCAAATAACTGTTGCGTTTACTTTCAACAAAACGGCGGTTCCCACCTTGAAACTTATTTATTTCCTGATTCTCATTAGCAAAAGATTTTACCACACGGATTCCCGATAAATTATCTTCAATCTGTGCATTGATTTCTGCAATACGTTCCCGATTCTTGCGAAAGGCACGGTTCATCCGATTCTTCATTTTATAAGCAAAGAAGAACATCAGCGGGATAAAAATAAATACAATTAAGGTCAATGGAAGATTAATGGTGACTAATATCACAAATGCTCCTACAAATTTGATCACAGAAATTACAATATCCTCTGGTCCATGATGGCACAGCTCTGTGATATCAAATAAATCATTTGTTATCCTGGTCATAAGCTGACCCGTCTTTTGATTATCATAAAAATTAAAGGATAATTTCTGATAATGTTCAAAAATGTCATTTCTCATATCATATTCCATTTTAGCGCCCATCATATGGCCTTGATAAGTAATATAAAAATTACATGCCATTTCCAATAGAGCTAATCCAACCATGAGTAGTACCAATTTGATAATGGTCTGAATTGCCTCATTGATTTCATAATTCACAAGTATATCATTTGTAATATAACGAACAATCAGAGGATAAATTAACGTTATAGATGCTGCTATCAAAGCACATATCATATCCGAAACGAATAATCTCGTATACGGCTTATAATAGGAAATAAACTTCTTCCACTTCTTCATTTTACACCCATTGCAATCCTTTCTTTTTTATAATTTCTGTTACCATTGTTAAGTTTTAGATGTATAAAAATTCTAATGGGAGGCTTAACAAAAAGCCCCCCATCTTGTTTTCTATAGTTGTTATAATATACTATCAACCCATCCTTAATTCAATTCCATTATCCTATCTTGATAATTTTTTCGACATATCAAATAAATATTGATCAATATCTTTCGTCATGGAAAGAGCTTCCTGAACATCATAATCCACAAATTTACCATCACGGTAACCAACTACTCTGTTCGAAGCACCCTTACATAAGATATCAACAGCATGTGCACCCATAGCAGATGCATAGACTCTATCCTTACAGGTAGGGCTTCCACCTCTTTGAATATGTCCAATAATAGTTGCTCTTGTCTCCATTCCGGTTGCTTCTTCAATTCTCTTTGCCATACCGTAAGAATCGCCAATACCTTCGGCATTTACTATAATATGATGCTTCTTGCCGACTTTTCTCTTCTCTATAATATTACCGATGATTCTTTCTTCATCGTGATCGTATCTTTCTGTAATTAAGATATCTTCGGCGCCGTTAGCAATGCCACACCAAAGTGCAATATATCCAGCTTTTCTACCCATTACTTCGATAATACTGCATCTTTCATGAGAGGTAGAAGTATCTCTGACTTTATCTATGGCCTGCATTGCTGTATTAACAGCTGTATCAAATCCGATGGTATAATCGGTGCATGCAATATCTAAGTCAATCGTTCCAGGAAGTGCAACGGTATTAATTCCTCTTTCTGCAAGCTTTCCTGCTCCACGGAAAGAACCGTCTCCACCGATTACTACCAGACCATCGATATTATGTTTCTTACAGATTTCTGCTCCTCTATCCTGACCCTTTGCAGTTGTAAATTCTTCACATCTTGCTGTGTAAAGAATTGTTCCACCTCTTTGTATAATATCAGAAACACTGGTTCCATCCATATCTATAATATCTTCTTCTAATAAACCGCTAAAACCTCTACGAACCCCTTTTACCTTCTTACCATTTGCAATCGCAGTCCTTACTACAGAACGAATTGCAGCATTCATACCAGGTGCATCTCCACCACTTGTTAAGATACCAATTGTATTAACTTCTTTAGCCATTTGTTTTTACCTCCCAAAAACTTAAATATCCCTTATTTTAGTTCTTTTTTCTATATTTTTCAATACTCTTTTCAATAACTTTCACATTTTCTTCGGAATATACACGATAAAGCTTTTCTAACAAACCTATTTCTGCCTTAATACCCATGTTTTTTGCCAATTGTTTTATTGCTTTTTCACATTCTAAGTAAATACAAACACTATCTGTGCCGTCGTATTCACTTAATAATGAGTATAAGTTTTGTTCATCTTTCACAAAGCTTTCCTTATCGGGGTATTTAATCCATATTTCCTTGGGAATACTGTCAAATTGTATGATTTCCTGGCAAATTAACTTAGCAGGCTTTTCTTCTTCTACTGTTATTTTACCTCTCACCAATACTTTATTGTCCTCATAAAGCATTGATTTATAACGCTCATAATCCCTTGGGAAAATGATAATTTCCACTGCTCCAACCATGTCTTCTAAAGTAATAAACGCCATCATGGAATTCGTTCTGGTTGTCTTTACTGTCTTAGAGGAAATGATTCCACCAACCGTAGCCATATTGCCATCACGAACCTTAACCTCATTCGTTTCTTCATCTATTGCAAAATCCATGGTGGTTGCCGTAATGTTCTTCTTTAACAAATCTTCATAAGCCTCTAAAGGATGCCCGCTGACATAGATTCCCATGACTTCTTTTTCAAATGCCAGCCTCTGTTCCACTGTATAATCACCAACCTCTGGGAGATTATTTTCATATTCACTTTTTACATCATCTTCTGCGAAGTCAAACAATGACATCTGACCAGCTAAATTCTTCTTTTTATTTTGCGCAATATCCTCCAAAATCTGAACATATACCATCATCAATTGTTTTCTGCTTCCTTTCAGACAGTCAAATGCACCTGATTTAATTAGACTTTCTACCGTTCTTTTATTAACTTCTTTACCAGAGAGCCGTTCTGCAAAATCTTTTAAGCTTTCATATTTACCATTTAATTCTCTTTCCTTCACCACGGCATCAATAACCGGCTTACCCAAACCCTTAATTGCAGATAATCCGTAGCGAATGTCACCTTTGGATACAGAAAATGTACTGTAGCCTTCATTAATATCCGGTGGAAGAATCTTAATTCCCATCTGCCTGCAGTTAAATATATATTCCGCTACCTTTCCAGTATTATCAATCACAGAAGTCATTAATGCAGCCATAAATTCTACAGGGTAATGACATTTTAGATATGCTGTTTGATAGGCAACCACTGCATAGGCTGCAGCATGAGACTTATTAAATGCATATTTTGCAAAATCTGTCATCTCATCAAAGATATGGTTGGCCACTGACTCTGGGATGCCATTTTTTATACAACCTGGTACATTTTCTTCCTCGTTACCATATACAAAATTATGGCGTTCTTTTTCCATAACCGAAGCTTTTTTCTTTGACATTGCACGACGCACCAAATCGCTTCGTCCGTAACTGTATCCAGCCAAATCACGAACAATCTGCATAACCTGTTCCTGGTATACAATACAACCATAGGTAGGTGATAAAATTGATTCCAACTGCGGGCACTCGTAAATGATTGATTCTGATTCATTTTTACCCTTGATGTATTTCGGTATGAAGTCCATTGGACCTGGACGATACAAAGAAATTCCTGCAATGATATCCTCCAGGTTCCTTGGCTTTAGTTCCTTCATGAAGCTTTTCATTCCCGAACTTTCTAGCTGAAATACACCTTCCGTCTTCGCAGAAGAAATAAGGGCTAATACATTTTTATCTTCATAATCAATCTTATCAATATCTAATCTATGTTCTTTATCTAAATTCTTATTCACAAGTCTTACTGCATTTTGAATTACTGTTAGCGTCCTAAGACCTAAGAAGTCCATTTTTAATAATCCCAATTCTTCCAAAGTCGTCATGGTAAATTGAGTGGTGAGGGAATCGTCTGAAGCACGGGATAAGGGCACATATTCAACCACAGGTGCCTTACTGATTACCACTCCGGCTGCATGCATGGAGGTATGTCGCGGCAAACCTTCCAATCTCATAGACATATCAATCAGGAATTTCACTTGTTCATCACCTTCATAGAGCTGCCGCAATTCCGAATTCATTTTTATAGCCTTTTCAATGGTAATACCTAGTTCCGTAGGAATCATCTTTGCTACCGTATCCACTTGGGAATATCCAAGATCCAATGCTCGGCCCACGTCCCGTATCACGGCCCTTGCAGCCATAGTTCCAAAGGTAACAATCTGTACCACCCGATCCTTGCCATATTTTCTAACTACATAATCAATGACTTCCTGCCTGCGTTCAAAGCAGAAATCTATATCAATATCTGGCATGGTTAAACGCTCTGGATTTAAAAATCTCTCAAATAATAAGTTGTATTTTATCGGGTCGATATCGGTAATTTCTAGTGAATAAGATACAATACTTCCTGCTGCACTTCCTCTTCCCGGACCTACTATAATTCCATTGTCTTTAGCAAACTTTATAAAATCCCAGACTATTAAAAAGTAATCGACAAAGCCCATGCTTCGAATGGTTTCTATCTCATATTCCAATCTTTCTATTAATTCCGAAGAAGGGTTTAAATACCTTTTTTTTAATCCCTCCATACACAATTTTTGCAAGTATTCTAGAGCCGTAAACCCATCCGGTACATCGTATTTTGGCAGTTTATATTCACCAAACTCAATTTCTACGTTACACCGTTTTGCTATTGCATGGGTATTCTCTAAAGCTTCTTGTGCATAGGGGAATATCTGTAGCATTTCTTCCGGTGATTTTATATAAAACTGTCCGCCCTCGTAACGCATACGATTCTCGTCTGTAACTTTCTTCTGGGTCTGTATGCAAAGTAAAATATCATGCGCCTGTGCATCACTTGCCAATGTGTAATGAATGTCATTCGTAACAACCAGGGGAATCCCGGTCTCCTGACTCATACGCATGAGTCCTTGGTTTACTGACTTCTGCTCCGGAATTCCGTGATCTTGCAATTCCAAGAAGAAATTATTCTTACCAAATATATCTTTTAAGTTTAACGCGGCTTTTTTACCCTCTTCGTAAAATCCCTTGCGGACGTTACTTGCAACTTCACCACCTAAGCAGGCGCTAAGCGCAATAATGCCTTCTTTGTATTCCCTTAACACTTCCAGATCAACCCTGGGTTTATAATAAAACCCTTCTGTAAACCCAGTGGAGACAATCTTCATGAGATTCGAATATCCGGTATTGTTTTCGGCTAACAAAACCAGGTGGTAATACCGGTCATCCGACGAAGCAGCCTCTCTATCGAAACGGGAATTCGGTGCCACATAGACCTCACATCCAATGATTGGACGAATCCCTTCTGCGAGACAGGCACGATAAAAATCAATTACTCCAAACATTACCCCATGATCGGTAATTGCAAGGCTGTCCATGCCTAATTCCTTCGCTCTAGCTACCATCTCTTTGATTTTTCCGGAACCATCAAGCAAACTATATTCTGTATGCACATGTAAATGTGTAAAATTCATAATCTCATCTCCAATTAAAAAAGCTAAATAAACTAGTTAATTTCCCCCGGTTCAAACTTTCCATCCCTGTATTTTAACGTAACCTTCATATATCCTTAAAGGATATAGAATCTCCCCATTCCTGACATATCGCAAATTTTTTTCTCTTCCTCATATTGTTTTATTATAACACACTATTCAGCACTGTGAAATCACTTTCTTTTTATTATCCCGGACGGAGGTTAATAAGGTATTGTCATATTAATTATCTAAACAAAAAATCAGCAGTTTTTTTATCTGCTGATTTTTCATTCTACCACTGATTCATATGAATTTTATCTTCCAGGCTATATTCTTTCTGGCTATTAATCACTGCATCTTCCGATGGATATCCAACAGAGATATAGCAAGGCATAACATAGTCTTTTGGAATATTAAGGATTTCATTCACATACTCCGGCTCCTGGTCGAGCGGAATACGAAATGCACATGCCAGTCCTTCATTCGTTGCGGCAAGGAAAATATTCTCGACGCAACACCATATGGATGCAAATCCATTTAAATCACTCAGTGTCTTCGGTTTTAATAATGGTGTCGACTGTTTAAAGAAAGGAAGGATTAAGCAGCCGTTCTGATATAACATTTGATACTGCTTTGGAATGGCGTCCCGGTACATTGTCTTTTGACATTCATCTTCTAGTTTCCACATTTTAAAGATAAAATTAACTCTAGCATCTGAAAACTTTTTAGGTATCTTTTTGATTATCTCCGCAATCTTTTCTTTTTCCGTGATAACAACGAATTCCCAGTTTCGCATATGATCGTTGGTTGGAGCTTTCAAACCTGCCGCTAGAATTCTTTCTATCACTTTTTTATCAATTGGCTCATCTTTTAGATCACGAATCGTTCTTCTTTTTTCAATTGTTTCATATAATTCCATACTTCATTATCTCCTCTGGATTATCATAAATAAAAATATCCCCTATAGATTTTTTTGTTAATTCAACTCCTCCATTTCAAATGAAGTATTTGCAAGGCCATGATAATAATTACCTTTAAATGCTGTAAATTTTAATACACAATAATCCTCATCATCTATACCTTTTGGATAATACATCTCAAAACCATCACGCCATAACATCTCGCGATGCTCTCTATCCGTACAAACCTCCATGTTGCCAATCAGCATCAGTCCCATAAAATTATCATTATCACTAAAATAAATGCAGGCATTCGGATTCTGTCGGAATTGCCCTACCCTTTTTGAAGATGTGTTCGTAGAGAAATAATGTGTGTTCATTCCCTCATGTTGCAATGAAAGCATTGCTTTGGTATTTGGAAACCCTTCATGGATGGATGAAACATAAATAACCTTAGCTTTCTCGACCAGAGATACGATTTCTTTTCTTATTTGACTATTCAATTAAATACTCCCTCCGTTAAATTATTTAGAATTCGCTTTAATTTATCTTCAAAGGAAATGATTTCTTCCTCTGAAAACCCTTCATAAAACAATTTTGTCATTTCTTCCGATACTTGTGTATACTTATCACTTAAGTTCCTAGCCTTCTCAGTTAAAACAATCCTAACCTTCCGCCTGTCTGTTTTGTCATAAAGTCTTTGTATGTGACCATTACTTTCTATGCGATCAAGCATACTGGTAAGTGTTGTTTTAGCTAGACCTGTCTGCCTGGATAACTCTACAATCGGAAGATTGTCTTTCTGCCATAAAACATAAAGTATTCTTCCTTGGGCTCCGTTGAATTCGTCAATACCCGAATCTAAAAGCATCTTTTCAAAAACTCTTCCTTGCACCTGCTTAATTTGTGAGATTAAAAATCCTCCATTTGTTTTTTGCATGTTTGTTCTCCTTCTGTATAAGACAATACTATATGGTACTATTAATGTCAATATTCACCTCATTTATTTTTATAAAAATTGTATTGTATTCCAATTTAAACTATATAAAATCAATTAAATATTATATAATTATTGAATGACGTACATTTCATTAAGGGGGAACTATAATGGACATTATAATGGTTAAGGGCGACAATAAGTATCTGGTGGACTGTGTAGAGGTACTGCAGAATTCAGAATTGGGACATGTTTATTTCCCAGATGAAATCAAAGCTACTAAGGCAATCAAGGAAGGCGTAAAAAGGGCGCCCCACAATTTAGTGGGACACCCATATTTTACTATGTTTACTTCAACGCTGGCCTGCTTGGATCAATGACCTTATCAAGGTTAAAAAGATCGGTCAGCCTCTCTGGAAATTGAAGCATTGCCTGTCCATCCAATGGTCTCCTCGTCATTCTAACATACTCATCATTTATCTGAATCCAGGGACTTTTATATACCCCACAGTAATAATTAAAGCCTTTTTCCTTTAGATACTTATATTTATCACCACTATAGCTACTTGTCCCTGTTTCAATCTCAATGCCATAAGGGTAAATGAAAATATCCGTCTCTCCTATCAAGGAGCCAACCTCTTTTAACCATCGATCGGTGTCATTTTTTATAAAATCTAAACCATATTTTAGCATGTCTCTATGACCATAACTATGGGATGCAAATTCCCACCCATGCTCTTTTAATACTTCAGCAACCTTCTTTACAGTTGCTTTGTCCTGCTCATAAGTAGGCGATTCCGTATCATTTGTACGGTAACCAAGCGTACCCTCGTAACCGGTCAGCGCAAGAATACCCCTTGCCCCCTTATAAGAAAAATCTGGATGTTCTGCAATAAAGGTCTCTAATACAGGTACCATATCAAAATCACCTGTCTTAATTGTTCCATCTTCAAGTATCATTTCGGTTGTAGGCTTTCCATTTTCATCGATTGCTATTCTGGATGCAAAACCATCACCCTCCATATACTTGTAGTAATTCACATCATCTTGAGATATAACAAAGGGCTTTTTATCAGGAGGCAGCATAATATTCCCTTGAGCAAATTTCGTAGTTCCACCTTCTGTTTTTTTCTTACCTGCAACATCATGTATACTAACTAATACATATCCATCATTATACATTTGCAACATCATCTCATTGAACTCAGATACCGTAGTCATATAATAATTGTATCCATTGGAATCTCTATCACCATCAAAGGCCTTATCTGTATCTGCGATAAGCGAATGAAAAAACACATGGCTGACTTGGCCTGCGGAATCATAAGCACCAAATGGATCTAAGGTTTTCTTCTTCGCTTCATAACCTGCAATTGCAGAGGTCAATTCTGTATAAGCTGTATAATTATCACCAAAGCTTTGAATCTCTTTGATTGCCGCATCATAATCATAACCCATTGCCAGCAAATCTGCTTTTTCTATCAAAACATTGATTTCCTCTTTTACCTTTTGTTCTTTCTCGATTCTTTCCTGTTCCTTCACCTGTTCAGGAGTCAGAGTAGGTGTAATATTAGCCTCGTCGACAGTATCAATGGTATCTGTAACACTTTGATTTTCACTAGAACCATTCTTGTTATTCTGATTTGCTTTCTTGGAATTTACATATAGGGTAATAAATATGATACTTCCAATTGAAATACAAAATACAATAGCAGCACATAGTAATAACATTTTTATTTTCTTGCCATCATATTTTTCTTGCTTTTTCAAGTTTTCTATATTTAGCAAATCATCAGAATCCTTTAATGATCTTTTTTTCATTTAAATCTCTCCTATCTAAATAAAAACAGTATTATCATGTCAAATATTTCCTGTAGGATTACTAAAAAACTGCCTCACATTTTACTTGAGAGGCAGTATATTGACTTTAATTATTTACTGCTTAAATATTTTTCTATATTCTGCATAGCAATTTCTTCATCTGAACCATCTGCAGACACTGTTACTTCTTCACCAGCAGCCAAAGCTAAACTCATCATCCCCATAATACTCTTGGCGTTTATCTTCTTGTCATCACACTCAACATAAATATTACTTTCGTATTGACTGGCTACCTGTACCAATAAAGCCACTGGTCTTGCTTCTAATCCCGTAGGGATTTTAATAGATATTTTCTTAGTTATCATTTATTTTTTCCTCCTTTTGTTCCCTTAAGTTATCAGCTAAAATGCTTAGTTTACGCAATCTATGATTAACACCTGATTTTCCAATTGGCTGACTAAGCAGAGCTCCCAATTCTTTTAAAGATGCTTCGGGATATTCAATTCGAAGGGTCGCAATTTCTTCAAGTCCCTCCGACAATTCACTAAGACCTATTTGTTCCTTTATATATAGTATGTCGTCAATCTGTTTGCTTGCTGCTGTAACAGTTTTATTAATATTAGCTGCTTCACAGTTTACCTGTCTGTTAATTGAGTTTCTCATTTCTTTCAATATGCGTACATTTTCAAGATTCATGAGTGCAACATGGGCTTCCATTACATTCAATAAATCAACTATTTGAGAACCCTCTTTCACATATACAACAAAATATTTTTTACGAATTACAATCTTTGCATCTATATCAAAAAAATTAATGATATCCTGTATTTGTTGTGCCTTGGGTTTGCTCGGCGTTACGATCTCAAAATGATACGTTTTCTCCGGATCACTGATAGACCCGGTCGCAAGAAATGCTCCTCGGATAAATGCACGTTTACAACAGGTGTTTTGAATGACAAGATTGTTGATAATTGACAGGTTTTCATTAATTTCTTTATCGTCATCAATTAACTTTGTTGCTTGTAATATCTTCATTACAAGGTTATGATCCGTAATGATTAACTCATATATTTTACTTTTTTTAAAAAAAGTATTTCTTTTTATAGAAATATCTGTATTAATAGTATATGTTTTTTTAATTAAAGTAAAGTATTTTCTCGCAACTGTTATATTTTCTGTATGAATCTTTAAGATATACCTGTCACCTTCTGTAATCAAAATCCTTCCACAAAGACTAATCAATGCTGCCAATTCTGCAATCTGACAATGCCTGGCTGGACTGATTTGTCTTGATAATTCATCTTTCACATCTTTGGAAAATGACATTTCTTATCCCCTCGAATCTTTATCAATATCTCTATGCTCTACTTTAATTCCATATTCTAATTGGCTCAATCTCTTTGCTAATTCATTTGATAATGTAACAGAACGATGTTTACCACCTGTGCAACCGATACTTATGACTAATTGATTTTTTCCCTCTAAAATATAATTCGGAATTAAAAAAGTAATCATATCTTCTAGTTTATTAAGAAAGGATACTGCCAAATCAGAATCCATAACATAATCCCTTACCTGGGGGTCATTACCGGTTTGGGGTTTCAATTTAGGTATATAAAATGGATTGGGCAAAAATCTCACATCAAAAACCAAGTCCGAATCCATAGGGAGTCCATACTTAAAACCAAAGGATAGTACTGTTATGAAAAAATTATTGTATTTTTCATCGTCCACATAGATTTTATCAATCTGTGTTTTTAATTCACGTATCAGTAACTGACTGGTATCTAAAATAACATCTGCTTTTTTCTTTATAAATTCCAATTTATATCTTTCTTTTTCAATTCCATGTTCAATTCGTCCAGCACCAGATAAAGGGTGCATACGTCTTGTTTCCTTATAGCGTTTCAACAAGATTTCTGTTTTTGCTTCTAAAAATAATATCTCATACGGATAGCTATCCTTCTTCATTCGTTCCAATACTTCATCTAATTCTTCTAGTGCTTGTCCACTTCGAATATCAACACCTAATGCTACTTTGTCAATTTTCTCTTTCCCGTTAAAGGTAAGTTGAACCAGCTTGTAAATGAGTTGTATAGGAAGATTGTCTACACAGAAATATCCGGCGTCTTCCAGCATTTTTAATACTGAACTTTTACCGGCACCCGACATTCCTGTTACCATTACCAGCCTCATAGCAACCTCTCATTCCGTTATAATTCCCCTAATAATTTTACTTCGGGTTCTAACTTAACTCCAAATTTATCATAAACGATTTGTATCACATTAGAAATTAATGTTCTAACCTCTTGTGCTGTTGCATTACCCGTATTTATTACAAATCCACAATGTTTCTCGGAAATCTGAGCATCTCCGATTTTATAACCACGCAGACCGGAATCCATAATTAGTTTACCAGCATAATAACCCTCTGGCCTCTTAAAGGTGCTCCCAGCACTTGGGTACTCTAAAGGCTGTTTCTCTCGCCTTCTCCCATTGAGATCTTTTATTTTATTCATGATGTCTTCGATATTCCCCTTTTCAAAAAGAAAAGAAGCCTCTAATACAATATAATTCTTCTCTTGAATTATACTTTTCCGATAACCTAAATTTAATTCTTCTTTACTAAATTTTTGTATATTCCCTTCCTCATCCAATATGGTAGCACTATGAATGAAATCTTTCATCTCTCCACCATAGGCTCCGGCATTCATTGTGACTGCACCACCAAGTGTTCCCGGTATACCAGCTGCAAATTCAAAACCGGTTAAACCAAATTCTGCTATACTATTAGCAAGTTTAGATAGTAATACTCCAGCTTCAGCCTGTACCAGATAAGATTTCTTTATTTTGTCTTCCAAACCTGATGGATACTCTGCTTTCCATTCTTCCATTGTAATTTTACTGAAAGCTTCACCTAATTTTATGATAGTACCATGATATCCTTTGTCACTGACCAAAAGATTGCTTCCGTTACCCAACACATAAAATGGCATGTGCACTTCTTTACAGACCTTAACAATTGCTTCTATCTGTGCAACCTTGTTCGGAATTACTAGAAACTGCGCTGGTCCGCCTATTTGAAAGGTTGTATGCTTAGCAAGGGGTTCCTCTATCAATATCTGATTCTCATGTAACACGTTATTTATACTTTTATAAAAATCCTCTATCATCTTAGCTCCCATTGCATAATTGTTTTATATTCACCATATTTACATTCATGCATTGACTATTCCATAGTATAATGTATGCACTTCTTGCAAATAAAACTACACAGCTATCATACAATAATTGATTTATTTTCGCAACCCATAAAAACTGCTTTCTAAAATAGTTACTTTCCTATAATAAGTTTAGCACTACCATAGATTCCAGCATCATTTCCTAGCTCAGCAAGTTTAAATTCTTTATTTTTTAAAGCTAACATTACATTTTGTTCATAGTATTTTTTAACCAAATCCGTTAACATTGCTCCAGCTTTCGATACTCCACCACCAATTACAAATGCTTGTGGATCCACAACATGCGCAACATGAGACAAGGCGATTCCTAAGTATCTGCCTAATTGCTCTACTAATTGATTTGCCAGAGAATCCCCCTCTTTTGCACAATCAAAGATTGCTTTGGAGGAAAGATTATGCAACTCCCTTAATTTGGAAGGCTCATCAGATGCATGCAACAGTCTCTTGGCTTCCTTAACAATACCAGTTGCTGAAGCAAACTGTTCTAAACAGCCACTTCTCCCACAATTACAACTGTCTTTTTCATTATAATCCACTGTGATATGACCAATTTCTCCTGCCGCACCATTGCTTCCAGTAAGTATTTCGCCATCTAATATAACTCCACCACCAACACCGGTTCCGAGCGTTACCATGATAAGATTCTGATATCCCTTACCGCCGCCTTGCCACATTTCTCCTAATGCCGCTACATTAGCATCATTACCAACTTTTGTATCAAAACCTGTTAGGTTTTTCATTTCATTTGCTACATTAAAGATTCCCCATCCCAGATTAACGCATTCGATTACGGTACCATCTCCTGTAACTGGTCCGGGAACACCGATACCAATTCCAATAATCTGTTCTTTAACTAGCTCTTTTTCCTCTATTTTTGCTTTCACAGAATTCGAAACATCTGTTAAAATATTTTTTCCAGCATCTTCTTTTTCGGTTGGAATCTCCCATTTATCAATAAGATTTCCTTTGTCCGAAAACAATCCCATTTTAACTGATGTTCCACCAATATCAATTCCAAAACATAATCTTTCCATTACTTATCTCCCTGTCACTTGTATTTAGACTTCTTGCTGTGTTTTTTTCATTAGATTGTTTGTAACTCGATTGTATAATTCCTGTGCAGCATTATAACCCATCTTTTTCTGTCTGTGGTTAACTGCAGCAGACTCACATATTACTGCCAGATTACGTCCCGGCCGAATTGGAATCGCATGGCATACCACCTTATTCCCTAGGAACTCCGTATACTGGTCTTCCAGACCCAATCTGTCATATTCTTGTTCTTTATTCCACTCTTCCAATTTGATAACCAAATCAATCGCTTGGGTATTCTTGACACTCTCAACACCGAACAGTGTCTTTACGTCTATCACTCCGATACCTCTTAACTCGATAAAATGTCTGGTAATATCCGGAGCTGTTCCAATCAGAGTATCATCACTGACCTTCTTAATTTCAACTGCATCATCGGATACCAAACGATGTCCACGTTTAATTAACTCCAAAGCAGCCTCACTTTTACCAATACCACTTTCTCCCATGATCAGAATGCCTTCACCGTAAACATCTACTAAAACGCCGTGCATGGTCATTCTAGGAGCTAATTCTACGTTTAGCCAACGGATAACCTCTGCCATAAAGGAGGAGGTTGTTTTACTCGTGCGTAGAATGGGTGTCTCTTTCTCCGTAGCCAGTTTGATTAAATCTGGCGAGACTTCAATATTTCTGCAAAATACAATGCAGGGTACTTTATAATCCATTAGCTGAGACATGATTCCATATCCATGGTCTTTTTCCATCTTTTGCATATATGCATGTTCTACATGTCCGATTATCTGAACTCTCTCCGAATCAAAGTAATCAAAAAAACCAGCAAGCTGTAAAGCTGGACGATTTACATCCGGTTGACTTAATTGGATGTTATTAATATCCACTTCCGGTGTCAGATTCTCTAAGTTCATTTTTTCAACTAGACTTGACAAATGTACAGTATACATAAATTACTTCCTCTCTGATTGCAGTAGTATTATTCTATTCTCATTTTTCTATGATGAACTGCTGCGGACTCACATAATGCTGCTAAATTTCTGCCAGCACCCATAGGAATGGTATGACACCGCACTTGATTTCCAAGCAACTCCATATATTGATCTTCCGTTCCTGAATTGCTATAATCCTTATTTTCATCCCATTCTTCTAATTTGATTATAAGGTCAATTGACTCCGTGTTCTTTACACATTCCACTCCAAATAGTGTCTTTGCATCAACAACACCAATTCCTCTTAAGTCAATCATGTGTCTGGTAATATCCGGGGCCATTCCAATTAGTGTTACGTCACTGACTTTCTTAATTTCAACCGATTCATCTGCTACCAGCCGATGTCCCCGTTTAATTAATTCCAAAGCAGTTTCACTCTTACCGATTCCATTATCCCCTAGAATTAACAAGCCTTCTCCGTATACATCAACCAAAACACCATGAATTTTAATTCTTGGGGCCAACTCCACATTGAGCCAACGAATTACTTCAGCCATTAGGGAAGAAGTTGTTTTGGCGGTACGTAGAATAGGAACCCCCTTATCGACAGCCAGTTTTAACAGTTCTGGTGATACTTCTATGCTTCGGCAAAACACAATACAAGGAACTTTATAGTCCATGAGTTTGGATAAAATACCATACCCATGGTCTTGCTCCATGTTCCGCATATAGGAATTCTCCACATTTCCAATCACCTGGACACGTTGTGAATCAAAATAATCAAAAAATCCCGCAAGCTGTAAAGCCGGGCGATTCACGTCCGGCTGACTGATCTTAATATGTTTTATATCAATTTCCGGTGTAAGGTTCTCCAACTTCATCTTGTCTATTAGACTTGTTAATTGTACCGTATACATAACCTTATTCACTCTCCTCTTAAGTAATGAATAACTGAATCACTATTCCAAGTCATATAAATCATTTTTATTCTATCACAGACATGTATAAGATGCAAACAACTTCACAAAAAACAATATTAACGGAAAAATTCATATACTTTCTGGGCTGCTCTTTTATTCATAGAGGCCACTAGAGCCAGTTCTTCCACTGTTGCCGCTTTGATTGCTTCTAAGGATTGGAAGTGTTTCATCAAGGCTCGTCTTCGAGTGTTTCCAACACCCTCTATATCATCTAAAACTGAGTGTACCTGCTTTTTACTACGGAGTTGTCTGTGGTATTCAATTGCAAAACGATGGGTTTCATCCTGTATTCTAGTAATTAACTTAAAAGCTTCGCTACTTCTGTCAAGAGGAATCTCCTGATTATTATAATAAAGACCTCTGGTCCTATGATTATCATCTTTTACCATACCACACACCGCGATATTTAAGCTTAGTTCGGACAAAACATTCTTGGCAATATTCACCTGACCTTTACCACCATCCATCATGATTAAGTCCGGATACCGATTGAAGCTGCCATAAGATGGATCCAATTTTTTTTCTTTCAATTCTTTTTCTTCCTGCAAAGCATGTGTAAATCGCCTTGTCAGTACCTCTTGCATGGAAGCATAATCATCCGGTCCTTTTACCCATTTTATTTTGAATTTACGATAATCATTTCGTTTGGGTTTTCCATTCTCATAAACTACCATGGAACCAACAGATTCAAAACCGCTAATGTTTGAAATATCAAATGCCTCTACTCGGTATAAACCAGGAATATTAAGTAGTTCTCCTATTTTTGCAAGTGCCCCTTCTGTTTTTGCCTCTTCCCTCTTTATTTTTTCTGAATCCTGCTGCAACACGAGGGAGGCATTCTTTCTTGCCAGTTCAACAAGACGTTCCTTTTCACCCTTAATCGCTACCTTAATATATACTTTTTGACCACGCTTTGTAGAAAGCCATTCTTCTATGATAGCATGCTCTTCCACGGAATCACCCATAATCAATTCTCTCGGAATGTAAGGAGTTCCTGCATAGAATTGCTTAACAAAGCTTGTCATGATACTGCTTCTGGATTCATTTTCTACTCCGGTCAGATAAAAATGTTCTCTACCAATTAGCTTTCCGCTTCGAATGAAGAATACCTGTACCACCGCCTCATTTCCAGCCGTCGCTAGTGCCAGGATGTCACGGTCTTCCTTCTCTGTGCTGGTTATCTTCTGTTTTTGTGAAATCTGTTTTACACTATTTAATAAGTCCCTGTATTCTGCCGCGATTTCGAATTCAAGCTGTTCCGATGCCGTATTCATCTTTTGTTCCAATTGTTTCATGATTGGTGCAAAATTTCCGTTTAAGAATTCTAGCACCTGGTTTACCAGCTCACGGTACTCCTGTTCTGAAATGTAACCCTGGCACGGTCCTTTACATTGTTTTAACTGATAGTACAGGCATGGTCTTTCTTTTCCAATGTCCCTAGGAAGATTCCTGTTGCAGGTTCTGGTATAGTATATCTTTCGAATCAATTCTATGGTATCTTTTACAGATTTTACACTGGTGTATGGGCCAAAATACTTCGCTTTATCCCTCCCCCGGTTCCGAGACATAAATACTCGTGGAAACGCTTCATTGATCGTCACTTTAATATAAGGATAACTTTTGTCATCCTTAAGCATTGTGTTATATTTCGGTCTATGTTCTTTTATCAGGTTGCATTCCAAAACTAGAGCTTCTAATTCGGAATCAGTTATAATGTACTCAAAATACTGAATCTGAGAAACCATTTTTTGTATCTTTGGCATTAGATTCCTACTGCTTTGAAAATACTGCCGAACCCGATTCTTTAAGTTGATTGCTTTACCCACATAAATAATGTTATCCCGGCTGTCATGCATGATATACACACCAGGTTTGGCTGGAAGTTTTTTTAATTCTTCTTCAATATCAAAAAACATTGCTTCCTCCTTTTAGACTCGTACTCGTGGTTTCCTGGAAAGGTTTCAGTAGATTTATAATTACATAGAAAATTACCGGGTATGTATGTCTTAGGAAGACAACAAGTGGTCTTCCACCGACACACATACCCGGTAATTTGTCTCCGCAAACAAATAACACTTTTTAATATATACTAACAAGTCCTTACTTTTATGACAATGTTATCTCATTATTGTTTTCGTTGATCTCCGATGTTTCTTCCGGTTTTATACCTTTTACTTCATGAAAGATATCCATGAACTCTTTGCCGGTGATTGTTTCCTTTTCTACCAAATATGCTGCAATTTTATCTAATACATCACGATTACCTGACAAAAGACCTTCCGCTTTTTGATAACAGTCTTTTAAGATTAACATGACTTCTTTATCGATTTCGCTAGCAGTTACATCACCACAATTTAATACAGCTCGACCATCCAAGTATTTGTTTTCAATTGACTCCAGTCCCATAAGTCCAAATTTGTCGGACATACCATATTGTGTCACCATGGCTCTGGCTAAACTGGTTGCCTTCTCAATATCATTAGAAGCACCCGTGGTTATGGAATTAAAAACCAGCTGTTCTGCTACACGTCCACCATATAAGGTAACAATTCTTGCAAGCAATTCTTCCTTGCTCATCAAATATTTTTCTTCTTCTGGAACTTGCATTACATAACCTAAGGATCCCATGGTTCTTGGAACTATAGTGATCTTTTGCACCGGCTCTGATTTCTTCTCCAGTGCGGTTATTAAAGCATGCCCAACTTCATGATAAGCTACAATCTTCTTTTCTTCTTTGCTTAGAATGCGGTCTTTTTTCTCTTTACCTGCAATTACTACTTCCACTGATTCAAAGAGATCATCCTGTGTCACTACTGTTCTTCCCTGTTTAACAGCCAAAATAGCTGCTTCATTTATCATATTTGCCAAATCGGAACCTACTGCTCCAGATGTTGCAAGAGCAATTGCTTCCAAATCAACTGAATCATGCATCAAAACGTCCTTGGAATGAACTTTTAAAATGTCCACACGCCCTTTTAAGTCCGGTTTATCAACAATGATTCGACGGTCAAAACGGCCCGGACGAAGAAGTGCTTTATCTAATACTTCTGGACGGTTGGTCGCTGCCAGAATGACTAAGCCTTTCGATGTATCAAAACCGTCCATCTCTGACAAGAGCTGATTTAACGTTTGCTCTCTTTCATCATTTCCACCGCCATAATGGTTATCTCTACTCTTTCCAATGGCATCCACTTCATCAATAAATATAATACAAGGGGCCATTTGCTGTGCCTGCTTAAATAGATCTCTAACACGGGATGCTCCGACTCCTACGAACATTTCTACAAAATCAGATCCGGATAGGGAGAAGAAGGGAACTTTTGCCTCGCCGGCAACAGCCTTGGCAAGAAGTGTTTTTCCGGTTCCCGGAGGTCCTACCAACAATGCTCCTTTTGGCAGCTTTGCACCGATGCGTGTATACTTACCCGGATTATGAAGGAAATCCACCAACTCCGTTAAGGATTCCTTGGCTTCCTCTTGTCCTGCTACATCCTTAAACGATACGCCGGTCTGCTTTTCAACATATACCTTCGCATTGCTTTTGCCAACGCCGCCCATCATGCCGCCACCGTTTTTTGAAATCATTTTAAATAAGAACCACATCACTACATAGATTGCCACAAACGGCAATACCCATGCCAAAATAATATCTATCAGAGTTGTCTGTGTATTTACAATCTCACCTTTAAGGCTTACACCTGCTTTCATCAAGCGTTCCGCAAGTTGATCATCTCCTACATATCCAGTATAATAAGAAGTAGGGTAAATTTCATTATCCTTTTCCACCGGTTCAATTTCGATTTTATCCTTCGTCATACGTACAGACTTCACTTCACCAGCTTCCATCATTTTGATAAAAGCATCATAAGTTATTTCCTTTTTGGTGCTTTCTTTAAGCTGGTTTGTCATATAGGAAAATAATGTGAGAGTTATAATTGCTGCAATTAAACAATAGATTAATGGTTTTTTATTATTTAATCCACGTTTGTTGTTATTATCATTTTTGTTATCCATATTCAACTCCTTTGTATCATAATAAATCGAATATGCAATCGTAGATATCAAGGAAATCTACAATAATGTTCATTCGACTTCATTTCATTATAATGTTACTCAATCTATAAATCAATACATATGTTGATGAAATTTTTGTGTCTTACTTATAAAAAAGTGTTTATTTATTGCTAATATAACTACATGCCGCACACTTATTTTGAGGTTGTTACAAACTTTTCACAAACAGTAATAAAATTTTGTGAAAATATTAAATTTACTATAGATTTATTCGTTATATAAGAGTATAATGCTTTGGTAATTGTATAAAGATATGCTTACAAGGGCGTAAGAAACTTAGGATTAATAGATTATAGATAACCCTAATTCTGTTCCCTTGTCGAAAGGACCTTAAACGATTGACAGAGGGATAATGTCAATTCGTATAAGGCTTTTTTTATTTTCATTTTATACCATCAATGTTAGATCGTCCCTTTGTAGCAGTTACTTAACTAAAATAAATAAAAAGGAGGAATCATGGAATGAGTGTAAATTTAAATGTAAATGCAAATGTTAAGTATGTATTTGTAACAGGAGGTGTTGTTTCCGGATTAGGCAAAGGGATTACAGCCGCATCCTTGGGAAGGCTATTAAAAGAACGTGGATATCGCGTCACCATGCAGAAATTCGATCCCTATATCAATATTGACCCGGGCACTATGAATCCGATTCAACACGGCGAAGTATTTGTAACGGATGATGGTGCTGAAACAGACCTTGATTTGGGTCATTATGAAAGATTTATTGATGAAAGTCTTACAAAACAATCTAATGTCACAGCTGGTAAAATCTATTGGTCCGTCTTATCTAAGGAAAGACGCGGAGATTTTGACGGTGGAACTGTACAGGTGATTCCCCATATTACAAATGAAATTAAAAGCAGATTCTATTATAATGATACTTGCAGCGAGACCCAGATAGCAATTATTGAAGTTGGTGGAACAGTTGGAGATATAGAAAGTCAACCATTTCTTGAAGCAATCCGACAATTTCAACATGACGTAGGTCACCAAAATGCAATCCTGGTTCATGTAACTTTAATTCCATATCTAAGAGCATCCGGTGAGATGAAAACTAAACCTACGCAAGCAAGCGTAAAGGAATTACAAGGGATGGGAATACGACCGGATATCATAGTTTGCCGCACCGAACTACCACTAGAACCAGGTATTAAGGATAAAATAGCTCTTTTTTGTAATGTTCCCAGTAATCATGTCATTCAAAATCTAGACGTTGAAACTTTATATGAAGCACCACTAGCTTTAGAAAGAGAACACTTAGCGGATATTGCCTGCGAATGTCTAGGTTTGGACTGTCCTACTCCAGATTTAAGTGAATGGGAAACCATGGTAGAGGCTTTAAAACACCCAAGTAAAGAGGTTACTGTAGCTCTTGTTGGAAAATACACTCAACTACATGATGCTTATATTAGTGTTGTAGAAGCACTGAAACATGGTGCCGTTGCTCATAATGCTTCCGTTCATATCAAATGGATTCCCTCTGAAATCGTAACGGAAGAAAATGTGGCAAAGCTACTTTCTGATGTTAGTGGAATCTTAGTACCAGGAGGATTTGGCGATCGGGGTATTGAAGGAAAAATAGCAGCAATTCGACATGCACGGGAGAATACGATTCCATTCTTAGGTTTGTGCTTAGGTATGCAGCTAGCAATTGTTGAGTTCGCCAGGAATGTCCTCGGATTCACTGATGCACATAGTGTTGAATTAGATCCTGATACCTCTCATCCTGTCATTCACTTAATGCCAGAACAGTACGGCATTGAGGATATCGGTGGTACCTTAAGACTTGGTATCTATCCTTGTATTTTAGACGAAAGCAGTAAGGCCTATGAATTATATAACAAGAAGGTAATCGAAGAAAGACACAGACACCGCTATGAAGTAAACAATGAGTATCGTGAAGATTATATCAGGGCGGGCTTCACGCTATCCGGATTATCTCCTGACGGAAGAATCGTAGAAATGGTGGAATTACAAAATCACCCTTGGTTCCTTGCAACACAGGCTCACCCAGAATTCAAATCAAGACCAAACAGGCCTCACCCGTTGTTTAAAGGATTTGTAGGTGCGGCACTGAACTTCCAGAGATAAACACAGATAAAATAAATATCCTATCATATCATAAATATGTTTAACCCAAAATGGTTAAGCGATAATTTAGCAGGGTATATAAGCAAATATACTCTGCTAAGTTATTAATCTTTCTTTATAATAGAATATAATGCAATAATAAAAGAACCCATAAAAATACATATATCAGAAATATTAAACACAATTTTCTTCAAAAATTTAAAACTGAAATAATCCACTACATATCCCCGTTTAAAACGGTCATATACATTGCTGATTGCCCCTCCCAACAAAAGAGATAAAGCAAACTTGAACAAATGATTTCCCTTTTTCGGTATTACCAGAGCAAAAACAATTAATAAAATACCAAGCAATGAGGTACATATGATTTTAACAAGTTGCACATTGTCCTGCATAAAGTTAAGCATAATGCCTCTATTATGATATCTCTCCAGAATAATATTACCATTTAATATTTTCTCACTCTTATGCATTACTTTATTATCTTCAATGTACTGTTTTATCTTATTATCTGTAAGAAATATCGCCAGAACGATTACAATGTAAATCATGATTTTCCTCCCTGTCTTCTTAGCTGTTACTATATCAGTATTGTTACTTTAATAGTATTAGCAGTATTCCAGCATTCTAGCCCACGGTATATAACCTTCCAACATATTTTTAGCTTTTCTATTCTTTATATTCTTATAAGATGGATAGTGAATCTTAAAATCGTCTGTCTTCGTTAGAGACATAAGCCTCACTTGTAATCGATTAAATTCGGGATCATAAATGATAGAAACATTCGGATTGTTTAATATCTGTTCCATATCTGTAAATGCGCATGCCAGCTGCAATACATTACAATCACTTTCAAAAATCTCAATCTTTGCTGATTTCGCTAATTTTGCTAATTCTGTAATGTGGTATCCAAACCCAAAGCCATAAATTATATAATTAGTTACATCCTCGTTAAACCAATTATTAGCCAACAAAAATGCTTCATTCACTATTCTGTTATTGGTATGGAAATAAAAACTATCACCATCATTTTCTGCACCTAAAGTCATTAGCCCACAGGAGGAAAACTCCACCCGGTAACCCTGTGCCAAGAGATCTGCAGGATTCATATCTACCATTAATGAATTGTAGAGATTGGGATTTTCTCTAGATAATAATTGTATCGTATTCTTGTATTTCTCTTCATTATATATTATTTCTTCCTGATTTATGATAATAGCTTGTACGCTACTTAAAAAATTAACCAGCTGCATTTCGTATAAATCAGCCAGAAGAATATAATCCCTGTTCTTTTTTGCATTAATGATTCCATTTACCATCTCTAGTAAAGATTCCGTAGAAACAAGTTTGAAATACTGACGATCTGCAATAATTGCCTCAACGATAAAGGTTATCTTGTCAATTGTCTCTGCAACAATGGCTAGGGCTTTATCATATCTTTGTTCGCGAACATAGTATATTACTTTATCTGCCAAACCAAGGAGCTCTGTATTCTTATGAAAAATCAACTTACTATTATCTCTTTTAATCAAGATGATACCCCCATATAATTCTAAAGCCAATTCATGCCATCGATAACTATATCGGATAATCTCTCCCAATACTTTATATGTTGAAATATTACAATTTTCTTAAAATTTAGGGCATCAATCCCTAATGGAATCTATTGAATGATTTTTTTTGGATACATTTTCATAGGTTGAGTTATTATGGACTTTTGATAGGCTAATGAAAAATTAAATTCTCCACTCCTCCGCAAGTTTTTGGAAAATATCCGCTTGCTCATCATTTCCCAGCTTTCTATAACACTCAGATAATTTTCTCAAAGGATAATCCCCGCAATAATGTATATTTAATTCGCTTTCTGTCTCATATGCAGCATTATAGTACCAAATGGAAGCTTCCATATAATCATTAAGTTCAAAAAAATACTCTCCCACTTCATAGCAGACCTCTGAACTTGCCTTCTCCCCTGCAACATTCTTTAGTGCATATTTAAAGAACTGTTGGATATCATTTTTTAAACGTCCACACTTTGTTAATACACATTGAATTATTTTCAGTTCATCATAAGAAAGAATCTCTTCTGCTAATTGCTCAAAATAAGCCTCTGCATCAATAAAATCTTCTGGTTTACCTGCAATAAATAACTCTCTAGCATACATAGCATTCAACTTCTTCGATAGTTTTTCTCCTCGATTTATTGCTTTTTGGAAGGTAGAAAAGTCCCTTGATGCGTGATTACTATCCGGTAAATGCAATATTGTAATATCACTGTCATAGATGATTGGTTCCAATGCTACCGACTCGTGGATCGGATCAACCCAGGTGAAGTTGCGCAATCTCTTATATAATTTAGGTCTGTATTCCATGTCATAATTATAAGTCGTGTTATATTGCAGTTGATTGGCATATTTCATCTGTACAATATCTATCTCAGGAAGTATGGCCTGCTTTAGATTCCGTATTTTTAACTGGTTCTCATCATCAATTACCTCATCTGCATCTGCTACATAAATATAGTCCATGGTCGCTTTGGAAAAGGAATAATTTCTTGCTGCTGCAAAATCATCAATCCATGCAAAATCATAGACCTTATCCGTATACCTTGCTGCAATTTCTTTTGTATTATCTGTGGAGCCAGTATCAATAATGACGATCTCATCTGCCACCCCAACTAGACAATCCAGACATCTAGCTAAAATCTTCTCTTCGTTTTTTACTATTAAACAAGCGCTGATGGTTATCATATGCTCACCTCTTTTTGTTAAGTACACGAAATTCATAAAATAACGGTAACCTGCATGACAAATATTTGATAAATTATGTAAATTATTCAAGATTTATTGTTACTTTTTACAATAAACATGAATAGCTATTTTTCGTTATTATGTGATTTTATGTGTACATAATATACATTTTTTTACTTTGAAAATTGTCGTTTTACCAATATTGTTTTACAAATTATGTAGTGTTATACTATTGATATAGAAAAATTCTCCAATTTCTACATGAATCGGCTTTTTCTTGATCGTGTTGGACGGAAAAATCGATTCTCTAGTTTTATCTATTTATTCTACACAAGGAGTTGTAAGGCGATTATTGCTTTACAACTCCTTTCCTCTTAACATATTAATATGAATTTTTACCTTGTCAGAATCGCTACGTATGCTAAACCATTAAAGTTTAACTCCTTTATTTTGTCATAAATCCGATCTACACATCCTTCATGATGTTCTATGGTTCTGGAATAGGAATAAAATATTTCACATTGTTCTTCCTCAGAAAATTGATAACCATTATTAAACCATCGTATTACAGCAAATAGTTTTAGAATAGAATACCATTCTATCATCATTACTATATTTTTATATGGATCTCTTTTTTTATAGGATGACATATAATAATGAAACATATGATAAACAGAATAATTTTCATAAACATGTTCTTTGTCTTTATAAAATTGATTAAAAGCTTCCATTTTTTCATTAATAAAATTAAGCATATATGTACTATCATGACAACTAAAAAATTCAACCGTTTCATTTAGGTAATTTGAAAATGTTCTGTTTTTAAATCCTATCTCCTGCATGATTTTAAGTAGGGATTCATACTGTATTAGTTTCAATTTATTATTATCAGGGAATTCTTCCAATGCCTGAAGGTAATCAATAAGATAACTATCTTGATAAAAATGCTCCAAAGATTTTTGAATCATATTAATTTCATTTTTATCAATACACTTTTGTAATTTATCAGCTATCGTTAGGCATAGGTATAACCTCTTCCATATTGGAATCTCTTTGATCTGTATTAGGTCAACGGACAAGCCTCGACCTGCAATTAACGAATTAAATAATACCTCATCGTCGATTTCATCCTCTATATACGTCTCTTCAACACATTCACTAAAACAAAATTCAATTGATTCGTCATAGTTGACTAAAATTCTGGCAACTTCAGGACAAGATAAAGTCAAATCCTGCTCAAAAATATCACCGTATTTCTTCATAGATCTCGGATATATCTTACAAGTTTTACATAACTGTTCTTCACCAATATTGAGAAAGATATCACATAGAAGATTAGTATTTAAAAATGGACAGGCCTCATTATTCTCTCTATTTAATATGAAAATATTCTCACCCTTATCATTCACAGAGATAGAGTTAACTAATTTCCTACCAAACTCTCCATCAACTTGTTGGTATTTTTTATATGTTTCGCTATCTATAATTATCTTCCATCCCGCACAGCAGGTTTCGGGACATTTACCACCTATACAAGAAAATTCATCAAAATAAAAAGGGGATAATACTTTCACCAACGCTCTCCAATCTATGGTTTTAATATTACTATATTAGTCTTGTGATTTTTCAATTATAATATTGCTCTAACTTTATATATAAAGTCTTTCCGGCCTCATTCTTTGGAATATGGTCAATGAATTTAATTTTAAAAGCGACAGAGTTAAGACCCGTCTTATCCGCAACGAATTTTCTCACTTGGTCACTGGCCGTTTCATCTGTGATAAAGATGTACATGTTATCATCCACACCGGCGCAAGCACATTCCATATCACTAAATTTCGTCTTTATCATTCTCTCTGTCTCATCTAAATTAACTCTATTACCATATATTTTTAGAAAACGTTTCTTTCTGCCAACTATATAGTAGTAACCATCGTTATCTACCTTTGCCATATCACCCGTAATTAGTCTGCCAAAACGTTCATCTGCCTTAATCAGGTCATCTCCCTTTTCAGCATAACCTAAGGTAACATTCGGACCTTCATATACTAATTCACCTACAATTTCAGGCTCTGTAATAACATTTCCATCTACATCGATTAATGAAAAGCTTCCACCGGGAATGGCTATGCCCATACTTCCATATTTCTCCAATGACTTTTCATATGGTAGGTAAGACATCCTGGCAGTTGCTTCTGTCTGCCCGTACATAACAACAAAATGTTTATTATTATCGATTGCATATTCAGCAAACTTCTTATGAAGCTCAGGTGATAGCTTACCACCAGCTTGTGTCATAGTTTTTAGGGAGCTCAACTCCATCTTAAAGAATTTAAGCTTATCCAATATTTCATAGGTGTAAGGCACTCCCCCAAATGACGTCGCCTTTTGATCTTTAAAGAAAGACCAGAAGCCTTTTTCCATCAATGTTTTATCCGTTAATAGTAAAGTAGCTCCAACAGAAAGATGACTGTTAATAATGGACAAACCATAGGTATAACTCATTGGAAGTGTAGTAATTGGTCTCTCCGTTTCATCCAAATCAAGATAATCTACAATTGATTTCATATTAGCTTCAACATTTTTATAACTTTGGCGTACTAACTTAGGGCTCCCAGTTGAACCGGATGTCGTTAACAATAAACCTAATTCATCATACAGAGGATATACATCAATGAACTTAGTCTCTAATAATATGTAATTCATGTCTTCATAGATTTGGTGGTATTGATCAAATCTTTCCGCCATACTGTTTGGCGCCCAAAGGTATGATGGCTTATATAAATGGATTAGATACTCCATTAATTCATCATCTAGGTGACTATCTAATAATAAGGGAACAATATCATGGTTCATAAATCCAGTATAACCTACAACCGACCCAATTGAATTCGTACAGATCGAAAACACTAGGCATCTCCCATTTATTTTTTCGATAAGGTATTTACCCGCTATATCTAATTGTTTATATGTTATACTTTCACCTGTATGGCAAATTGCTGCCATTTTACTACCATATTTTTTAAAATCCCACATCATATTTTCACAATCCCCTTTCTTTTTTAGAAGAAGGTATAATCTCAACTCGTTGCTTTAATAATATTTGTGTCCTGCTTAAATCATCGTTATAATTCTATAATATAGTTACATATAATATTTAAATCATAAGAACTAAATTAACTTACAACTGTAAATCCTTCTTTCTGCTAAATTCCAGCAATAACTTCCGATAATGATATTATTTTCATTCCTTTTATTCTAGCTCCACCCTCGGTTGCGTCAATAAATTCTATGTCTGTCTCTTTGCTTATTCGTTTTTCAATCCATTTCCGATAAATATCTAAATTGTTACTCGTATATACCTTATTTCCATAAATATCCGGCACCTGTCTTAAATCACTCGAATACACAGCTGTCCTTAATGCAGTCCCGGAAGCGTGGTCATAATCTCCTGTAAATGCCAGATCAAGCCCAAGAAATATTATTTTTTTGCATTCTAGACCTATACCTATATCTAATGCAGTAGTGCTAACTGATCCACCCGTTTGATAGAGGGCATATTTCTTCTCTCTTGCTAACTGCTCTGCTTTCTCATATCCTGCCTGACATACAAGATATCTCTTACCGTGATAGGTTTCTCCTATTCTATAGTTGGCCGTTGACAGGATAATAATGGGGATATCGCTAGTCTCTAATCCGGTTATTTGATTTGCTGCTGTAATACCAGAATCTGTAATAATTACATAATTAGGTTTGATTCCTTTTGCCATCAACTTTTTAAATACGGTTCCTGTGGCAAGAATAATACTATTTTCCTTTAACTTCTTTAATTCCATATAATTATTGTCCAGTGATGGTCCTGCTGCTATAATATATAAATCCTTACCCTTAAAATAAGCTCTTAAATTATCCACCGTATCATCATAATGTGAAATATTTCTTCTAAAGTTGCCATTTAAAGAATGGAGTTGATTTGCCACGGAGGAATATTGGATAAAATAATCTTCTAACTGCTCCCTTATCTGCATGTTTTTAATATTCCTGATAGAAGGATAATGAATAACATTAACTATGCTTTCTCCAATATTCTTCAAGAAGTAAGAGTACTTTTCGAATTTTGGATCATAGATAATCTGAACACGGTCATTGGTTAATAATAATTTCATATCAGTAAATGCTATAGCCATCTGTATCACATTGATATCACTTTCAAATACCTTAATGGTAAGAGTCTCATCTAAGGAAAGTAATTCTTTCACGTGATAACCAAGTCCTAATCCATAAATAATATATTCAAACTTATCTGGATGAAACCATTCTTCCGCTAGTATCCGAGCTTCTTTCATTACTTGTCCATTGCTGTGCACATAGTACTTTTGCTGACCGTCAAACAAAGCCATGGTCATCAATCCGCATGAAGTATATTCCATGTTATATCCTTCATCCATTAAGCGGCCTGGACTTACTATGTTTTTTAGGGTTTTGGCAAGTCTTTCGTCCTTATGCTCTAATAATTTCATATTGTCTTCATATTGAAAGATACCAAAGGTATTTCCTTCTTTTCTTACAACTTCCTCTTGTAAACTGATAATGAATGGATTAAATTGCAATTCCAATAAATCAGTGAAAAGAATATAATCTCTATTTTCTAATGTTGCTAAAAGGTTTTCTAACATCTCTAAAATATGATGTGGAATAACAATAGAGCCATGTTCGTTAAAGTAAGTTTGGCACGCAATAACATCTTCAACCATTGCTTGTATTGCATCAATTGTTCTGGTAGCAAAAACTAGTGCCAAATGATAGTTCTGTCGTTTAAAATAAGATATTGCTTTATCTGAATACTCTATCACTTCAATGTTATTACGAAATATTATCCTTATCTGTTCTTGCATATTCATATTAACTCCCGCTGCATATCTTATTTAACCATGGATTTAAATACACGGTGGAACATATCTTCCAACCTCTGTCTTATGCTATGTTGTTCTTTTACTTTCCGATAACCATTTTTTGCAATCTGTTTTCTTTCTTCTTCATGGACTAGAAAATAATCAATTTTATTAATTAAATCATCCCAATCTTCATAATAAATGAAATCACTTCCAGGTTCAAAATAATCAAGTAACTCTTCTTGATAGTTAGTAATCAGAAAGCCACCGGCACCCATAATATCAAAAATCCTCAAGGGTATACCGGTTTGTATGTTCCTTAATGTTATATTTAAATTAATCTTACTTAATTTGAATACTTTAGGCATAACTTTATCATAGTCTATATAACCATTATTACGAATCATTGGAAGTAAATTTTTCGTCTCACTATCGGTATATAATTGAATAGGGTATCTTTTTGATAGCATATCCAATACTTTTACACGTTCCAATGCGGTAACTTTTTGACCTAAAAATAAATTGCTGAATACTTTTGCATCGCTGGCAAAGTAATCACTTCCTAAATCAAATTTTACATACTTTCTGATTTCCTTCATAATATCATCTGTTAATAACTCTTCTAAAAAATTATAACCAAATATCTTTAATTGGGCTTTCATAATACCTTCCAAATACCCTTTCAGATAATCGGGTAAATAATTAATTTGGTCATAGAAATTCTTTTCCGTATACAAATTACCTACAAATGAGATCTCTGAACCATACTTCTTATCATCTGAATCATCTGTTTTGATTTGATCTAAGTTATCCACATTTGTGCCTAAAGGTAAATAATAAACTTGATTAATTTCTTTAGATTTTAAGTCATTATATAATGCCTTGTCAAAAATAAATATGTAATTGCAGGAATTATATATCGTTTTGGAATACAAGGTTAACAAAGGGCTGTCCCATACCCATCCGATATATTTAACCTCCATTGTATTACAAACATTTGAAATAATGGGAAAATAATTATATGAAAATACAACATCATATTTCTTTTTATTCATTACATTAGTTAAAGCCTCTGTGAATTCTGGGTCGTTATCGAAATCTTTATACCTAATTGATACTTGATCAACATTATGCCCCATTTTTAAAAACTCTTCAGATAAATTCTTTTGGCCTGTACTGCTCCAACTATATAATAAAATATTCATGGTAACCCTCTAAATTGACGATATACTAATTCTTCAATAAATGATGTAAGTTGCTCCGGCAGGTTATCTTGTCCGTCTAAAAAGCAGAATATCTTTCTCATTCTTATCTACCCCTCAAATAATTTTGGCAATGTCAAGTTCGTGCTCGTTGTATGTATCCCAATAGTAACTTTCAGTAATAATTCTTTTTGAGCTATGTAATGATTATAATTTGGATAATTCCTCTTTCAATTGAATAACATTTAACCATTCCTTGTTCGTACCTGAATTATATTCGAATCCTTCTTCCACTAACTTTCCGCCTGGTAATAACGACTTTTCAAGATTCATCCAATCAAAGTGAGGATAAACAATATAATGCTTATCGTATTCATAGGTAATCCTAGAGTCATCCTTGGTTACCATAACTTCATCTAACTTTTCACCTTCACGAATACCAATCTCCTTAATCGAAGCATTTGGTAACATCGCTTTTGCTAAATCTGTTATATGAAAGGAAGGAATCTTGGAGATATAAGTCTCTCCACCTTTTGATTCTTCCAATGCTTTAAATACCAATTCCACACCTTGTTCCAGAGTAATCCAAAAACGCGTCATTCTAACATCTGTTATAGGCAATACCGTCTCGCCCTTCTCGATTAAATTCTTAAAGATAGGTATAATGGATCCACGGCTCCCTGCTACATTACCATACCTGACAATACTAAATTTAGTTCCTTTTATGCCAGAATACGCATTTGCTGCGATAAATAACTTATCGGATACAAGCTTAGTGCCACCATACAGATTTATGGGATTTACAGCCTTATCTGTCGATAAAGCCACCACTTTCTTTACTCCTTTATCAAGCGCGGCATCAATTACATTCTGCGCACCATGAATATTCGTTTTAATTGCTTCAAAAGGATTATATTCACATGTCGGAACCTGCTTCATTGCCGCTGCGTGAATAACATAATCAACCCCTTCAAAAGCTCTATATAAACGGTCTTTGTCTCTTACATCACCAATGAAAAATCTTACTTTAGACATATCCACTTTATGCATGTATTCTGCCTTCATAACACTTTGCTTATATTCATCCCTTGAATAAATAATAACCTTGTTAGGCTTGTATTTTGCAAATATCATCTCTAAAAATTTCTTACCAAAGGAACCTGTTCCTCCGGTAATTAAAATATTTTTGCCGTTTAACATCTTTTTATCCTCCAAATCAACTTATGGTGCATACCATCTATATTTATATCGACAAAATACATCATATCATTAATATTTCCTCTGCAATTCTATTGGCACCCATTCCATCTACTACGGTCATTACTTTTTTCGATAACCGCCTTCTATATACCTCATCATTATTAAGTATTTTAATTTTTGAAATAATTCTATCTATACAAGATTCCATACTTATTCTTACATCTCCTGCATAATATAACAGTCCCTGCCTATCAAATTCTTTGGCTCCTTCTATTTGATTATCCGCAAAAGTAAAACATATACTTGGAATACCACATGCACACAATTCATACAATGTGGTCCCTCCTGCAGATAGGGCAATATCACAATTTTTCATAAGCTCCGACATCCGGGTTACGTTATAGTATACAATTACATTCTGATACGTTTCTTCCATAATAGCAAGCTTGTCTCTATTCGTATTAAATGCCCCTACAACAACGTGTAGATTAACCGCATCAAATTCTGGTCTATACCTTATATATTTTATAAGTGTACCGGCTATATTATAGGCATCCGATCCACCAGTGGTTATAAGTATATCCGTTACACTTTCTTTTTGTATTCTCTTAATATTTGAAAATTCTTCCCTTAATGGAGTATAGTTACTGCCAATTAGTAGTCTTGTATCCACTGTATATTTCTTCTCATATTCCAATTGATCTGCACATAAGCTATAGTTAATCAGCATATCTACAGGGTATCTATATTCGTTTAGATCATCTATATAAATTGTTTTAGTTATTTTCCTTAGTCTTGCTAAGTAATCTTCTGTGATAAAATAGGAATCAAGCAATAATTTCTTAATTCCTATCACATTAATAGTGTACTTTAATTTGTCGAATTCGCTATCCAAATGGTTCCATGTGGTGTCCAAGGATATTACTTGAAACCCATTGTTGTTAATTAGTTGTTCTGCCTCTCTGTCTGCTGTAATAAATACTGTATCTTCTCCACGTCTTTTGAGAGCATTGGCAATCACTAAACATCTCATGATATGACCGCTTCCAATTGTAGCATTCGCATCTGCACGTATATAGAACATAGGACGACCACCCTTATATCAATTTTTTTATTTGCTCGATTACATAGTCTTGCTCTTCATTTGTTAGTTTTGCATACATTGGAAGACTAATAAAACGGGAATATGCCTTTTCCGCATTCGGACACTTTACATCCTTATAACCATGTTCACGATAGTATGGTTGTGTATATACCGGAATGTAATGAACATTTACTCCAATATTTTTTGATAATAGAACTTCTACAACGTCTTTTCTATTCTTATTAGTGACCTGTATTACATATAAATGCCAGCTGTTATTGCATCCATCTAATTGTCCCGGGATAATTATACCATCCACATTTTCAAATTCTTTATTATATCGGTCTGCAATTTCTCTTCTTCTTGATATAAATGAATCTAATTTTCTCATCTGACTAATACCAAGAGCACACTGTATATCGGTTATACGATAATTGTATCCCAGTTCTAATTGTTGATAATACCATGGTCCATCATTAGAAATCATAAGTGTACTGTCCCTTGTAATTCCATGACTTCGGTAAAGTATAAGACGATCATATAATTCTTTGCTGTTTGTTGTAATTATACCTCCTTCACCAGTAGTAATATGTTTGACTGGATGGAAGCTAAAAGTTGTCATATCGGAGATACTTCCAATACGCGCGCCTTTATAATCCGCACCTAAAGCATGTGCGGCATCCTCAATAACAATAAGATTGTACTCACTGGCTATCTGCCTAATCTCATCCATCTCACAGGGCTGCCCAGTAAAGTGAACGGCAATAATCGCTTTTGTCCTACTTGTAATCTTTTTTCTGATATCTACTGGATCTATGTTATATGTAGTAGGATTAATATCCGCAAAAATAGGAGTGGCTCCACAATACAGCACGCAGTTAGCAGATGCTACAAAGGTAATAGGCGTGGTAATTACCTCATCTCCTTCTTTTATACCTGCTGCAAGACAAGCGATATGAAGAGCTGCAGTTCCATTGGATACTGCTACTGCATAATTGGCACCTACATATTCTGCTACTACCTGCTCCAATTCCGCTATCTTGGGCCCTGTTGTTAAATAATCGGATTGTAACGTTTCAACAACCGCCTGTATATCATCATCATCAATGCATTGTCTACCGTATGGAATATACATTATTGTGTCCCCTTTCACGTTTGTAGTTCCTCCTAGTTGAAGACTAATTCTGTCATGATCTAATTAAACTATGTTGTGACAAAAAAAGCCCTAGTAATGTACTTCCTTTCTTTTCAACACTAAAAAACACCACCATCAACCCTTAATATCTGCCCGGTTATAAAACTAGACATATCTGAAGAAAAGAACAGAACTGCATCTGCAATTTCTTCTGGTTTTGCTTTTCTCTTAAATACCAGATGACTTAACATTTCGTTTTCTAATTCTTCTTTCATCTGATTTCCCATATCTGTGTCTGTTAATCCTGGTGCTACTGTATTTACACGAATATTGTATCCTCCCAATTCAATAGCAAGATTCTTCGTAGCTCCTATCATAGCTGCCTTACAAGACACATAAGGAAGTATTCCTGTGTTTCCGTCTAAAGCTGCAACAGAAGAAATATTTACGATACTTCCCTTTTTTTTCCGTGACATAAATCTAGAAATGTATTGTGTAAATACCATTTGTGAAAAAAAATTAACTTCAAATTCTTCCTTTATTGATTGAATTGGAGTCATCTGAAATAAGCTTACGGAGTTTATTGTACCCAAATTATTTACTAGAATATCAATATCCTTTGTGATAGAAGTTATTTGCTTTACAGCGGAATTCATCTCTGATTCTTCTCGTGCATCAAAATAAATTGGCACTATAGTAACCCTGTACTTCATCTCAAGATTTTTAATATATGCTACAAATTCTTCTGATTCTGTTCTCGCATGAGCAAATATATTGGCCCCATTTTCTGCAAATTTTGTTATTATTGCTTTACCAATTCCTCGATTACATCCTGTAACAATAGCAGTTTTACCTTGTAATAACATGTTCTTCCTTTCTTGTGCATATAGTCTTTTCATCGTTAATATATAAACTCTATTGCCTCATATTTAAATTTGTTTTTTATTTCTCTCCATCTATCTTTCGTAATAGCTATAACTGTTATATCATAAAACGTGCCATTCTTATAGATGTGTTTTTTAAATTCTCCTTCTACTTCACTTCCACACATCTTCTTTAAACGAACCAACCCTTTGTTTAAAGAAAATATCTCTGCAAAATACTTGTTCATTTTTAATGTATCAAATACAAAATCATACAGACTCCATTCCAACTGCATTGCTAGTTCTAATGAACGCTTCTCTTTTAAAGCTATATAAAGGCCAGAACTACATCTTAGATTTTGTCTATCCAAATCTAAGATTGTTAAAACTCCGGACGGAACACTGTCGACTTCTACTATCCATAAATAATTATCTGGATTCTCTTTTTGCTTATTAAACCAATTAATTTGTTCTTTTAATGTTAGCTTTGGATCTGTATTCATGTACCTTGTTATATCAGGCATCATTCTCCAATTCATAACCATTTCTAGATCACCTACACACATTGGTCTACATTTAGCGTTTATCATTTTTTTATTCACCTATATATGCCTTCTTTTTATTATTTGGAGATAAAGCAAAGATTTTTTCCGTTTATGTAAAATTACATAATTAGGATAAGCATCTTTTATTAAATGTTAGTAGTTTAGGATCATTAGTAGTGATAAGTGCATATAGCAATATATACCACTTTCTCGTACATAACTAGCCTCTTTTTATATATGTTCAATACACCTACTTAAATTATTAATTATATCATATCCGTCCCAATAGACTCCTATATTTAGTCCCTCCCCCATGGGAACAATTCTATCAATACCCTGTAGATGATTCTTAACCACAAAATAAACCAATTCTTCCTTATTCATTCCAACATATATCAAAGTCTGCACTTTTAAATTGATGCAAGGAATCAATTCATCCAGGTTTTTCAAATCATATTGATAAAATAGTCCGAATATACCGCGTAATATGCTAATATCTTCTGGTAACGAATTTATATCCACTGTATATAAGGAATTGTCATATTGTTTCGTCTTTATAATGTTATCCCTATCCATAAGGATATGGCATAATTGAGTGTATTTATCAATTGACTTTATTGGTGTAAGGTCAAATTTTTGCGAAACCATATGAATACTATCCCAGAAAATCTTCTTAGCCATTTCCTTTTCACTATCATTTTCCCCATACCAAAGAATTAAGTGAGGTGTTGAACAGGCATTCTGATCCATTAAATAAGTATCGTTATAAAACTTCACAGCCAAGTTTTTTAGTTCATCTTCGTTCATTTCCAATATAGTTTTACTATTTATGATACAGAAAGAATATCTGCCTGCAAAAGCAATTTCAACTGCACGCACCTTCATTGGGAATTTACGTATGTTCTGGATTGTATCATCTCCTCCCCATATAATACGTGCATCACATATTGATGAATAGTAGGCTGTTATTTCATCGTCTCTTTGATAAGAGATAAAAGTCGTCATATCTCTTATCGCTCTATATTTGTCAAAATTTATAACCTCATTTATGGCATCGCAGATGATAGGGATCTGGGGAAATTCCTTACTAGGTACACGAACTATATTTGCATTACCAGATAATAAACCAAAGAAAAAAGAAAATGCAAAATTCACCGGTACATTAGATGGGGTAATATGAAATACTAAGCCTCTCCCAATTCGAATTCTTTTTGAAGTAAATTCTTCTCTTAATCTTATTATATTTGCTTTCCTGCACCAGAAAGCAAGAGATAATACATCAGAATATTCTGCTGCTCTTTTGTCTGAACGTAGTTGCTTTGATACATCATTTAGAAATTCGCAGACAATCTCAGCATATGGCTCTAATGGTTTTACCTTGACAATATCTGATCCTATTAGGTATGTAATATTATTGTTTTTCATATGTATCACTACACCCCCTAATTTCAGCCTGTTTAATTCTTCCATGTAACTTAAATGTCTTGCCCAATCTTCCACAAGGACAGTCATCCTCTCCGATTAATTCTCCCAGATCCTCCGTTAGAATACTATGACCTGGATAGCTTTCTGGCAGTACCGAAACCAATTGAACAAGTCCTTGCTCACCCGTACTACAAATACTGAAATCGTACGGATTTCTAATAATGATATCAGAGTAGATGGACGCATGTAACCTGCCCTGTTCACATTCCATAAAAACGGAACCAGTTTGTTCCACCATACCATAATAGTTATACACTTTTTGTATATTACATACTTCTTTCAATCTACTTTTAAAGGTGTCATTGTCTACCGCTTGCTCGATTAACTTTTTAAATCCCCCGCCATGAAGCAATACACCATTTGAAAGATCCAGTTTAGCCATAGTTTTTTGTAGTTTCTGATAGAAATGCTCCCAAATCATATAGGTAAAACCAAAAAGAAATATCGTTTCCCCCTTATGCTTGTCTAAAAAGGCTTGAACTGTCTGGATATCCAGTTCCATATCTTCATTCAGGGCATAGGTAACATCGTATCCTAACATAGAGAATCCTAGGATACCCGCACCCCTGGCAGTAAATAGTTTCCGGTCCTTTACCACTGATTTACTGTCAATAATTAGCATAGGTAGCCTTTTATTACCAAGAAAGTCCGATGAAATCTTTGCTAATACCTTTGTCTGATTAGTAGATGTATTTCTGTCTAAATATATTTTTGAAACCCTTTGGCCTGTTGTTCCTGAAGATGTCATAGTTTTTATTATTTGATCCTTCGCTACACTGTACAGATCGTAATCCTTAAACAGACGCACCGGAATAAATGGAATTTCTTCCGCTGTATGTATACTTTCTATATTAAAATCTAATCCATCTATAAAATTCTTATACAACCTGCAATTTTCATAATGCTTTTTAGTCAAAAAGGATAAGGCGTCCGAATATACTTCTGCCTTATCCTCCCTATTTAAGCTGTAAGGCTGTAGTTGTAATATCTTATCAATACCAAACATTATAAACTCCTTTTCTTATATGAAGAATATAATACCTTCCCTACTTAAATTTCTATTTGATATTTCGCAAGAATTTCTTTTCCCTTCTCATAAGAACTAAAATCAATGATGTCATCTGTTTCCATCATAATATCAAAAGCATCTTCTAATTCTGCGATTAGACCCATATGTCCGACAGAATCCCAATTGTCTATGCTGTTGTAAGTTAAATCCTGATTTAACTGTTCTCCCTCTATTTCAAAGCAATTTATAAAAATCTCATTATATTTTTCTTTGTTATCCACGGCGATTCCTCCAAACATTTTATATACGACTATTATAGCTAGTTTACTATATTATTTCAACAAATATATTATTATTTGACATCTTATTACATTTATCTTCCTTTTTTATTACAAGTTTCCAGATAGTCAACCGTCCTATAATATCTCTATCTGGTTAAGCGGATCCCCATATTCATAACTTTGCTTTGCCTCTTTCCCAATTAACTCATGATAATATTTAGGCTTCAGCCCATTACTTGGTCGAATGCTTCTAATATTATCCGCAGTAAAAATCTCCCCCTTTTTAATATCCTTAACCGCAAAGAGGGATCTTCTTCCACTCAGTCCGCCTTTTTCATTATTTGTCAACTCATATGTATCTTGTCCCTTAATCGTTAGTGCATTATGTACATCTTGTACCAGGTTTTTGTATTCCTCCATTTCCATGGAGAATCCACTATCTGCGCTTTCGATACTTCTATTCAAGCAGACATGTTTCTCGATTACCTTAGCTCCCAATGAAACAGCGACAACGGACGCAAGAGAGCCCATGGAATGATCGGAAAGGCCGATAGGAAGCTGAAACCTTTCCTGCATATCTGTTATCGTCTGAATATTCATGTCTGCATAGTTAGCAGGGTATTGACTGCAACATTTCAATAAAACAATCTGGTTATTACCATGTTTCTTGCAAGCATTTACAGCCTCTTCTATCTCTTCAATGCTTGCCATCCCACAGGACATAATCACTGGTTTCCCTTTACTTGCTACATATTCAATCAAAGGAATATCGACTAATTCAAAAGAAGCAATTTTATAAAATGATATATCTAATTCCTCTAGGAAATCTACTGCTGTGTTATCAAAAGGGGTTGATAGAAAATCAATTCCTATTTCATCACATTTATCTTTAATGGATTTCTGCCATTCCCATGGTGTATATGCTTCTTTATATAAGTCATAGAAGGTATAACCATCCCACAGACCACCTTTTATTTTAAAGCAATCTTTATTACTATTAATTGTTAATGTATCCGCTGTATAAGTCTGTATTTTAATACAGTCAGCACCGGCTTTTTTAGCCTCTTCCACAATTTTTAATGCATTTTCTAACTTTCCACCATGATTAGCTGACATTTCAGCTATCATATATACACCATCTCTCATTTTGTCATATAGGTTCATAACTGCCTCCATCTATGCGATTCATATGTATGATTAAGAATGTGTAAAATTCAAATATCACTACTACAATGACGTATTTTTAATGATTACTTTTATAATCTTTCTGTTTAATATCTTTATTAATATCATATAGTTCTGGATGTTCATCCATCAGTCTAACCACGTCTTCCATATAAAAATTATGAGTTCCTTTATATAAATACCCATATATTTTAGTTATCAATTGCCAATCAGCTTCCGTATCTAAGGTCCATCTATACTTTGAATAGTTTTTCTCATTTCTTAAAAAATGTAGTCTTTTACCATCCTCATAAAAATATGGCGTAACATGTTCTCTTTGATAAAGTTCTTTTACATTTATAAATGCCGCCTCTAATCCTTGAAAGCTAAATACCTCTGTATCCAGCCCTCTAGGGAAAGTTATTAGCATAGGATCTGGATGCCCGCTAGATACATAAGGAAAATCATGTGTTTTGTAATATTCAATCACTTTATCCGTTACCAAAGGATCAATTAATGGGCAATCTGATGTTATCCGAACAATAATATCCGCTTCATTTTCTTTGGCTGCAAAATAATAACGGCTTAGAACATCATCTTCACTTCCTCTATAGCATTTTACACCACAGCGGATTGCTTCTGACTCAATTACCGCATCGTTTTCAGAAACAGTCGTAGCAATAACAATATCATCAATGCGCTTACTTTGTTTTACTCTTTCAATAACATGCGCTAATACCGTTTTTCCCAATAAATTCTTCATCACCTTACCTGATAATCTTGTCGAACCCATTCTTGCCTGAATAATTGCAACTGTTTTCATAACTGAATGAACATCCTTTCATAAAATTATTTCTTTACAAATTATTTATTGCCTATTTCTTCGCCATATTCCTGTAAAAATACTCTTTTGCTGATGTTATAATCATCGTCATCACTAATTATTTCTCCTATGTTTCCATCATGTAAACACCACGGCTCTGCTTGCACTGGAATAACTACAATATATCCTGCCCGGTAAAATTCTAAGCATTGAGAAGCATCATAATAATGCCATCCCTTTAGGATATCGTCTCGCCATGCAATGTCATACTGTGTTATCATAATCATTCCATCGATAATTTGAACCTCTTGGTATGTCCCCTTAATTGTATTTCCCTGAGTTCGGCGGGTATTAATTATATTATCCTGATAAGCGTCGCCGTATCCGATTCTTCCTTCCCACCAAACACCACTATCTGGCATCCGATAACAGCCAATTACTCCTATCATTCCTATCTTACTATTATTGGTAAATAAATCTAACGTCTCATTCAAAATGTTCTTATTTAGGATGAAAGTGTCTTGATGAAGATATATCTTGTATTTTGCAGAATAATTATGTATGGCATAATTATATGCTGATAAAATATTGTCCGCCTCACGTATCACCATTACATCTTTCTTATATCCTTCGGGTACAATAAGGTTATCTATGTAATGTAGGCATTCTTCTAAGAACAATTCATTGTTGGCACATATTATGAAACAGAACATCTTATTGTCCATATTAATTCTCCCGTTGTTTGTAACACATTTCTATCTGATTAGATAAAATATCAACTGTCCTTGTTCTTATCCTAATAGCAGTAATATACTCTTGTGCTAGCTCGAACTCCCCCAAATGAAATAATACATATGCAAGATTATACAGAGTTCCCTCATTTTCCGGTTCCAGACCATACGCCTCTGAAAGGAATGGAATAACTCTATCATCGTACCCATTTAAGAAAAAAAGCATTCCAAGGCTATTCCATACTTTTACTTTATGAACAATAGAAAATTGTATTATATAAAATATTTGTTGGAAAGAAACGTTATGTTTTATAACATATGTAACTATCTCCTCCTGCTCTTCTTCATGTAAATCATACTCAATTCTTCTCAGGTAGAATTTCAATCTATAATAATGAACTACAATCTCTTCCAAGGATGACATACTTTCAAATATTGTAGTTACCTTTTCCCTCTTTTCTTGTTCATAAATTTTAAAAGCAATCCCAAGAACAGCTAAGCTTGAACTTATTATTTTCATATTCCATAGTATTTTTCCATTATATTTTACATATAGCATCTGATCATACAACTTACTGGCTGAATCAATTTCGCCACAATTTATTTTATTATTTAACTCGTAAATCAGTTCTTCCTTCGTATATTGTTCTAATTCCCTCTCAATATCTTTCAAATTTACTCCCCTTTATGTAAACAAATTATAGTTAGCCAATTTCTTTACTTATATCATTTTTATCATCTTTGCAAATCTCTGTTTAAAGGTATGATATTGTTTTACCTTTTCAATTCCTTTTCTGGCTAATGTTACACGTGCCTGTTCATGGCTCAAATAATAATCACATCTCAGAAGCAAATCTTCCTGTCTATCGTAGACAACTAAATCCTTTCCAATCTCAAAATAATTAGGTATGTATTTTATCTACCATTACCACAATAACCGTAGATGCTTACTCAATGATAGTATCTATAATCTTATTAACTTCTTCAACCTTGTTAATTTTCTCTGCATAATTCAATATTTGCCTAATCTTATATTCTAATAAATCGTATTTAATAATATCCTCTTTATACAATTTAAGCATACAGCAGGTAGCCTGTACGGAAGCCATAATATCAAAAGAAAGGCTTCCCGGTGTTATATAAGCCTTATGAAGTAATTCGTCAATGAAATATACCTTATATTCCTTCGAGATACGTAAACACAATTCCCAATCTTCTAGACTTTTTAAACTGGCGTTAAACATCCCCACTTTATTCAAACATTCTTTTCGAACTAGCATGGTTGGTGTTCCGATAAGATTTTGTTTAAGCATTTGAGGGTATATATATCCGGATTTTTCTTCATAGGACATTGACTCTGGTGGATGTTTAAGAATCCTATTTCCACCTAAGTCATAGAAGAATCTGCTATATACCATACCGATTTCTGCATCCGTACTATCCAATACCTTGACCTGCTTTTCTAATTTATCTGGCACCCACTCATCATCACTGTCTTGAAAAGCTATGTATTCTCCCTTTGCTGCCCGTATTCCGATATTCCTTGCATTGGCCGCCCCCCTGTTTACCGGAGACTTAATATAATGAATTCTATCATCCTTAATTTCCATGATTAATTCTTTCGTATTATCCGTCGAACCGTCATCGATTATAATAAGCTCATAATCTGTATAGGTTTGTGCCAGGATACTCCTAATTGATCGTTCTAAAGTTTTAACTCTATTATAAGTTGGAATAATCACAGTTGCCTTTGGCTGATTCACGCTATTTTCACCCATTATGATTAATCTCCTCTCGGTACACTGTAAATGTTTGTATCGATCTTCTTTGTCATAAATTTTGGAAATACCGTTTCAATTATTTTTTCAAAACGGACTCTATAAGTATGAAACTCTTTTACCTTTTTATATCCATTATAGGTTATTTGTTTACGTTCTTCTTCATTCTCTAAATAATACCGAACTTTATATTGTAAGTCTTCCATATTCTCATATATCACCAAATCTTCACCATCTATAAAATAATCTGAAAGCTCTTCCTGATAATTGGTCAGCGTAAAACCTCCGGCACCCATAATGTCAAATATTCTAAGAGGTATCCCTGTTTTAATATTTCGATGTGTCATATTAAGGTTTATCTTACTAAGGAAAAATACCTTGGGCATATCTGTATAATAGTTTACATTTCCCTTATAATTTACGAAAGGAAGTCTTTTGATATCACTATTAGTATACAAATCCACACTGAATTCACGCGACAGGATATCTAATATCTTCATTCGTTCCATAGAAGTAACTTTTACTCCTAAAAAAGTGTTTGCATAGATCATTTTTTCACTTCCAAGAAAATTCTTACCCAAATTGAGGCAAACAAACTTGTTAAGTACTTTTACTATATCATCTGTTAATAATTCTTCCAAAAAATTATAACCATAGATATTTAACTGTGCCTGCATCATAGCTTCTAAAAAGCCTTTATAATACTCCGGTAGATTCACTAATGCATCATATGAAATCTTTTTATCATATAAACTTCCTACAAATGATATATCCGAATGATAATAATCTATGTCCTCTTGTGAGATGTCAAGTTGTTCCAGACGTTCCACATTTACAGCCAAAGGAAGATGGTATACATGATTCACTCCCATTTTCTTAATTTCTAGATAAAGTGCCTTATCAAATATAAAAATATAGTTACATTGATTAAATACTGTTTTAGAGAATAAATTCAGAGTTGGGCTGTCAAATATCCATGAGATATAGTTTATATTCAACTCATTACATACATTAGATATAACTTGAAAGTAATTGAACGAAATGACTGCATTATATTGCTTTAGGTGTAATTTATCTGCAAGGCAAATGGAAAAATCATCATCTTCTTCATAATTATGAAAAACGTGCTCTATACTATCTATTTCATGACCCATTTTCCTTAGTATAAATTCTAGGTCACCAATTCCAACTGTTTGCCATCGGTATATTAAGAATTTCATTTTCCCCTGCACTTCCCATCATTTAATTACTTATAGTACTCATAAAAAATATTTGCTTAATTTCTAGTGCGGCTTTTTTAGTAAGTTCATACATCACGATTGCTCTGGTAAATGTACTAATACGGTCTTCCTTTTGATCCTTACTGAACTGATATAAGGTAGCCAATTTCTTTGACGCTTCTTCTGTAATATAGCTATCAATCAATTCATATACTAACGTACCTTCAATATAATTGTTAATTTTAGTTATTTTCTCAACCAAGTTGATGCATGCGTCCGAATCAAAACGATTGTATTTACATTCCTTTATCACTTTATTACATAGAGAAATTGCTTTTATGGATTTGCTAACTATTTTATCTAATTCATTTCTGCTATCAGCTATCATTTCTTCCATCTGAATTGTTTCTTCCTCATTCAGAGTAGGAGGAACACTTTTCACAATCTTGTCACAATCAATATTCTTAATACAAAATTGATCAATTACATTTTTTAATGTCATCAATTTTGTACCTTTAATTCTCGCTCCACCTTCTGTTGCATCAATCACTTCGATTTCTGGTACTGATTCTATAGAATGTACAAACCATTGCAGATAAATATACCAATCATGTCTAGTCTTTATCCTGTTTCCATGAATATCTTCAATCATGCGAATTCCATCTTCTTCTGCCCGTATCGGCGAAATATCTCCTCCAGCATGGGTAACCCCATTCCCATAGGCAAGGTCTTGTCCAATTAAAATGATTCGATTAAATTTTAGACCCGCACAGACTGAAAAAGCACCCGTAGCTACAGATCCACCGGCATTATAACCTGATATTATTTTCCCAATTTTATAATACAATTGGTTTACGTAATTATGACAACTGAATAAAATCTTTTTTCCTGTGTGATTACATAAAATTTCACGATTAGATTCAATTTTGCAAAACATTGGAATACTCTTACACCTTGGGTTGTCAAAATATTGTGCTGGTTTCTGTGGATCCAAGGTTACAACAAAATCCGGATCAATATCATGGGCAAATAAATAACGTAATGCCGTATCGGTCGCCACAATAACTGCTTTCCCTTTTGCACGTTTTAATTCATCTATATTTTTATCCAGGGATGGACCTGCTGACACAATAATAGCTGGTACATCTGCCGGGAGTTTTCCTAAATAGTCCAATACTGTATTAGATCCTCTTAAACAGGATAAGTTGGCTACAGTATTTTCAACAATCTTTTTTCCAAAAAAAGATTCTGTATTTCTATTAATAAAGGTTCTTTCATTATTTTCATTTACTATTTCTAAAAAATCACGATACTCTTTCAAAAAAGCTTTATCGTATTGAGGATGTTTACATATTATCTGTGAATAAATATTAGTCCAATGTATACTGGACCCTATTTCATTTATCAAATTCACTCTTTTTCTATCCCCTACATATAATTGTACTCTTGAATCTGCCCATATATCAAATAAGTTCTCTTCCTTCAAGCTGTATAGGAGGATATCTTTTGATGGCTCATATATAATAATCTTACCATCGCTATCCAAATGTTTTAATATTTCTCTTACAATTATGCCATTACCAAATCCAAACATGGATACTACAATTCCTAGATTTTGAAATTCATATTGATCCACCCATTTTTTAGCTTCTTCCAGTGGATAATAACTGCTATTTAATCGATACTTTTCTTTATTAACTTCAATTAAAAGCCCATCATGACCTTCTCTGGTCTTTATCATTTCTATACTTGTAAATACTTCATCCTGTTCTTCTGCTTCCATTTTTCGAATATCATCATATAGGCTTGGTTTATATTTTTGTATCATTCTCAAGTTTTCATCATATAGATTCATGATCAGCTCCTAGTTTTTTATAGTTGATTTAAGGCTTCTCTAAACTGCTCAGCAATTTCGTATAGAAGAATATCTGCCAACAGGATACTATCTTTTATAGATAAAGCTTCCATTGCATTGTTTAAATAAGTATTAATATTATGTTCTATGGTAATAAACAATTCACTTTCAACACTCTGATTGTGAATTTCATTCATTGCCATCCCTATTGCTGATATGGTTTCATTTAACTTCTCATATCCTTCTTTATCTTTTTGCTGATAAAAAAAAGTTGTTACTTCTTCAATTGATAAAATAACCGATTGAAATAATACATTCACATCTTGCATTGTTATACCCCTTGATTTCACAATTACCCTTCTTATATATTTTTAACTATTATTGTATTTATGAATTTAATCAACAAATTTCTACCTAACAAGCAAATCTTAAATACTCTATCAGCTTTACTCCCTTTGTAGTTAAAAAACGGAGCCAGCCAAAAGGCCAGCCCCATTCGTCTCATAACATTGTCATTATTGTAATAATGATAACACACCTTGAGTAGATTGATTTGCTTGTGCTAACATAGATTGAGCTGCCTGTTGAAGAATGTTATCTTTAGAGTACTTAACCATCTCTTTCGCCATATCAACATCACGGATACGAGATTCTGCTGCTTGTAAGTTCTCAGAAGTATTATCTGCATTAGCTATGGTATGCTCTAATCTATTCTGAAGAGCACCAAGTTTAGATCTTTGAGTAGATACTTTTGTAATAGCAGTATTTACTGTAGAGATAACCTTGGTAATATCTGCTGAAGTTTTAGAAGCTCCTGAGATAATATCTGAAACACTTGAAGCTAAAATTGACAAGTTAGCTGCTGTCATAGCACTGATTGAGAAGGAGATTGTCTGGCTCGTATTAGCACCAACTTGTAATGCTTTTCCGGTTAAACCACCACTTAACAATTTCATTGTATTGAACTCTGTCTGAGCTGCAATACGATCAACTTCACTTGTTAAAGCTTTAACTTCTTCTGCAATAGCAACACGGTCAGCTGTAACGTTTGTACCATTTGATGCCTGTACAGTTAATTCTCTCATTCTTTGAAGAATAGCCTGTGTTTCGTTAAGAGCACCTTCTGCTGTCTGGATTAAAGAGATACCATCTTGAGCATTTGTGGATGCTTGATCAAGACCTCTAATTTGTCCACGCATCTTTTCAGAAATGGAAAGTCCAGCTGCATTATCACCAGCACGGTTAATCTTGTAACCTGATGATAATTTCTCTGTTGATTTTCCTAATCTTCCAGTAGTAATACCTAATTGTCTGTTTGTGTTGGCTGCTGCCATATTATGTTGTACTATCATATGTATATTCCTCCTTGAATGTACAGTAGCATCCATGCTACCGTTGATTTGTTTATAGTAACCAATACTTATCATTGGACTTTCTCCGGCCGTACGCTCCCTTGAAATTCTTCAGATAAGTATTTGTTTTACTTGTTATATATATCGACTGAAAAAAATAATACTTTATAGTTATTTATATATTTTTTTAATTTTTTTTGTCAAGAAAATAAGATTCTCCGCTATGTTGATTTGCAGCGTGTTTATAATAGTTGTTAGCCATTTGCCTGCTCATCTTAAAGTCCTTAATCTCTTTCTTTTTGATAGCAAAATAACTCTCCAGTTTATTTTTATTCTGCATCTCCAGGGCTTGTAATTTAACACTTTTCTCCGTTACTTGTCGAATCAATTCTTGAAGTTGTAATATTTCCTGTTCGAACTGATTTTTATAGTTGTTTAATTGATTTTTTACATGATCATATACTTGTTCAAAACCTTCATCAAGTTGATTCAATTGTTCAATCATAACTTCCTTATCAGGTAATGTTTGTTCAAATTGTTCCATATCAAAAGGTTCTGTATTAATATACCCTTCTTGCAATAATGTAACAGTTATTAAATTGTCTAACAAATTACTCTTCTTTGATAATGTGCTTACCAAGATATGTACATATGTGTTTTCGTCCACTCTACAACCTCTCTTATTTAAGTCACTTAACTACTTTCCATTTTTCATAACTTCTTTCCAGGTATCTCTTACTCCTCTAAGATGTTCCAGAGCTTCGTGTAAGATATCTTTGTCTTTACGAATATTTGCTTCAAGTAATCTGCTATATATATAATCATATATATTATCAAAATCTTTTGCTACCGGATATTTAAAATTTAACGTTGCTCTTAGCTCTGTAATAATTTTTTCTGCCTTAATGATATTTGTATTAGCTTTGCTGATATCGCGTTCTTCGATAGCAACCATTGCTATGTTGCAAAATTTAATTGCTCCTTCATATAACATTAAGGTAAGTTCTGCTGGTGAAGCTGTATTAATTTTATTGTTTTGATATGCTATAGCGGCATTGATTGCCATAGTATTCCCTCCTGTCAATACTTACTTTTATACTGTCATCTGCTTGTACCCATCATGCTTGCTAAAGCATTTGTTTGAGATTGTAATTTTGACAATGCTGTTTCCATTGCAGCAAACTGTTTGTAATATTTATTTTCCATTGCTGTTAGTTTTTTCTCAAGGGTAGCAACCTTCTTTGAATATTCTGTCTGTTGTGTTGCCATCAATTTATCATTATAGAAAGTATATGCACTTCTTACATTTGGTATAGAAGACATCTTCTTATTCATGGCATCATACAAGTTCTTCGAAATTCCGGACAATACTTCCATAACGGTATCTGGGTCGCTTTCTAGTGCTTTCATTAATTTATCTTCTTGATCAGAATAAACAGCATCGTCCTTATCACCGTAGATATGGAGCAACCCTTTTTCCGTATAATCGGAAGAGGTCTGAATGCCATAACTAGCTAAAGAATAGCGCTTTCCATCTACTTCTACTGAGGTATTCAGGGAATTTCTCATAGCATCTATTACAGATCCAAGCGTAGAGTCTCTTCTTAAAATAGAATCCTTAATTTTGTCTTCCCACTTCTTAATCTGATCATCGGTCATAGCTTCTTTTTCATCATCACTTAATGGAGCGTAACCCTTAGCTGAAGTAGCATTGTATAGAGTATTCATCTCTTTTAGTATATCATTATAAGAAGAAATGAATTTTTTAACCATATCATACGTTTTTTGTGCATCATTTTTAACTGCCAGACTGATTGTTTTCCCTTCTGACAGGCCTTTTAAGGTAAGTGTAAGTCCATTGACAGAAATGACATTTGATGAGTTTTCAAATGTTACACCATTATATGTAATTTTACTGTCAGTGGCTGATACTAATTTTACGTTGGCGTCTGCAGCTGTAACTTTTCCATTCTCAATGGCCAAATCCGTTAATCCCACTTTAGACAATTCTCCTGTGAATGTAGTTGTCTCTCCAGCAGAATATTTTTCAATGTGAGTCTTAAGGCTGCTCGCTGCATTTGTTAAAGAAGGAACTGTAATTGTTGTAGAATTTCCTTCAGAATTAGTCGTAGTATAAGTCGCACCATTTGCTAATATGTCACTCTGTCTGGATTCAATCACTGCCTTAGCATCAGCAGTAGCTATGCCCCCATTTACTCTGGCAGCAACCTTAGAATCCACTAATGCATTCAATTCTTTCTGGTACTTCTCTTCACTAAAATCCTGATACTTCGTTCTTAATTCTTCTATCGCTTTCTTTTGATCTGCCTCATATATGCCTGCATAACTAACCTCTAGATAAGTTTCACCATTCTTAATAGCAGCTGTCATTTTATCTTTTACTTCAGAAGTTGCTACCGACAATGCTAACTTTGTAGTATAGGTTTTTGTTAAATCTTGAAGAGTTTTTACCGCAGTCTTTATCGCTTTCGTATCCGCATCGTCTGTTTCTAATATATCTGTAGAAGCAAATGCCGCAGCTAGCTTAGTCGAATCAGCACCCTTAAACGTCTGGTAAGCTGCTTCGACTTTTGCCTTGTCAGTACTACTTAGTCCGCCGTAATTAACCAAAGCGTCAATGGACCTTTTATCCGTTAAAGCTGCATCTGTATGAGTAGTAATCGAAAATTGATTCTCTAAACCACTGCTCTTTGAGCTTATAAAAAATCTCTTCTGCACAGTATCGTAATTGGCACTTAACCCTGCATCTTTACATTTCTGCAAAAACATATCGATTGTTGTAGAAGCATCCACATCTAGGACTTTCTTACCATTAGCAGTTTCAATAACAATCTGTGTTCCATCCGTCATATTTAAGTCAGAGACAAGTTTTGAACTACCAGATATAGCATCACCGTCTGCCTCTGTTTTATCTAACTTCATACCTGTAACATATTGTGGACTAGCCAACGTCTCAATAGTTATATTATGAGAGCCTTCAGGTGTATTTGGAGTTCCTGTTGCTGTTACTAAATCTTGATTCGATGATGTCACTGCCTTTGTCAGATAATTACCTTGTAATCTCATCTTTGAAAGGTCTTCCTTATATAATTTATATAATTTTGCGTTTAATTCCTTCCATTTATCTTGTTTCCATGTCAGCAGCGTCTGCTTGTCTGTAACTTTTTTATTCTTAATCCTTTGGGCATCCATCATCCCTTTGATTAAGGATTCCGTATCCATATTCGAAATCATACCTGTCATTCTAACTGGCATAATGCTTCCTCCTTTGTTTTCTCAACTTATATAAGGAATTGACTCTATCTACGTTCATCAACAAGAAGTCCTGCAATTTCCCATATTTTCTCTAACATCTCTAAGCTTTCTTCTGGAGGGATCTCCCGAAGTACTTCATTGGTATCTTTGTCGTATACTTTGATTGAAACCCGATTTGTTTTCTCGTGGTAAGTAAACTCACATCCAGTCCTAGCATGCTTCATTGTGCTATTCGCCTGATTTACAGCACTCTTTAGCCGTTGTGCATTTAATTCTGCATCCTTTTGTTGCTGGTCATCGGTATTTGCTTTTTCTTCATTTGTAGCTTTTTGCATTGCTACTGTAGTAGCAGCTTCAACTCCTGCTACATTGTTTGAGCCACTATCAAAATAACCGTACTTTTGTGTTGATAACGATATTTCTTGACTGGCTACCGCATTGTTTGTAATAGATTTAATTGCCATATGATTAATCCACCTCCGTGTGTATTAAGGGGTTCCTTTCCCCACAACGATTACTATATAGCAGTATTATCGGCATCTTCATATTAAATGTTTATACCTAATATAAATATATTACATTAATTAACCTTTATTGGAACATTTTCTTAATTGCTTCTATGTCTGCTTTACTTTCAACAGACTCTTTATTTGATTGCTGAATCTGAACATAAATCTCTTTTCTGTATACCGGTATTGTTTTCGGTGCGTTAATTCCTATTTTAACCTGGTCTCCTTTGATTTCCAGAATAGTAACTTCAACTTCATTGCCAATAATGATTGATTCCTTTGGTTTTCTGGTCAGGGCTAACATGTTGCTACTCCCCTTTCTCTTTTTTCAGCTTCGAAATAGCATTATACACATTATATTTTATTGCATAGTCTGGATTTTCTACAATAATCTGACATCCTTTTCTGGTGTCCGTATTTATCACAAATGGTGCCTTTAAGTTGGCAGACATCTTGGTAAGATCTTCTGGAACAGTGAGGGTTAGTAAAATCACAAGATTTTCTTCTGTTATCTCACCCAATGGTTTTAATACTTCATCTTCAACCGTAGGATTATAATCCGCTTTCACCAACAATGGACTAATGACAGGAAGTGCAAGGCCTGGTTCCTCTAAGCTCTGAAACCATGATATCGTTGCTTGGTCACCTTCATCCACATCATATAAGATTGTGTACTTTTTACACTCCTCAAAACCCATAATTCCTTGTTCAAATGTTATAACTTTTTCTTCATCTAAATCAACTTCTCCAAAATACTTTGTTTTAATTATCATAGTGTTTCCTTTCGTATTGGCAAATAATCAAAGTTGTTAATTTTATATGAAATCCAATAGTGTGTTTTTTACTATCTTAGCAGCCGAGGAAAGAGAAGCATTATAAACGGTTTCTGCGGAATTTAATTTGATATAAGTATCAACAAGATCTACATCTTCATTGGTAGATAGAAGATCTTCATAATCAACCTGCTGATCCGATAACCGGCTTTCGGTCAGTTGGAGACGCACATAACGGCTTCCGTGATTAGATACGGCAACATTTAATGTTTCCTGCTGTTCCTTGGATGCAGTATTACCTTTAGCAAATGCATCATGCATAATTTTTTCTTTGAGAACCTTTGTTGTATTCAGCTTCTCTTTTAATGATTCCAGACTTTCTTTCTGATTGCCTGTCAATGTAGAACTTTTCAACATCTCTTCTACTTCGGCAATCTTTTTCTCTGTTGCAATGACATCCTCAACAGCTTTTACAACTTCGTCAATATTTCTTCCAATATCATGCTGAATTGCATCACTTGCCTGTGTATTAATGGAAAGTTTCTGATTGAAGTTGATTTCATATTGAATCTGCTGGTCTTGTTTGGTATAGTTTATTTCACCCAGCTCCGGTTTCTTATTATCTTTCACCTTGCAATCAAAATAATGCTCGGGTTTTAGGTCTCCTTCATAAAATTCGGTTTTCATATAAGAAACCTTGAAATCTTCATTCACACGGAAATTATTATACATATTACTTCCAAGTAATATCTCTCCGGTATCGGTATTAAGGAAAATATCGTCTACCCCCGGTTTATAGGTGTCTGCATCGGTAGAGGTCTTCAATGTAATCTTATTTGCATTTGTTGTTGTAGTTACAGTACCAGCAGAATCCGTAACTGTTATGGTAGTTCCCGTAGTATTAATCACTGTATTGGTTACATCTCCAGTTGTAGGATCTTTCACAGAATATTCAATCGATACTTTACTAGGATCCACCGCATCCAGTTTTTCATAAGCCAGCCTAATTCTGTTGACTTCCACCATTTCCGGTGCTGTACTAAATGTATTTAGTGGTGGAGTCGCACTGTAATCACTAAGTTTGTATTCATTCAGTACTTTTGATACACGATCGATATCATTACCGGAAATTTTCTCGGTAATGGAATAATCCAAATTATCTTTATATTCAGTAAAAGAAAGACTGGAATCCGTCTTATAACCGGTGAAAACATATCGACCTGCATAATTAGAATTACCCTCTTGATAAATCTGTTTTTTATATTGTACAAGCCTCTGAACTATGCTGTTTCGATCAGAAGCTTCCAATGGATCGTTTGAACCTTCAACACAATCAGTATTGATCTTTGTAAGTATCTCATTAATATTGTCCAACGCACTTTCTGTAACATCCATCCATGACTTGGCATCTGGAATGTTTCTCTCGTAATACTGATTCAGCTCACTAAGATTCGTTCTCAATTTTAGTGCTCTAACAGCAACAATTGGGTCTTCCGATGGCCTTTGGATCTTCTTACCCGAAGAATATTGTTCATCTAATCTTGATAAGTAATTTTTATTCTTATTGATGTTCATCATCATACTGTTTGTCATCATTTTATTTGTAATTCTCATACATATACCCCGCCTTCCTATGTCTGGATATTCTTCGACCACAACGCCAAAATATCCTCCAAGCTTCTATCCTTATACACCCATTTGATTGATTAATTTATCATAAATCTCATTCATTACGGATATTACTTGGGCAGATAAGTTGTATGCATTCTGATAACGCACCAAGTTCATTGCCTCTTCATCAACATCCACACCAGATATAGATAATCTTTGATTATTGATCATCGAAAGGATATCCTTCTGACTTTTGCTAAAGGATTCTGCTGCCTTGGTATCAATACCAATATCAGCAACCATTGTTTGAAGAAAGGAAGCCGGCGCACCCTGTTTAAACATGCCTTTATCGTTTTTTAATGCAATTAAGGAATCCAGTATATTAGTTTTCTCAACTCCATTTGTTACCTCATTTGCAGTTACAATCTTATCAGGGTTATTATAAATCACATCGGAAACAGAAAAATTTGCCGCTGTAAGGAAATAATATTCTTCCGCATTAGCGAATTCTTTCACATATTTGCCTCCCGTAAAGAAATCAGTTCCGGCATCGCCGTTGAGATCTTCACCAGATTTATGAATATCATTAAAAGACTTGGAATAAGTTCGGATAAATTCATTTAATTGTCCCATATAATAAGGGATGCCTTTATAATCTATACTTTCCCCAACCTTTGCAGGCTTGCCAGAGACATTTGCCATTAACCCCTTGTCCAAGGTGAATTCATATGTATATGTCTTCTTTACTGCACCTGTGGCTGGATCTGTTGTTATATGTGGTATTGCAGTAAAACTTGAGTAATTATATTCCGTATTGTCAATCGTAATAATTCCGCTATAAGGAATATTTAATTTTTCTATTTCATTTATATTGGTACCTTCCAAGGTTATCTTAGTATCCCCAGCAGTTCCTGTTACTTGTCCACGTAGATTTTCACCATTATTGCCATCCCTTACTGCAAACAAAGCCTGAAGAGAACCACCTATGGTTGGACTTTGTACACGAAAACTTTGGCCGTTTGTCCATTCAACATCATAAAGGCCAATGATATCATTTTGATTTATCTTGTCCTTTCTGGGCACGACCTTTAATTCGGCTGATTCATGGCTATCAACAAGAACCTGGTTGTTAATTTTAACTGTATAGCTGTAAACACCGACGCCAGCCCCAACCTTTTCCTCACTTACTGAAATGTTGATAAATTGAGACAGCTCGTCTTCTAATAAAGCCCTTTCGTCTCGCAAATCATTTGCTATTCCGCCATTAACCTCGATCGTACTGATTTGCTTGGTTAATACCGCTATTTGCTTTCCAATGGAATTGATACGGTCAACTTGATTTTTAATTTCAAAATTACATTCTTCCTGTATATTTTGTAAATTAGTAGACAGAGAGTTGAAATATTCAGCCAGACTTTGCCCATAACTGGAAACCTGTGTTCTGACGGATTTGTCGGAAGGATTGTTTTTCAACTGTTGTAAGCTTTCATTGAAAGAATTAAAAGAAACAGTGAAACCTTGCATTTTTACTTCATTTAAGTAGCTTTGAATTTTTACTGCATAATCCGCTTTGGAAGAATACTCTCCATAAGTGGTGTTGTTTGTCCAATACTTCTGATCATAATAGAAGTTTCGTACTCTTTCAATTCCAGTAACATCAACACCGGAACCAACCATACCATAGGAACTATTTACGCGTAGAGCTGTTCCTGCTTTCTGTAAAGCTACTTGCCTGGAATAGCCTTCTGTTTCGGCATTTGCTATATTATGAGATGTGGTGTTCAGTGCTGTCTGATATGTATATAAACCAGTTGTTCCAATGTTTAACCCAAAAAATGTTGATGGCATTTCATTTCCCCCCTAATCTTATGTATGATCAGATCTATAATCTTGTAACGATGTGTTCCAGCATTTCACTTATAACCGTTATATATCTAGCGGATGCATTATATGCATGTTGGAACTTTATTAAGTTCGTTAATTCTTCATCCGAAGATACGCCTGCTGTTTTCAGTCTTTGATTATTAATACTATTCACCATTGCTGCCTGATTGGTGCTCATTTCATAGTATTCTTCACCACGATTAGACAATCCACCCATCATGGAGGTGTAAAAACCATTAAAGTTTTCCTTTGTTAACGTATTTGGTGATATGGTAGCAAAGGCTGCCTGCCATTTGCTAGTTAGCTTATCTATCATAGCCCTGTCATAATCCTGTGAACCAGTGCTTGAACACAATGGCAATAAGGAATTATTTGCCAGGACATCAGGATTTACTTCTAATTGACCCAAGGTATACAAAGAATAATTATTAAGTGGATCTTCTTCAATTAATATTTTTGAGGTGGATGTAATAGCTCCGCCTGAATTTGCAATTTCATATGCAGTCGGTTCCCTATAGCGATCCATTGTTTTTCGTTGAAACAAAGGTTCTCCTTTGGTACTTCCAGAATCCATGCCAGCTGGAGCATTCTCAGCAAGAACTTTTAATTTGATTCCCGAGCCATCTGTTAATGTAACCTCATCATTTGGACAAAGAATATCATTAATGGCTGTTACAATTCCATGAATCAGGGTGTCAAATTCTGCTTGAACTGTCATGATAACGGATGGGAATGTTTTATTATTATACTCTCGTTTTGCCAGATCAAAATCAGCATCTGTGGCAAAATCTTCCCGTTGATAATTGTTGGTATAATTTACAGATTGAGAGCCTCTGGAAGCTAAAAGACCTTTTAGTGATCCGATATCTGTATTGTCGTTTGTTGAAGGTGCCTTATCCATATTAATAACATCTTGACCACCATGAGAAGTCCAAACCGGTTTTAAAAAGATAGAGGTATCACTAACTTTCTCTGTGCCCATCTTAAAAACCCGATCTTCCGATACTAATTGCATGCCTTCTGCATTGACTGTAACGATACCGTCTATATTTTCTTTATATGTAATACTGATGATTTGACCCAGTTCATCTAGTAAGCTGTTTCTCTCATCACGTAGATCATTGGCATTTTCCACTCTATTGCTTTCATAAAAATTAATTTCCCGATTTAAAGATTCAATTCCTTTCGCAACTTGATTTATCCTGTCCACTTTACTGATTATTTGAGCATTCAGATTGACCTGATACGCTTGTAACTGTTCAGAGATAATCTGTGCACGATTTATAAAGTTAACAGAGGATTGAATGAGTGTGGTACGAGTCACATCACTTGGGTCTTTCGCCAACTCCTGTAACGAAGTCCATAAGTCTTCCAAGTTATCCTGGAAAGTAACCCCTTCCAATTCTCCAAACATACTCTCTACTTCTCGTACTGCTTCATCCTGTACCTCATAGAATCCTTGTCTGCCTATCTCCAACCGATAAGATTTGTCCAAAAACACATCCCTTACCTGTCTTACAGCAGAAATATCCACACCTAATCCTGTCTGTAGTGTCGATATATGTGTCATTCCCCATTTTACATAGGCACTATCCACCTGTACGACCTGCTGCCGCACATATCCGCTCGTTTCTACGTTCGCCAAATTATGCGAAGTAGTATTTAAGGAGTTTTGACTGCTTCTTAAACCGGAAACTCCTGTATAAAAACTGCTCATTAAACTCATAGAATCTCACCTACCTGACTTATATTGTACACTACTGTTTCGCATCAAACATTCCTTGTTGCAGATTTGGCATTTCAAACTGTGATGCGCCTTTCGTGTATCCATGATTCCCCGGTGACATCCTTGTACTCTGAATAAAATTCATATTGAATTCTATCATCTCTAGGGATTGTTGTATTAACGATTTGTTATGATTGTTGACTTCAACAAGTCTTTGAAGAGTCTGCTTTAGACTGTCATGTATCTCAGATAATTGCCTTTGTTCTTTCGGTTGCTTTTGTAGCAGTTGGATTATCACACTAATATGAAGTGTGCTGGGTTCTTTGCTTAATACGGTTCCGATGTTTTCAACAACTTCTTCCCTTTTTTGCTCTAGAACGTTAATCTTTTCGATCATTTTCTGTTCCTGTTCTGTTATCTCTTGCAACGCCTGAACATCATTTTTCACTATAATCGTTGTCTTATTCTCAGCAATTGGAATCATTTGTTTATACACTTGGCATTCTTGTTTCAGTGTATGAATTAAGTCTTCAATTAAACTAGCCACAAATCAACCCTCTTTTCACTTTAGCGGAACAGTTTCATTCTGTCCTGCTTTAAATAATTGTGTTAAAGTAACCATCTACTATTTTATTTGCTATTTCTTCAGCACTGATATTATAGCTAGCAGATTCCATCCGAGCCTTAATCTCATTCACCTTATCCATTCTTACATCAGGTGTAACAGCAACGGCTTTTTTTGCCACTTGATAATCTTTACCGATTCTTGATATCTCAACCTGATCGGAAGCAGAAGAACCGACTGTTTTGTTCGTGTTCTTTGCTACATTTGTTTGATATACTTGTGATATCTTGTTATAAGCATCTATACGCATCCCTTTCACCACCTTTGTTTACTATTGTTTTATACCATTCATAATTTATATCGACCATTTTAATCCTAACTTTAGAGAAATTTGAGTTTTTTTTAAGTTCGTAGGTTTACGGGCTTGCAGGTATATAGAAAATGAGTTTTTCAGTCGCTACTGCGAACGAAAAACTCTTATTTTCTATATACCTGCAAGCCCTTACTTTACTCAAAGTTATAATACAGATACTTGTTTACATATGAATACTTGATTTAAGAACTATTTAAAATCTAAGCGATAACATGAATCAGCATGAGACTATGCAGATATATGAATACTAATATTTCATGTCTTTCAAAATATCACAAAAATCAAACGTAGCAAAATAATCTTTTGCTTCCTCCGCACGGCGAATCATTTGAACCGTTCCATCTTCTTTTAACAGAAGTTCTGCAGATTTTAATTTTCCATTATAATTATATCCCATGGCAAAACCATGTGCTCCTGTATCATGAATTACCAAGATATCTCCGATTTCTATTTTCGGAAGCATTCTATCAATTGCAAATTTATCATTATTCTCACAAAGGGAACCGACGATGTCATATTTGAAATCACATGACTGATTCTCTTTGCCCATTACTGTAATGTGGTGATATGAACCATACATAGCCGGTCTCATAAGATTTACGGCACATGCGTCAACACCAATGTATTCTTTATAAATATGTTTTTCATGAACGGCCTTTGTAACCAGATGTCCATATGGCCCCATCATAAAACGGCCTAATTCGGTATAGATTGCAACATCTCCCATTCCAGCCGGAACAAGAACTTCTTCAAAAGCTTTTCGAACACCTTCTCCAATTATCATAATATCATTTGCAGCTTCGTCAGGTTTGTAAGGAATTCCAATTCCACCAGACAAATTAATGAATTTAATATCAGCTCCGGTCTTCTCCTTTAATTCAACCGCTAATTGAAATAAGGATTTTGCTAGGGTTGGATAATACTCATTTGTTGTGGTGTTGCTAGCTAAGAATGAGTGAATACCAAAATATTTAGCACCCATCTTCATTAATTTTTTATAGCCTTCAAACATTTGATCCTTGGTAAAGCCATATTTTGCGTCTCCAGGATTATCCATTATATTATTGCTAATCTTAAAGAGTCCTCCGGGATTATAGCGGCAGCTAATGGTCTCTGGGATACCAGCTACTTTATCTAAAAAATCAATGTGGGTAAAATCATCAAGATTAATTGTCGCATTCAATTCTCTAGCTTTTACAAATTCTTCTGCAGGTGTCTCATTGGAAGAAAACATAATTTCACTTCCGTTAAATCCAATTGCCTCCGATAGCATTAATTCTGTCATCGAGGAGCAATCCGTACCACAACCTTCTTCTTGTAATATCTTAATTAAAAATGGGTTTGGTGTCGCTTTTACTGCAAAGAATTCTTTAAATCCTTTATTCCATGAGAATGCATCTCTAAGCTTTCTTGCATTTTCACGAATTCCTTTTTCATCATAAATGTGAAACGGTGTTGGATACTGTGATGTAATATCTTTGAGTTGTTCCAATGTAACAAATGGTTTTTTCATAATTTTCTCCTTCCGTATATGGCAAGTGAATATTTATGTCAAAGCGGATATTCCCATTCCGCTTTGCTACATGCTCATAGTCAGTTTTCAAGACTTTTTCTCTATTCATATTAACACAGATATTATTATTTGCAAAACGAATAATTCAAATAATAACAATTTGTTTATCACATGATAAGAACTGCCTGTTTTATGTAATATTACCATCTTTCATCTATAATACCCATAGCAATTACCACAAATAAATTTGATTGATAAGTTGCATACCTTCTATATTTATTATTTTTTTCAACCTTGACATCCACAAAACCGTTTACTAGATTTCTCTTTTTAAATATGTTACAATTATTTTTAATGAATTTTATAAACATTTGTAAATCTTTCTTTGATCCAATCGATGTTCCTGTGTTCTTTGGAACAACGATAGATACAATTAAGAGTTTCGCAAATGCCTAAATGGAATTTATAAGGAAAGGAATAATTTATGGAACAATACACAGGAAGTCAGATAGTAGTATTAGAAGGTCTTGAGGCAATTCGGAAACGCCCCGGAATGTATATTGGAAGTACCGGCACACGCGGATTGCATCATCTTATATGGGAAATGATTGATAATGGCATTGACGAGCACCTTGCAGGATTTTGCACAAAGATCACCGTTATCTTACAAAAGGACGGTGGGATTACCATTCAGGATAATGGTAGAGGTGTTCCCGTCGATATACATCCAACCAAGAAAATCCCTACCGCCCGTGTGGTCTATACCATTCTTCATGCCGGCGGAAAATTTGGCGGAAGTGCCTACAAAGTATCTGGTGGCCTCCACGGTGTAGGTGCTTCCGTTGTAAATGCCTTATCCGAACATATGATTGTTGAAATAAAACGAGATGGTAAAGTATACCAAGATGAGTATAAAAATGGTGGACATCCTGTGACGACTTTGGTAGATGGACTGTTACCAGTCATCGGTAAATGTAACAAAAGTGATACCGGTACAAAAGTCATTTTTTATCCGGACGCATCTATATTCGAAACGATAGAATTTAAAGCAGATACAATAAAAAAGAAATTAAAAGAGATTGCCTTCTTAAATAAAAATTTGATTATAAATTTTATAGACCAAATTACAGGTGAGGAACATACTTATCAAGAGGAATTTGGTATAAAAAGTTTTGTCACTTACCTCAACCGGGAAGCAGTGAAGCTTCATGATGAACCAATCTATGTAGAAGGAAAAAGCGGCAATATCGAAGTAGAAGTTGCTTTTCAGTATACCACTTCTTTTACCGAACAGATTAACTCCTATTGTAACCGGATAAATGTAGTAGACGGCGGAACCCTGGTAACTGGATTTAAAACTGCTCTCACCAGAGTTATCAATCAATATGCACGTGAATTAAACGTCTTAAAAGATAAAGATGAGAATTTTGACGGTAAAGATATCAGAAATGGTTTAGTTGCCATTGTTTCCATTAAACATCCGGATCCTCAATTTGAGGGCCAGACGAAGACCAAGTTGGGCAATACCGATGCGAAAAGTGCAGTTGAAGAAGTATTTTCAGCTGAAGTACAGCGTTATTTTGATAAAAATGTGGAAGTGTTAAGAACCATCCTAGATAATTCTTTGAAATCTTATTCCGCAAGAAAAGCAGGCGATAAAGCTCGCAATGCGATTATGAAACAGTTATATGATGTGGATACCAAAAGCAAATTGGCATCCTGTTCTTCAAAGAAGCCAGAAGAATGCGAAGTATATATCGTAGAGGGTGATTCCGCTGGCGGAACTGTAAAAACTGCACGTAACCGTAGAACACAAGCGGTTCTTCCTCTACGTGGTAAAATATTAAATGTTGAAAAAGCTACCTTGGAAAAAATACTAGTCAATAATGAAATTAAATCTATGATTGCCTCCTTTGGTTGCGGTATTGGCGAAGAGTTCGATATTAGCAAACTCCGATATGATAAAATAATTATCCTTACCGATGCCGACGTAGACGGTGCACATATCAGTACATTACTACTTACTTTCTTTTATCGTTTTATGCCAGAACTAATTTTGGAAGGCAAAGTATATCGTGGGCTCCCTCCATTGTATAAAGTCGAGTATGAAATCATAGAGAAAAACAAAAAAATGAAAAAATCCGAATATCTTTTTGATGATTTCGAATTGGAGAAGTTCCGAAGGAAGAATGATCGTAAAATTTTAAATCTTCAACGTTATAAAGGACTTGGAGAAATGGATGCTCATCAGCTTTGGGAAACAACTTTGGACCCGGAAACACGAATACTCGCTCAGGTATCCATCAGTGATACCATAGAGGCTGATGAAATCACTACCATACTTATGAGTAGTAATGTCCCACCAAGACGAAATTTCATAATGGAAGAAGCAAAATATGCGAAGCTGGATATTTAATTAGGAGGATTCTATGAGTAAACATATAGAGAATATTATACAATTGGATTTTTCAGAAGCAATGAAAAATTCTTATCGTGATTATGCTATGAGTGTAATTATCGCAAGGGCTTTACCGGATGTACGGGATGGATTGAAACCAGTTCAAAGACGAATCTTATTCGCCATGAAGGAACTTGGTCTTGATCCTAAAAAACCTCATAGAAAGAGTGCACGTATTGTCGGCGATACCATGGGTAAATATCACCCTCACGGAGATAGTTCCATTTATGATGCATTAGTACGCATGAGTGAAGAATATTCTCTCTCGATTCCCCTTGTAGACGGGCATGGTAATTTTGGTTCCATCGATGGAGATGGTGCAGCTGCTATGCGTTATACAGAGGCCCGATTATCTATCGGTGCCATGACAATGCTAGACCATCTGGAAAAAGGCTTGGTAGAGTTTGTACCTAACTTCGATGACAGCGAGAAAGAACCCTCGGTTCTCCCAGCAATGATCCCAAATCTTCTAATCAACGGTACCACCGGAATTGCAGTAGGTATGGCAACCAATATTCCACCCCACAACCCAGGAGAAGTAATTGACGGCGTCATTGCGTATATGGATAATCCAGAGATTACAATGGAAAGATTAATGAAACATATTCCAGCCCCTGATTTTCCAACCGGTGGTTCTATAACGAATCAAAGTGATATCCGGCAAATATACGAAACTGGTGAAGGAAAGATACGTATCCGTTCCAAAACAGAAATTGAAAATGCTGAGAATGGTCGTAAAAATATAGTGGTTACCGAAATTCCTTATACGGTGGCTGGAAATAAAACCAAACTAGTAGAAAGCCTTGTTACCCTTATGAAAGACAAGGTATTTGATGAAATTTATGATGTACGTGATGAGTCCTCCAAAGAAGGAATAAGGGTTGTAATTGAAGTAAAAAAGGATCGTGATATCGATAATCTTTTAAATGGGTTATTTAAGAAAACACCTTTAGAAGATACCTATGGCGTAAATCTTCTTGCCGTAAAAGAACAACAGCCAATAGTTTTTAATCTAAAAGCCTTAATTGAAGAATTTGTGAGATTTCAAGAAGAACTCTATACAAAAGAATTTCAACATCTATTATCAAAAGCAAATGACCGATTAGAAATTGTTGATGGTTTAATTCGAGCAACGGATGTTATTGACTTAATTATTGAAATACTAAGGGGAAGTTCTTCCGTTAAGCAGGCAAAAGCATGTTTAATCAGTGGTGATGTCACAGATATTAAGTTTAAAACAAAATCTTCGGAAAAAGCGGCTTCGAAACTTGATTTCACAGAGCGTCAAGCAGAAGCAATCCTCGCAATGCCATTAAGCAAATTAATTGGTTTGGAGATTATCAGACTACACGAAGAGAATGAATCTCTCCTAGACAACATTAAAGAATATAAAGGTATCTTAAGCGACAAAAGCGAATTATATAAAGTCATTAAAAATCGTCTTAAGGATTACAAAAAAACACTTAACAGACCTAGAAGAACACTTTTGGATAATATCGACAATTCCGAATATGTAGAGGAAGTAAAGATTGAAGATATTTATGTTGTAGTTGACCGTTTTGGATACACCAAATCTTTTGATAGTGCCAGTTATTCACGAATTTCAGAGGATACCTTAAAGGAATATACCCATATCGTCATGATGAAGAATACAGATAAATTATGTTTGTTCACTGCAGAAGGAAATATGTATCAAATAAAAGCCTCTGCTATTCCAAAATGCAAAGCAAAAGATAAAGGGGTATTAATCCATACACTATGCAAGGTTGATAAAGAAAACATTTTACTTTATACCTCCTTCGAAGAATTGTTTGAATCACAACTTGTCTTCTCTAGTAAATTAGGATATATAAAGCAGGTTTCTGGTGTGGAATTCGAAACAAATCGCTCCATGATTAGCTCCACAAAATTAAGCGATGGAGATGAAGTAATCAGCATAACTATGCTTTCCGCTGGCGAGATTATGGCCGGTAATTTAAAAGTTATCATCTTGACAGAGAAAGGACTTTCTTTAGGATTCCCATTAGAAGAAGTAAGCGAAATGAAAAAGACTGGAAGAGGGGTTAAATCCATTGCTTTAGAGAAAGATGATACAGTTTCTTTTACTACTGTCCAGCATTCATCGCTCGAAAGCTTCACCTATAATGATAAGGAATTAAGTGCAAAGAAAGTACGCAATCGAAAACGTGGTCAAAAGGGCCAAAAGGCACAATTATAGCAAACCCTATTCTTTCTGGCTGCTAGATTTTATTAAAACATTGGGCTGTTGTATAATAAAATGGTGCCCTCAGAAAACTTGAATGTTTATCACATCAAAGTTGCTAAAAGAATAGCGTGTGTATTATTATTCCTAAAGAGACCGTTTGCCGCCATCGGCATTTAGGTTGTGACAGTTCTCTATCTGTCACGACCTTATGTGCCGCTATGAGCGGCAACCGAGTGAGAACGTGTCTCTGATGGAATAATAATATACACGCTATTTTTGTAAACCTAGAATGTGATAAACATCTCTGACATGAAATGGGCGCCACACAATTTAGTGATACCACACCATTAACGGCTACCCTTATCGTAAGGAATTCCTTCCGCTCTTGGCGCCTGTGAATTCTTAGAGGAAAATGCCAAAATAACAAGAGTTGCAATATAGGGAATCATTTTATATACTTCATTTGAAAGCCTTAAATCTTTTAACAATGGAATTGCAGAGTAGGCCGATGCAAAGGTCTTCATAATACCAAAGAAAAATGCAGCAAAGAAGACTTTTTTGGTTCTCCATTGTCCAAAAATTAATACTGCTATTGCTAAAAAACCATAACCGGCAACACTGGCGTTAAAATTGGTTGACGTCGGTACAATGAATACAAGTCCACCGATACCGGCTAAAACTCCGGAAATAATTACTCCTGCATAACGTATCTTTGCTACGTTAATACCAACAGAATCGGCAGCCTGTGGATATTCACCGCAGGCACGGAGTCGTAAGCCAAATTTAGTATGGTTCACCACAATTGCAGTAATAATAACAATCAAAAATCCCAGGTAAGTGGTAATGTAGCAATTCTGGAACAAGATTGGTCCAAGTACAGGAATATCACCCAATACAGGTACCTTTGTAATATGGAACGTATCCGTAAATGGAATCTGTTGTACACCCTGGACCATTCTAGCTATAAATACGGCAAAGGCCGGTGCAAACATATTAAGTGCAGTACCACTAATGGTCTGGTCTGCCTTTAAGTTAACAGAAGCAAATGCATGGAGTATGGAGAAAAGGCCTCCGGATATTCCGGCAACCAGAACTGCTAATAACAATAATGTCTGGCCGCTCATACTTCCTTGAAGAAGATTGATAAGAGCAATGCTGGCAAACCCACCGATTACCATGATACCCTCTAAAGCAATATTAACGATACCGCTTCGTTCTGAAAACATTCCGCCAAGTGCAACAATGAGTAGAGGAATTGCAAAAAACATGGTTTGTTGTATAATAAAATATAAGATATCCATTAGCTTTCATCCCCCTTTGCTGGCTTTGTCGTCTTTTTACCTACCTGTCCAATAAAGTTCTTAAATAGTAATGCAAATGCTCCACAGTAAATAATAGCTGAAATAATGATATCAATTACTTCTGGAACAAAGGAATACAATTGAATGTTATATCCTCCAACGGTAATATGCGAAATAAATAATCCTGCAAATAATATTCCAATTGGATTGGACATACCTAATAAGGCAACGGAAATCCCACTAAATCCTTGTGAGGCTAAGATATCAACTACTTGCAAATACTTACCGGAACCTGCCAGATACAAAATGCCTCCTCCTAAGCCGGACAAAGCACCTGCAATTACCATAGACAAAATAATATTTCTTTTTGCATTAATACCTGCATATATGCTGGCTTCTTTGCTATGTCCACAGGCTTTTAATTCATAACCAAATGTAGTCTTATTTAGAATAATATACATCAAAGCTACAACTAAAATTGCAATAATGATACTGATATTCATATTTGAGATATGAAACAATTGATCCAGACCGGCTTTGGGTATATTCGCGCTATCAGCTACGGAAACACTTTGATTTTTAATTGGATCATATACCGTCTGAACGATCAACATATTAACCAGGTACATACCAATATAATTCATCATTATGGAAGTAATTACTTCGTTCACATTGGAAACTGCTTTCAGAACACCCGGTACCATTCCCCATAAAGCTCCTGCCAAAGTAGCACCTAGAAGTGCTACAACCCAATGTAAACCACTGGGAAGAAAGGTCCACTTTACACCAATATAAACTGCTACAAATGCTCCAAAGGTAAATTGCCCGGATGACCCAATGTTAAATAATCCAGTCTTAAATGCAAATCCAACAGACAAACCGGTTAAAATAACCGGTGTCGCCATATATAGCACCTGTCCAATACCCGCCATTCCATCTGTAAAACCGCCCATTAATATTGTAAAGAAAGCAGGTATGGCTTCTCCAATATTCGTAAATAACAAGATGAGCAGTCCAAAGAGCAGTCCTACGGCAATCGCCAGTAAAGAAGAAACGAAATCTAAGCCGCCTTTACTGTCCAAAAATTTAAGCTTCTTTTTCATATTTCACACTCCTTTTTGAACCTGACATGTAAAGACCCAGTTCCTGTACTGTTATTTCCTTCGGATTTAAATCAGCAACAACTTCACCTTCAAAAATTACAAGAATCCGGTCACTGACCTCCATAACTTCATCTAATTCCAAAGATACTAAGAGGACACCTTTTCCTGCATCCCTTTGCGCCAATAACTGTTTATGAATGTACTCAGTCGCTCCAATATCCAATCCTCTGGTTGGCTGTACCGCAATTACAACCTTCGGATTGCGATCTAACTCTCTTGCAACGATTACTTTCTGTTGATTACCGCCTGACATGTCCCGAGTAATGGAATCCTCGCCCTGTCCACTCCGAATATCATATTGTTTAATTAATTTCTTGGCATAATCACGTACCGCTCCAAACTTAATCAAGCCATTTTTCTGGAATCTTGGTTCAAAATAAGTCTGTAATACTGCATTTTCTTGAAGATTATAATCCAGTACCAAACCGTGTTTATGCCGGTCTTCTGGAATATGTGACATTCCGGAAACAGATCTTTTACGTATAGAGGCTTTTGTAATGTCGTTTCCACTGAGAATGATTTGCCCTCCATTTGTTGGAATCAATCCTGTGATTCCATACACAAGATCGGATTGTCCATTCCCATCAATACCGGCAATACACACAATTTCCCCTTCTCTCACCTGAAAGGACACATCATTTACGGTATTTTTCTTCGTAATCTTTGATTTAATCGTTAGATTATGAACTTCCAATACTGTTTTCCCTAATTTCTGTTCTGCCTTGTCTAATTGGAAGTTAATCTTACGTCCAACCATCATTTCCGACATTTCTTCCTTGGTTGTTGATTCAACGTCTACCGTACCGATATATTTTCCTTTTCTTAGGACTGTACAACGGTTTGCTACCTCTTTTATTTCGTTCAATTTATGTGATATAAAAATAATAGATTTTCCTTCATCTACTAGATTCTTCATTATTTTCATTAATTCATCAATTTCTTGAGGGGTTAATACTGCAGTAGGTTCATCAAAAATCAAAATATCATTATCACTGTATAACATTTTTAGAATTTCCACTCTTTGTTGCATACCTACCGTAATATCGGAAATGTATGCATCCGGATCTATTTTAAGTTTATAACGATTACTTAAATCCAATATTTTTTTTCTGGCTTCCTCCATCTTAAGAATACCATTGTGGACAGTTTCTCTGCCTAGAATTATACTTTCTAATACAGTAAAATTATGCACTAGTTTAAAATGCTGATGTACCATTCCGATATTAAGACTGTTTGCATCGTTTGGATTATTAATTTTTACGGTTTTCCCGTTAAGTTTAATTTCGCCTTCTTCCGCTTGATATAAACCGAATAATACACTCATTAAAGTGGATTTTCCTGCACCGTTTTCCCCTAACAATGCATGGATTTCCCCTTTTTCTATGTTGAGCGTAACATCATCAAGCGCTTTAAAATTACCAAACACTTTCGTAATATGATTCATCTCAATTACATAATCCATTGCAGTCCTCCTAAGCATTTTAATAATAGGCTGCCGCATAAGGTCTTTGTGGCAGCCTATAGATAATATTATGCTCTATAATTTTGATTATTGAACAAGTTCGACAGTAACTTTTGCTGCCTCGATTTTACTTGCGTCTTCAGCAGAGGTATCGTTTCCAATCGTGATTTCTTTATTCACTATCTTTTGATAGATTGCATCATAATCTGCTTGAGCAAAGGTATTGAATTTTGAAGTTGCCATAGGAAGCTGAACACCTTCAGATCCCGAATTCAAAGTTACCGATGTTCCTCCAGGGTAATTACCAGCATAATAACCTGCTAATGCATCATAAACAGATTTGGAAAGATTCTTCATGGAAGAAGTAATAACGGTTTTGGACTCAGAAGATTGGTCAACGTCTACACCGATTACTTTGGTTCCAGCTGCTTCAGCTGCCTTCATAACAGAATTACCTACAAGCTCCACCACATGCAAAAATAACTTCCGTTCCTTCCGTGTACCAGGAAGCCGCTTTTGTCTGATTCTCTGGAGTCGCATCAAAATTACCTACATAAGTATATTTAACCTGTACTGCATCATCCGCCAAACCTAATTCGGAAGCTGCGTAGTCTGCACCCTGAATAAATCCATAACCATAGCGGATAACTGCCGGTACAGCAATACCACCCATAAATCCTAATTTGGTATATCCATCTTTTACTGCAGCATAACCAGCTAAGAACCCTGCTTCTTCTTCTGCATAAAAGATAGAGTAAGTATTATCTGCTATCACTGGGGTATAATCCTCTGGACTCTTATGAGGTACTCCATCTAAAATAATAAATTTAACATCTGGATATTTTGTCTGTGCGTTATAAATTGGTACTTCAAATAAGTATCCAGGACAAACAACAACCTTAGCACCTGCCTTAATCGCTAGGTCAATGGATGTAAGATAGGCATCATCTGATTTTTCGGTTGGTTTATAATATTTGTAAGTTTTATTGTTTTCTTTTGCATAAGCTGCTACGCCTTCCCAAGAACCTTGGTTAAAGGATTTGTCATCAATGGTACCGATATCGGTAATTAATGCAAGCTCATAAGTTTTTTTGGAACATGCTCCTAAAGATACAACCATCATAACTACTAAGATTAAACTAACTACCTTTCTTGATAGCCTCATATAATTCCCTCCCTATATTTACTCTCTTGTAACCAGAAAACTGGTCTTCTCTTATCGTAATTATGTTTCTTCAAATATCTTTTTCATTCCTCAGCTATGTTACTCAAAATTTACCTCTTGTGCTCTCCTTTCCCAAAGATTTATAGCAATCCGTACATTTACGGTAGCTATGCAATTTCAAGTGCAATCTTCATCATATGATTGAAACTTGTCTGTCTTTCTTCAGCTGTAGTTGATTCTCCAGTAACAATAGAATCTGAAATGGTGCAGATTGCTAATGCATTCTTACCGGCTCTTGCTGCATTCATATAGAGCGCAGCGGCTTCCATCTCAACGCATAGAACTCCCATCTTCGCCCATTTCATTGTTCCTTGTGAATCATCATAAAAAGTATCGGAGGATAAAAAGTTACCGACTTTATAATTAATATTGCCCATTGCCTCAGCAACATCAATTGCTTTTTTCAGTAAATCATAAGAAGCAATCGGTGCATAGGTTCCTGGTAACTCAAACTGGCTAACATAATTTGAATTTGTGCAGGCACCCATTCCAAATGCAATATCTCTAATCTTTAAATCCTGATGCATAGAACCTGAGGTTCCAATTCGTATTATGTTATCTACACCATAATAATTAAATAATTCATAAGAATAGATTCCAATGGAAGGCATACCCATTCCACTTGCCATAACAGATACCTGTTTTCCATTGTATGTTCCAGTATAACCATTAATTCCGCGAACAGCATTCACCAATACTGCATCTTCTAAATAAGTTTCAGCTACAAACTTAGCTCTTAATGGATCTCCCGGCATTAAAACCGTTTTTGCAAATTCTCCAGCTTTCGCTGAAATATGTGGTGTTGGAATACTCATATTTACCTTCTTTCTAGAGCTAGTATTTACACTAGCTCTTGCGCATTGTTTTGTGATTGTGTAATGTTCTTGTACTTGTGTTATATGCATGTTATTAATAATCTTTGGCAATCTTTCCTTTTATTAAATTTACGGCTGAGCTGGTACCTATTCTAGCGCATCCAGCTTCGATAAATGCTTCCATGTCCGACACTTCCTTAATACCACCCGCAGCTTTTATCTTTACCCTGGGGCCAATATGCTCCTTGAATAATCTAATATCTTCTAACGTAGCACCAGCGGTACCAAATCCAGTTGAAGTCTTAATAAAATCTGCTCCCGCATTTGTCACAGCCTGGCACATTTTAATTTTTTCCTCCTGTGTTAGATAACAGGTTTCTATGATAACTTTTAACACCTTGTTTCCAACGGTCTTCTTTAAGGCGGCTATCTCTTCTTCTACCTTCTTAAAATCTCCATTTTTCACATCGGTAATATTAATAACCATATCGATCTCGGATGCTCCATCTTCCAAAGCCTGTTCACATTCTGCTATCTTAGCTTTGGTTGTACTATATCCTAATGGAAATCCAATCACCGTACAGATAGTAAGCATGTCACCATACTCATCATGTATTCTTTTTACATAACAGGCTGGAACACAAACAGAAGCCGTATGATATTCCATGGCTTCTTCACATAGAACCTGAATGTCTTTCCAGTTGGCTACTGCCTTTAAAAGTGTATGATCAACATAATATAACAATTCCAAATCCTTCATACTTGCCTCTTTCTTATTATAGTTACAATGTCAAATATACAATTAGTATTATGATTTACTGTTATATATATCCTATATCTATTTCATATTACCAAACTAATTCTTATGGCATATAGTAGTTGTGTTTATAACAATATATTACCACTTATTCCCGAAATGGTCAACAAATAATTGTTGTACTTTTCACATTTTATTGTGCAAAAAGTTGTTATTTATTGCATATGCATTATAAAAATGTTATAATACTAACAAATTCACATTGTCATAATCTAGTAATTATTGTTCCCATAAAAGGAGAATATAATGAGCAAAAAGAACGATCGGATTAACCGGCTAATTGAGATTATCAAATCAAAGAATGGCGCATCCGTAAAGGAACTTGCCAAATTATTGGCCGTTTCGGAAATGACCATTCGGCGGGATTTAAAAATATTAGAAAAAGATAACATAATAAATAATGTATATGGTGCTGCGATTTATAACCCAGCAAATAAACAAGACCCCTCCGGTTCCACTTATGATCTTACGAATGCACAGACAACCCTGGACAAAGAAAAGCGAAACATTGGTGCCTTTGCTGCTTCCTTAATTGATACGAATGATATCGTTGTAATTGATACTGGTTCTACCACAGAAATGCTTGCTGAGAACATCGATGATCAATTAGAAGCTACCATACTGTGCTATAACGCTAATATTCTGGATTCATTACGGACTAAAGAAAATCTATCACTGATATTCTCCGGGGGTAAGTTTCATCCAAAGACACAAATGGTGGAGAGTGCAGAAGGAAACGCTTTAATTAGTAGCATGCGGTTTACCAAAGCTTTTGTATCAGCCGCAGGAGTACATTCTAATCTCGGAGTAACCTGTGCCTATCATTATGAAATATCTACCAAGAAAGCAATTATGCAATCCTCTGTTCAAAAGATTCTTCTAATGGATTCTAGTAAATTTGACCAGGTAAAACCAGCATATTTTGCCGATATCACAGATTTCGATATTATAATTACGGATAATGCCATTCCCAAGGAGTGGAAGGAAAAAATAGAAGCTCTTAATATTCAGTTATATATAAGATAGGATAATACACTCATTAAAAAAACACCCATTAAGATAATACACCTATCAAGATAATTTGTCCTGATAATACAACGATTAAGATATTACAGCTATAGAATACTACATCTTAGAACAAGAGAAGTACATGGCATTTCTGCTATGCACTTCTCTTTCTTGTTAATCAAAGATACGTTTTAATTCGTTGCGACCCGCTTCATCAGCTAAAGCCATTATTTCATCATCCTCAAGTATCTGTATATCACCTTTCGGTATGATTAGATTTTCCTCTCGGGCAATGGAAATAAGTACTGTTTTTTTCGGTATTTCCAAATTCTTTAATAATTGATTTGCACCTGTTGCATTACGACCCACTTTTATCTGTATAATGGAATAATCTCCACGACTGAGTTTTAACATGGTAAACATACCTTTTAGGTCCATTTCTTCAACAACGAAATGAGCCATTAAGTCAGCTTGATTTACGCCTATATCAACACCCATTCCACTGTTAAATAACCATGCGTTTTTGGGGTTATTCACCCTTGCAACTACACGTGGAACTCCAAATTCCATCTTTGCCAAAGTGGAAACAACTAAATTAATTTCATCAGCACCGGAAACTGCAGCTACAACACATGCATCTTCGATTCCTGCATCTTCTAATACTTTAGGATCTGATCCATTTCCGAAGATAACGGTTCCTGAAGGTAACTCTTTATCTAATTTAAGAAATACATGCTCTCTGTGTTCGATTACTTTAATCTCATGTCCATTTGATATTAATAAGGAGGCAAGGTAGGATCCGACTTGTCCTCCACCAATTATGATTACTTTCATATTCATCATCCTCCTATGCCAAATCCAGCATTGATTTTAATTTCTTTGTAGCAGATACAGTAACAGAGATATAAATAACATCCTCTGCTTCAAAAATAGTTCCTGATGTAGGTATAAATGTCTTATTATCTCTACTAATAGATATTACATTAATTTCTCCTACGGATATCAATTCCCGTACAGTATGACCTACCATCAGAGGTGGAACTTCAATACGTACAATATTAACGTTACCATTTCCAACCTCATAAACGGTATCCAGCTGGCTATAGGTCAGCAATTCTGTTGCTCTCTCAATTCCCCAAGTGGTTGTAGATATTGTCTGTATTCCCAACCGTCGGTAAATATCAGCTTTTCTGGAATCATAAAGCCTGGCCACAACATGTGGAACCCTGTATACGTTTTTTGCAATCCTTGCAATTACTGCATTAACTTCATCACTTTCTGTGCAAGCTACGATAGCATCCACTTTATCAATTCTTGCCTTGCCCAGTACATCCCGATCAAAACCAAAACCAATGACCTTTAAACCCGGAAAGTCCTTCCCCAAAATGTCAAACGCTTCTGAATTCGAATCAATTACTGTAACCTGATGACCCTTTTTTACTAGGCTTAAGGATAAACCAGAACCCATTCTTCCTAACCCAACTACAATGACCTTCATACTTTCACCTATCTCTAACCTTTCTTCTATATTTCTATTATAGCATCCACTCATAGACCTATCAGCGGATTCGTTATACTTCCTTGTTGTGCGGTGTATTTTTACGCAACCATGCTTTTCGCATCTCTTCAATGAACAGAATCAACGGAGGCCAAATACATAACAAAAGCCAATCCGTTACACCAAGCGGTGCGGTATGAAATACAGTTTGTAATGGTGGTAAAAAGACTAATAGTATAATAAGAAACACCTCAAATATAATACCGATATTTATTTGTCGATTCTTAAGTAATCCTACAGTAAATACAGATTGTTTTTCTGTCCTGCAGTTTAATACTGCGCCTATCTGCGCAAATACAATTGCAGCAAGGGTCATTGCAGTAGCTTTTATATAAACTGTATCACCTTCACCAGCCAGCGGCACTTTGGGCCATCCGTTTTGCACGTTCACAAAGAAATAGGAAATGGTTGATACAATCGATGCCAGTAATCCGTACCATAGAAATGCCTTACCTATCAGTTTTTTGTTAAGCAAGGTCTCTTTTGGATCACGTGGAGGCTGCTCCATAATTCCAGCTTCCGGACTTTCCGTTCCCAAACCTAAGGCTGGTAGCATATCGGTACCCAAATCTATCGTCAGGATCTGCATAACCGTTAACGGTAATGGGATTGCTCCACGGGAAAATAGGTACAATGCGGAGGGCACTGCTTCAGCCATATTGGAATTAAGGATATACAAAAGAAATTTACGGATATTACTGTAAACGGCACGTCCTTCTTCAATTGCATGAACAATTGAAGCAAAGTTATCATCCGTTAAAATCATATCCGCTGCCTCTTTTGCTACATCTGTTCCTGCAATACCCATGGCAACACCGATATCGGCTTTTTTAAGCGCCGGTGAATCATTTACACCATCTCCGGTTACAGCAACAATCTCTCCCATTTGCTGTAAATTTGTCACGACACGTAATTTCTGTTCTGGAGCAACTCTTGCAAAAATTATTTCGTCCTTTAAATATTCCTTCAACTCTTCATCAGAAATTTCTTCTAATTCTAATCCAGAAACCACTCTCGGCTTAGGACCTTTTACAATGCCAATACGTTTTGCAATGCTTTCGGCTGTAAGACCATAATCACCAGTAATCATAATAATCCGGATCCCGGCACGACGACATTCTTCCACCGCATCGGCCACTTCAGGTCTTGGAGGATCTGCCATGACAATAAGACCAACAAACACCAGATCTTGTTCGATCGTCTCGGGAGTATATGCACTCATAGCCTTTGGAATTTTGTCATCTTTATGAAGCAGACGATAAGCTACTGCAAGTACACGTAAACCGTCTCTCGCATATCTATCGTTGGCATCCATAATCTGTTTCCTTATTTCTTCGGTCATAGCTTCCGTCTGACCGCTTATGTGGATTGATTCACTTAATTTTACAATCTCTTTGGGGGCACCTTTAATATAAGCAATACGCTGGGTTCCCTCCACCGGTTTCTCTAGCTGGTGGATTGTCGTCATTCTCTTTCGTCTTGATTCAAAAGGTAATTCACGCAACCGAGGTGTTAATTCCATCTGTTTAGAAACATTAATTCCAGCTTTTTCAGCCACAACACCCAAACATGCTTCCGTAGGATCACCAAGTACCGTATACCTAGCAGATTCCTCATTTGGTGGCAAAAGTCGAGCATTACTACATAGAGCAGCTCCTGTTAATAGCAACCTCATGTCATCATCCTCTACTGCCATTACCTTTTTCCCATTTGATAAGATATCTCCATTTGTCCCGTATCCAACACCACTAACTTCATATTCTTTTTTTGCTAACCACAAACGGTTAACGGTCATTTCATTCTGTGTTAAGGTACCTGTTTTATCTGTACATATAACCGTAGTACTCCCTAATGCTTCTACAGAAGATAGCTTCTTCACCAGCGCATTCCGTTTTGACATCCTCTGCACGGCCATAGCAAGAGATAAGGTCACGGTTGGAAGCAAACCTTCCGGTATAAAAGCAACTACCATACCTAATGCGATAATGAAGGCTGCTGCAATTGATTCATGTACTAGAAATATGGCAGCGAAAAAAAAGAAAATTCCAAAGGATATCGCAATTACCGAAACCTGTTTTGTTAGACGATCTAGTTCCTTTTGAAGAGGTGATTCCACAGTTTCCATATTCTGTGTCAGTCCAGCAATCTTACCAAATTCCGTTTTCATACCGATTTGTGTAATAACAGCTTTTCCATTCCCCTCGGAAACATTAGTACCAGCAAAGATTAGATTAGGTGTTTCCGCTCTTGTCAAGTCATCCCGTAATACAGCATCTTTTGTCTTACGGACTGGATTCGATTCTCCAGTAAGTGTAGACTGATCAACCTGTAAATCACTACTTTCAATCAGGCGTGCATCAGCTGAAATTTTATCGCCTTCTTCTAATAAGATTATATCACCAATTACCAAATCTTCCGCAAGTATTTTATGTTCTTTCCCATTACGTATTACGCGTGCATAAGAGGGAAGCATGTTTCTTAGAGCATCTGTCGCCTTACCAGCCCGATTCTCTTGAAAGAAGCTAAATATTCCGTTAATTACATTAACCAACCAGATTGCTATTCCCAACTGGGGCATATCGGCAAAAAAAGCAACAGCACCTCCAATCCATAGCAAAATGGCCATTAGATGTGTAAAGTTCCCTAAGAATATAAATAGTGCCGACTTTTTTTTCTTCTCATCAATTAGATTCTTACCCTGTTTCTTCTGATTCTCCTCTGCTTGCTCCTGAGTTAGTCCCTGTGGAGAAGACCCTAATGTTTCATAGACTTTTTCAATGGTTAATTTATAAATATCTGATTTCTCATCTACCTTAACATCCATTTTGTCCAATTGCTTTTCCTTCTTTCCTTGTGATGTGACAGAGTAACTTATGCCCCTCTATTCTTAACAGCAGAATTATAGTCTCTTCAATTTAATTTTGCAACCTTTTTTTTCCTATATTGTTCACCTTTTACACCATCTCTATGCGCAAAAAAGCTATGGATAAAATCTATCCATAGCCAACTTATACAAAATATGATACTGCTATCTTATTTATTATCAGGAACCCATAAAGCAAGTGCTTTTCTTGGAGTGGATTCTATCACCATATACTCCTCACCGATTTCATGTTCGGTTATACCATCCTGACCAATTTCATCCGGGGTTAATGCACGGTAATCTTTTTCAAAATACCACCCACTTAAATTGTAACCTTCCTGTTTCGGCTCTGGCAATTGACCAATGCTTTTGCCGCATTCTACTTCAAGAGAATATATATCATCTCCATTTAAGGGATAAAAATTAATTTTTATTAACCTTGGGGTCCAATGCGCATATAAGGTCTTCGGAGTATTTTCATTAAAAATACTCTTTGATACAACTTTGTCTCCTCCTGTTAAAGCAGTGTACCAGCCATCAAATTTATAATTTACCCTGTTTGGTATTGGTAATTGTTGCTTGTATTTACTAGCAAAGCGAATTGTGACTGTCGTGTCTTTTAATTCACCCTCATTTGCTTCCAGTGTAATGGGAATTTCTTCCCCCTGCCAATGGGCATACAATGTATGGGCAGAGGATTTTTTCACAGTACTTGATTCGGTTATTCTAACTCCTCCGCTAGCCAGCGTATACCAACCTTCAAAAACATAATGTTTTCTGGTTGGGGTCGGTAGTTTACCATAAGTCTTTCCGACTGTAACATTCTTATTCTTGGATTTAACATCACCCTTGTTAGGGTCTAATGTAATACTATATGATAAATTTGCCTTTTCTGCAGCAAAAATCATGTTCTGTCCGTTTACAGTAAAATATATTAATACTATGCTAAAAGCAAAACCAATCATTTTTATTACGTTCTTTTTCAAATACTCCCACTCCCTTATCATGGTTTTCAAATAGTTTATTCCAGTAGTGTATATCAAAGGTCTATACTATTTGTATCGGCAATAGTATTAATAATATTTACTGTTTTCTAATGTGCACTGCTTTACCCCTATCTTGTTAAGAGCATAGCATAATTTTATAAATTATGCCCATATTATTACAATAGTTCTTATTACCTATTTCCCATTTGCAAAATAATACATCATTTCTCGCGTAAGACTTATTTCATGACCATCTACCGGAATTTCATCACGATGGAACCATTTTGCTTCTGAAAGTTCCTCAGTATCCAGTGTAATTGTTGTATCACCATCAACTTCTGCAAAGAATCCCATAAGAAGTGTACCGGAATAAGACCATGGCTGACTTTTATAATATCTTATATTCTTAACCTTAAGCCCTACCTCCTCCATTACTTCTCTTTCAACGGTTTTTTCTACACTTTCACCGATCTCAGTGAAACCGGCTACTAAAGCATATCTCCGGTATCCACTCCCCGCATACTTAGTCAATAATAAACTATCCCCATTGGTTATTCCTACTATGACTGCAGGAGATATTCTTGGATATACAGCATTTTGACATTTTTGACAGGACAACATTCTTTCCTTATGATCCGGAACCAACTTACTTCCACACCTACCACAATACTTGTTGTCACGATACCATCCAAATAATTGATGCGCTGTTATACCTGCAAAGGACCGGTGTTTTGGCAGAGCTGTACGAAATACTGAAATATCAATGTACTCATAACCACTTATTTGTATCTCTTCTTGCGTGTCAGCCAGGAAATATTCTCTATCATCTATGGCAAACAAATATATGTAGGAACATTTGCTTTCAAACATGGAATAAATGGGGTAATCAATTCTATTATCCTTAAGTTGTGCCAGTACTTTATTTTCTATAAATTGTATAATAAAACTGTCTGATCCAGGACTTTTATTACTGTATTCGTTATGGTAACATTTGGGCCAAATATCTTGTATCAAAACATCATCTCCAATTCAAAAAGTATTTTTACTTATCTATCGTATTCGATTCTTTCATTATCTTTATCTGTTTATATGGTATTTCAATATTATTTTCCTTAAAATTCTGCAAAATGCTCTTTCTTAAATCACTACAGGCTTCAAAATTGCTTCCAACATCTTTCGTCCATATTTGTACTCTAAGAGCTATTCCATTCTCTGTTAAGTCTCTTACAGACACCTTAATCGGAGTCTCGTTTGTAACTAAAACCATCTCATGTAAAGAAACCAGTTCCTTTAATATATGAATCGCTTTGTCTAAGTCAGAGCCATAACTTATTATAACATCCAAAAAATTACCTACCCGGCTATCAATGCTGCTGTTATTCTCAATAACCTGTTTATTTAAAACACTATTTGGAACTATCACTTTCGAATTATTAAAAGTCCTTATAACGGTATGTCTTACCGTTATATCTTCAATGATACCAGTGATATTTAATCCAACAATCTGTACCCGCTCTCCTATTTCAAATGGTCTACTCCAGGACAGCATTACACCACTTAATATATCGTTTAAGCTTTCCTGAGCAGCAAATATCGCAACTGCCACGATAATACTGGAACTTGTAACCAATGAACTGGTAAGTTTCTCTGTCACATTAAATTGCAGCAATATGAAGTAGATGCCGAACGTATAGATGAGTACGGATATTATGGAACGCAAAAATTTTAAATGTATTTTATTTCTCCGTTTTAGAATACCTTTAAATAAGTATTTATTAATTTTATTAAGTAGCAGTGTAAGAATGGCAATTAAAATGCATCTATATACTTCATTCATATTTATAGCTTCCTTTCATATAAAACGTTTGTTTCCCTAAAAGTATAACCAAAAGAATTGAAAATACAAGGTTGATGAAAAGTAAGTAATCCTTCTAATTTAGATTATCACAAATATTTGTAATATTCCAGATAAATATATATGTTGTACCGAATACATATTTACATAATATTAAATGATGTGAGCATACTAGTTGCAATTATAAAAGGAGGTAATTGAATGCCAAATATGAATGTGAATCAAAATCGAAGCCATTCAGACAAGGAATTTTCTGATCGAGGTTTGCTACCATTATCAAATGAAAGCATGGATCTTGTAGACAGTACGAAAGATTACGTAAGTGGTGATTCTACCCGTTCTTCATCCAGTCACAAATTCCGTTCAAAGGACAAAAAAAACTGAAGAAAACAAAAAACTCCTCTTACCGATACTCTATTTCAAATATCGCAAGAGGAGTATAAAAATCATGGATGATTTTTCTCCTTCTTCTTTCGTTTATTTCTCACCAATTCTTCATGGTAAAAATAATTCACATCATCACCATCATCGTATAATACCTCCATGGTAAACGCATTCGTATACTCTTGTTCCATCATAGAATATTTCTTCTCTTCCCTGAAACCATTCAAAATCACCATCAACCGCATTATGATAGATATATCCACCATCCTGATAAATTGCTGGGCCTCGGTACGGTATACTTACCGGCCGCAAAAGCAATGATTCTTTTAGAAAATCCCCAGAAAAACTATCTTCTAAAACTCTGCCCGAATAATTCATTGCCCAGATAGAGGTGTCTTTTATATAAACGATTTCTTCACCAGCAAAGTGTTCACCGCCAACATAGGAGTCAATATACTTGTATTCGCCTTGTTCAAATATGTAATTATTAGAATCCGGTCTGAATGGAAAAACAACTTTGCCACCTTTACCTGCATAGGTATTCTTTGCTGCCAGAAGCAGAAAGGAAATCAATTCTTCATACGGAATCTCTTCTTTATTACAAGCTCCTATGATGCACTCAGAGCTACTTTTAACCAAGCTATCTATCGTCACGCAAAGCATTTCACTAAGCAGGATCAGATTATCAATGTCTGGATAAGCAGATCCATTTTCCCATTTCGCAACTGCCTGTCTAGATATACCTATGGCATCTGCTATGTCCTCCTGGGATAACTTCTTACTCTTTCGAATCATTCGTAAGTTATTGCTAAACTCCATTACGCTCCCCCTGCCTTTTCGCATTAAAGTTACTTTCTTTTAACCTTATATTTTAATTATACTTCAATAAAAAAATATATCCATTAACCATGCCTTGCCAAAATGACAACCTTTGGTTGCGTAATAGTCTTCTACCTATTACTTCTTGTCGCATATTCTTTAGCTTCAGCCAATCGCTCACTAAACTGTAAATAAAAATCAATATCCCTACTGTATGGTTTGATATAAAAATATTTTAATACATACAGATTCGTTTCTTTCGCAAACGCTTCATCCTGTGTACTCTTTAATAAACTTTGCAGATCTTTTAAAAAATAATGCCACTGAACTATAAATTGTTCATTATTTTTTATGTCCGGCGTATCTATCCACTTGCGAACCTTTATCTTCGTTTTATTTTGCTTTTTGCATTCCTTTACTTGAAGAAAATATTTAAATGTATCATTCTCGTAATAGCGTCCAAGAGGAAAGAGCCTGCATATGCCCGGCCGAAAGGAATGGATACTGCATCTTCCTTCCTTATTTAGAAATGTACAGCTTTCTGATAATCCACTCATCTTTATATTCGGCATAATGATTCCATCAACTACATTTAACTCAATCTTACCAGCAAGCAGTTCTTCAAATGTATTGTTTAGATTTATGGATAGCTGATACATATCCAGCGGGTCAAGAATGATTGATTTTCCCATGCCCTGGCAGCATGCGTAACATCCCTTGCAGTCATGACAATCCACCTTTACTAAATCATTTAATTCATAGAGTTTTCCATCTGAAATATCGTTTAAATTAACGTTTCTTAGCATTCTTACATATCCTCACTTATCCTTCGTGTTCCGTCTAATTTTGTGCTATTATTTCTACCTGGGAAAGCGGGAGATGTGTTTTCTTTACCACCTGTTCCACCGTCATTCCTGTCTTTAAAAGCCTACGAGCCACATATTCCATGGACTCTCTGATCTCTATTACATGCTTATCTGGATCATAGATGCGTATCACTCTTTGTCCCCACTCATGTTCTATACAGTGATTCAGATATTCTATGGTAAAATCACTATTCTCCAATTTCTCCAAGAAGCCATCCATGTTATTCTCTTCAAAATACAGCGCTGCATCATTGCTGCCTATACCTACATTTCTTTCAATCATTTGTTCCCACAGTTTTTTCCCCTGCAGCACAAGTCCTTCTGTTAATATCACATTTTCTCCAAAGTCTCTCACTACTTCCAGTCCAAATAAACTTCTATAAAATGATTTAGACTTTTCTATATCTTCAACGACAAATAGTATATTTCTTAGCTTCATCAGATTCCACTCCTTCTATAGTCTAAACTTGTATTATCATTTATGATTCGAAACGTTCCTTCATAATATAGTTTTCAATATATTCTCCATTAACATAGAGATGAATATATACAGAGCTTTCGTCAGAATCCACCTCTGTATATACTCTCATCAGAACCTCATCATCCGAGTCATTTACTAGCTGATAAATATTGGTCATAAGCTCAACAAGTTCGCCCTTGTAAGCATACTCACCATCACCTATATATACTTCTGCATTTCCAACAGCAATATCTTCTTGAGATGTATAAATGCTAATCGTTAAATTAGACTGGCCCATTCCACAATAATACCCTGAAAGGTCTGTGATTTCTTCAAGCTCATCCGTATCAGAAATCATATCAATTGGAATCTTAACATCTCCGACAGTTGTTACAATTACATCTGTGTCAGAACTTATATTTTCTTCTGATGTCACCCTTTCCTCGGCATCATCAGATGTCATAGATATCGTATCTCCAACCTTATGTTTTCCATCTTCCACATTAAGCTCTTTCTCGTTATCGCTGACCTTTGTATCTATTTCTTCCACAATGGCTACTGTACTTTCATCGTTCTGATAGGCATGATCACTTCTACTGCATGCTGTTAGTGACCCTGCACCTAAAACAAGTGCGATTATAATTACTAGCCCCTTTAACTTCATCTTATCCTTCTCCTTCTTACTTCGATGTTCCGCTTTGCACTGAATACAATATCTACCATTATAACATTATTAACATTCCTCCTCAACTAAGACGTGGCGAAACATCTTTAAGTTAATTAAAATAATAAAAATGTCGATATAAAGTTAACTAGAGTTATCAACCAATATGTGTAAATTATTAATTGAGGGGGAGAAAGAATGCCAATCGTCAACAGTATGGGAAGTGGATATTATAATTATTACAATATAGCTAGTCGCTATAAATGTGATACTCCATATGAAGCATGGTATAGAAAAGATCTATCAAAAGAGGAAGTTAGCAGTAATAATAGTGGTGTTTTAAATAAAGATTCCGATAATGCAGATTTGTATAGAAAGCTGGAAGACTCCTATGCAAGTATCGCCGAGTCGAATCGTGCAAGATATGGCACTGTTGAAGAACTACGAAATGCTTTATATCAAAAATATAATTCTACAGGTGTGTTTGCAAATTACAGTCAAGAACAGCGTAATGCAATGTATATAAATGAACTTAGTATGACCTGTTTTGGAACGATTGGTGCACATACAGGTATGGGTGGTGGTGATGTGTTAGCCGACCCACATTTGAAAGGAAATGTCACAAAAAATTCTGGAGCAGAAAGCAGAACTTTTAACCAGACTACGCTTGCTGCACAATTTAAAAATGTATTCAATCGTAATGGTGTAAATACATTATTATTTGGCAACACAAAATTTAATTTTACAGTAAATGGCATGTCCAAGCATCTTACTGTTACCATTCTTCAAGAAGATGAAAATTATCCTGTTGAAGATTCTCTTATCAAACAAATGGAAGATGCCCTAAATACAAATAAAAATGCATCCAATTTATTCTATAACATGCTTTATGATAGTAATAAACAAGGATTGATTCCTAATGACGTTCGGATTAAATATTTATTATATAGCGATTTTTATCAGAATACGGGGTTAGATATCCGTGATTTCACTAAAACGGATGGAGGATATCAAAATGAAAAGGGCGAAAAAGCAAGTGAGCTGTATAAAAAGGCATTAGCAACATCAAATAATGTTCCTACGGAATTTAAAGGTGCTGCGTATGACTATTTCCTTCAGCTAGAGCAAGAATCACTAAAGTACAATCTGTCCGAAGTACCTGACATCACCTTGTCTTTACAGTATCAATCTGGGACTGTCATGCTGGCCACACAGAACAATCATTTTGATAAGCATGCATGAGTCTAATGTTCCATCATAATACTGTGGAGTTCGAAAATAATCACCTGTTTTCTAGCAGGTAATTATTCTCGAACTCCACAGTCTGAAAAATGATTGCTTCTTTACACAATTGCATATAAACCTTCTTGTTCAATTTTGCAATTATTATCAAGCATATATAGTAAAACCTCTCTGTAATCCACTACCAATGAATGATTACATTCTTTTTCATTTAGCCTTTGAATTAGACTTTCCAGTCGTTTTTTATCATTCACAGTTAGTGTTCTCCAAATATTTCGATTGGTTTCCAACGTCATAATATCCATATTCAGTAACTGAAACATTATCCCTGTTTTTTCTACCAGATGCTCATAAATATGGAACCCTCCTGCGTCAATATCCCCAAAATGGTAATACTCTTTGTGAGGATTTTTTTGACTTAATTCTTTAATAAATCTTCTCTTAATTTTGTTATGAAATCCTCCAAGATAAATACAACAACCATCCACCTTATCATAGTCATGGAAGGTGGTAAGATTTTCAATCGTAATTACACGGTTCCCCAACACTTTAATATCCTCTATTTCTTCTATCGTCTTTGTGGATAAAGCAAGATCTCCCTTGAAATTGGACAGGTCTATAATTTGTCCGGCAATGTTAATAATTACTTTCCCTTTGATTGCTACATAGGTTGGAGTCTTTACAATTCCACATTCCTCCATAACCGTATCTTTTTCTTCAAAATCACCATACTTAAACATCAGCAATTGCACCTTCATCAATATTCTTTCAAGATATTTTGAGTCTCCGAACAATTGTACAGAAGCATCTCTGACAAAGATTTCTTTTTCATTCATTTCCACAAACAGTACTGCTTTTAGTATATTTTCATATTCACTATGGTCATTTTCGTAAAATTCCACCTTTTTGTTCTGTGCTAGTCTAATTTTTTGGTTCTCTGCGTATCTTTTAAGAATCAGGCTATTTTTTGAATAAATTTGATCTAATTGATTGGCAATCCACTCATTCTCTTCTTCCTTTGGTCTCCGCTTTAGGGTGTTGTAAATGAGATAAATATTCACCTCTTGAAGCTTAACCCTCTTAATAACTCCGTTTCGTTCTCTGGTTACCTGAACATAATCTTTGTTTTCCAAAAATAGAACTGCATTATTTATTGCAGCATAAGTTTCATAATCAGAATCATCTTTGTATCTCGGAAATTCTTTTTCTGGATATAGGTAAAATGATTGTTTCACCTGATTCGTTCCATTAAAACTCTTACTTTCTTCATATTTATCTAGTAACCTATTTAATATTTTTGATTCATATTTGTCCATCTCATTTATCCATTTCTATAAATCATATTCTTCAACTATGCTTTGAGTTCCAACACGGATTGCCGTAAGGATTGTATTCACCTTTTCTCCGATAATCTCAATTTTTGCCGGAGGAGTTGCCATCAGAACTTGTAAATCCAAACTGTTAAAAAAGTCCATCATAGAACCAATTCGCTCATCATCCATTTTATCGAATGCTTCATCTAGCAACATAATACGAACCGAGTTTCCAAATCTGTACAACTGATAAAAAGATGCAGCAATCGCTACATAATAAGGTATCTGGGTTTCACTTCCACTCTTTTCCCCATATATATCAGAAAAACGCTGTACAGTTCCATTCTTTTTATAAATCTCAATATCATAATCAAGATAGGAGCGATAATCTGTATACTCCTCGATAATTTTTTCCCCTTTATCATCTTTTGTAACCAATTTAGCGAATAATTCATCCATTTCATCTTTATATTCTTTTTCAAATGCTTCCGTCCAAAGATTATATCCTTCCTGATTATTCTCAGATGTAATCATACGAAACAGACTTTCTTTCTTCTTATCAAACGTAATTAGAAAGTGGTAGCTATCATCGCCATAATAAATATTTTGCAATGCTTTATTCAGACTCTTGAATTCATTCCGTGCATTTTCGATATTTTCCTTCATCCTTGCAAGAAAATCACTCTTAAACACATCTTCACAGTCTTCTTTTGCTTTCTTTAGCTGTTCTTCAAATCTCACTAATTCTACTGACTCCAACTGTGTTTTTGCATCTATATAATCACGTATCCCTTCTGTCCCACGGAGAAAATCCTGCTCAAACTTATGATTGAAAGAATCTTGAAGCTCTTTGAGACCTCCATTACCGTTAAGTAATTCATCTTTTTCATTGGCATATTGTGTTCTCTGTGGTGAGAAATTATCAACAATCATTTTAGCTGTTTTTGTCTTCCTGTTAAATACATACTTATCCTCTGCAATATTTTTACACAAAATGTTGTCATCTGCTTTTTGTTGATGTTTCTCTAAAGCCAGCCTCAATTCCCGGCTCTGATGATCTAAATCTTCTGCTAAACGCTCTTTCGAGGATTTCAGCCTTCCAATTTCCTTACTGATCTTGATACGTGTTTGTTCTTTTTCAATTTTTTGTCTCTGTACTTCCTCAATTTGCATGGATAATTCCAGATAGGTTGGATCATTATTTGCTTCCTTTAATTCCTGTTTCACATTGACAATCTGTGATTTATATTGGTCTAACAGATATGGTGCATCCATATAAGTTGCCATAAGATCTAGATTAACCTTACTATTTGCCTCTAATATATCCACATAAATCTGTTTCTCTTCGCGATACTTTTTCCTCTCAGCTGACTTTTCCTCCAATTCTTTCTTCGCATTAACAATCTGTACCCGATAGGCATTCTGCCCTATATAAGGGTTTCTGTAGGTTTCCTTGTCCAGGTTCCTGGCAACATAACCTTGATAGAGCATTCCTTCAGATGTAATAGCGATTTTATAATTCTCCAATTCTTCTACTTTATCACACCGGGTAACCCGTCCCAAAACATAATTTGCATAGGCTTTGGCATAACGATTATCACTATATACTACATATGCCAATGAAGTATTATCTACATCCTGTTGGGTATTAATCTTTTTCGTATTAACTATACCTGCTGTATGGATTCGCTTTTGATTTTTATGGTATACCTGTAGTGCAATGTCATAATACCTAGGTTCCACAATTAGATTAAATTTCTGTGTATTAAAATATCCTTCCACTGCATTTTGCCATTTATCATCAGTGACTTCCAATAATTCTGCAACAATATATACTTTACTTTCAATACCTCTTCGTTTAAATTCATCTTCAATCTCAGCTTTTAAGGAGTTGGTATACCACGGATATTGTAAATTTCGATTTTCCAATTTCTGCAACCTCTGCTGGAGTTCTGTAATTTCTTCTGACAGTCGCTCCATTTTAAGTGCAATTCGGGATTCCTTTTTCCTTATTTCATCCAGTGGACTTCTCTGCACTGAACTTAGTTTTTCAAATACATTTACTTTATCTTTCCGATCCACTGGCTTTCTTAATAATTCAAATTCCTGTTTGGTAACAATCTGAATGTTCTGACTCCCTAAAATCCGGAGCAAACGCTCTACATTATTTAGCGCCAATTGGAGTTTCTTATCCTGCTCTGTTTGAACTCCCACCTTCTGTTCGAGTTCATCTAGCTTTCTCTTGGCAGTCTCTACCAACCTACCTGCTTCGTTATTCTTCATAGCCACATTTAATTCTATTAATCTATTATCAATTTCACTTATGTAACTAGTAAGTTCAATCTCCTGCTGTTCATTGATTTCTGTATACTGTTCCAGTTTTCTGATATTTGTCTGAATACAGCTGACTTCTGTTTCCAGATATTCAATCTGTGCCATTTCCAAAAGTAGTTCGTTGATGAGGATATCCTTTTCTTTCTCTTTAATTGTATTATAACATTCTACTATATTACATAATAACGAGAGCTTTTCATTAGATTTGTTAATCAATATTTCAAGCTCGCTTAATGTTTCAATATTAATTCTCAAGCTCTCTACATCAATTCCTGCTTCTGACAACACAAACTTATTAATGAAGTCTTTTACATTATCCATAGGCTTAAAAGCCAATGACTTTGGAAGAATATCAAAAAAACGATCCTCCAGATTTCCCATTCGCCTTTTAAACCGTTCTTTTGCGAGATTCTTCTGGTCAATAAATTTAATTTTTCTATTGTTTATTCTAAACTCATCCTGTAAGGACGGTTTTGAACCATTTAAAAAAGATAGTGCCTCCAACCTGCATTCTTCTGTATACCATTTGGTAATCACTACACTCTCTTCATCTGGAGATGTCATATGAACACCTAAAACAAAGTGTTTTTCAGTCTTTTCTTCATAAAATTCTAAGGCCACATTCGCAATTACCGCATTGCTGCGTAAGTAAGTTTCTCCAACGTTTCCAACCTTGCATCTGACATAACCACGAAGATTTCTATTTCCTTTTTCATTTGCAGCTGTATTAAACTTTCTTGTATTTGTCGTTAGGACAAGCTGTATAGCATCAAGGATTGTAGATTTACCAGCCGTATTTTCACCACTAATCAATGTAGACCCATTCATACTAATGGTCTCATTTTCAAAATAGTGCCAATTAATCAGCCTGATCCGTGTCAATACTTTCTTCTGTATCTCCATACTCTTCTCCTTTCGCATAGTTCGTAAGCCTGTCCTGCATTTGCGAATAATATGTATTAATATCTTCAATCTGCATAGCTAGAACAACGGACGGGTAGATAACAATCCGAGCATCCGACTGTGTTACATCAGTTTCTATATTGGTAATCAGATTATATTTTCTCATCGTACTGATTATGTTTCTTTCCATGGATTTATCCAGAACCGGTTTGGCTTTTATTTTTAGCATTGCGTATTTATCTCGTATTTCTTCCATGAGAACTGTGACTTCTTCTGAATAAGTACCCAACTCCTTGCGTTTCTCTATATATAGTAGTCTTAAGATTAAAAGCATAACACTTTCGTATTTGGTTAATTGAAGACGTCCATTTCCATATTGATTCACAATCCCAATAACACCCTGATCTTCATTAATCTGTATTTTGTATCCCAACAAGTCAAAATACGGTACAAATAATTCTTTGTTCTGCACAACAAACATATATTCTTTGCGAGTATCTTCCCTTTTCTTAATCAAAAAACAACTATTCAATAATTTATTAGCAGCAATTCGGAACTTATCCTTTTGAACCACTGATTCTGTAAATATTTCAAACATTACCTGTTCCTCCTATGCTTTAATGATATCAAAATCAGGAAATTCATAGCCTTTCACACAGATATTATTTCTGCTTCGTTCCACCTTATAGGCGTTAGCCCTGTTATTTCCGTAGATGCTAATGTATATCATACGGATAAAATCACGTCTACTTTCCAAGGGGAGTGATGAGGCTTTCATCCGTTCTCTTTCTCCTAACATTTCAACTACATATTGATTAATATTTTTTCTTGAAAAACGGGTTCGATTCTTCTCTTTAAGGACTTCTTTATATAATTGACGTTCTTTATCCGACATAATGCCATCGCGACTGATATCGTTTACCACATCCTGCTTTTTTGTAACCGGAATCGTCTTAAATGATTCAATATCGATAAATTTCTGTGGATAAACATGAAAGATATTAAGCAAGTCTTCTTCTGCTTCATCAAATAAGTTATTATTCTCATCCCGGTTCAACTCATCTGTCAAATTGCCAAGAATCTGTAGAATCTTACCTTCCATATTACTTCCGGTCGATAATAAAAATCTCGCTCTCATAACAGCATTTTTCATATATTTTGAATGCTTTCTGTCAATTTCTTCAATAATCTCATCCAATCGGTAAAAAGCAGTCTTCATGTCAAGTATCATACTTAATACTTCATCATAGGTTTGGTCTTTGTCTGTAATCTGCTCTACTTCCATATATCCTTTGATAGCCAATTCCATAATAGATTGTGTCGACAAGATTTCTTCCAGTTTTTCAATAATAGCACTTCGGAAATAAGATATATTTTCACTGGTTTTCATTCTTAGATAGGCTTTTGAACCAATGTTTTGATGATAGTCAAAGAAATGTTCCAGAATCTGGGATGCATCCATTTCATTGGTCTGCTTATCCATATGCCTCTTAATACTAGCATTTAATTTTTTAAGTTCCGACACAAGTCTATCCGTATTTTCTCTTGCCCCTTTGAGAATAAGTTCGTATGGTTTATTATATAAATCTTTATTCTGAAGCGTAGCATGAATCTGTGAGATAATGCCTTGATATTCTGTCTCATCTTCTCTAATAATTGTATTAAATGCTCCAATGATAGGAATTGCATATTCACATAGGACAACATTAATCTGATGGTTCTCTGCTGCTTCATACTCAATCCATCCGGCTTCTTTTAAGACACGAATAACCTCATTTGCCTTACCTCTTGCATCTGTAATAATCTGATTGCTTTCTTCTACAAACATATCCACATCATCATCACTAAAATAGTCTTCTAAAACAGAAACGACAATTTCTCTGTTAACTCCATAAGAAATTTCTGGTTTAAAAGTATTGAAAATCAGCTGAATACTATCTGCATATTCTATTTTGTACTTGCTTGTCAGAGGCTTGAAAAAATTCTCAGGCAGGCTATTAAATATGTTTACCATCCGATCCTCCCCTATGTACCAAAGTAATCGTATCGTTAGCTTATCATATTGCTAACTCCAAGTATCTCAGATTTGTTATCTGGATGCTACCAATGAATCATCTATCTTTATATCACTATCCATCTATCTCTCAGACTTTCCACTATAAACTTTTGCGCATTTTTGTCATACAGTAAGACTGTATACTGTAAGCCGGATTGTGCTGTCCGCTCTTCTGGGATAATCCCGAGTTCCAATCCCTCTGGTAATACTTCTTTCTTCCAAATACCGTCTATATGCTCTTCGGTATAATATCCTTCTTCCTTTAATTTTTCTGAAATTACCTTTGTTGTCAAAGCTTTCATTGTCTTTTCATCCCGGAAACTATTCAGCATTTTCACGAAATCAGATATGGTAGTACTATCCTCATAGACTATGTTTGATTGAATTTCTTCTGTTATGGAGAATACTTCTTTACCGGTTCGTTTTTTCTTCTCTTTCCCTGACGTTTTCTCTGCTTTGCTGACATCACCATCAGAATCCTTATATCCCTCATAAGTATAGGACTCCTTTCTATCACCGGTGAATGTACGAAGAGCTGTCAGAAACGCTTCTCCGTACTTCTCAAATTTATAATCACCTATACCATTTACCTCAAGCATTTCCTGCTTGTTCATCGGAACCTTACAACACATATCAACAAGCGTCTTATCGGAACAAATGATGTAAGGTGGTACTGCCTGTTCTTTTGCCAGTGTCAGACGTAATTCCTTCAGATAATCAAACAATTCCAGTCCCTTGGAGTTCAAGATATCAGATCGTCTGATCTTTCGTGGCTTAGTCTTATCCTGCTCCTGTGCCTCAGATGGTTCTTCCTTGGGAAATCTCATAATGATTTGCTGTTCGTCTTCTAGAATTCTTCTGCAACTACTGGTTAATTTCAGTATGCGAAATTTATCCTGTGTGGCACCAATGTAACCCTGTTGTTCTAATTCAAAGAGAACCGCCTTCAAAAGAGGCTCAGATAAGTGTTTACAAAGGCCGAAACATGTTAATTCATACAGACCAAAATTTCTTATCTTTGCCAATTTTCTTCCCAAAAGTACGTCCACGATCACATTAATTCCAAACCGTTGCCTCGTCTCGTTAATACACAAGATAAGATCTTTACAAATATCAGTAACGTCCTTTTCTTCAAATTCTGCCAGACAGTTTCCACAATTGCCGCAATCACACTTTTTATCTTCACCAAAGTAACTTAAGATGTATTGACGCAGACAATCTCTAGTCAGGCAATACTGCCTCATCTGATTCAGTCGTATCTCATCATTTTCCCGCAACACGAGCATATCCTCTGGCAGCATTTCTTGGTTGCCTATCTTACTATCTAACAGAAAACGGTTTATCATAAGGTCCTGCGCTGAATAGAACAGGATACACTCTGCATTTTCTCCATCACGACCTGCTCGTCCTGCCTCTTGATAGTAATTTTCCAAACTCTGTGGCATATTGTAATGCAAGACATAACGGACATTTGATTTATCAATTCCCATACCGAAAGCATTGCTTGCTACCATGACCGTATTTTTATCATAAATAAAATCATCCTGATTCTGCTTTCTATCCTCTGTCTCCATTCCAGCATGGTATTTTCCAGCTAGTATACCCTCTTGCCGTAACATTTCCCAAACAGACTCCACATTTTTTCTGGTTGCACAATAAATAATTCCAATTTCATTTGCATGATCTTTCACATAAGTAAGAATATCTGTATCCTTCTTTCTGGTCCTTTGCTCCTGGACCACTTTAAAGAAGAGATTCTTTCGGTCAAATCCAGTAACCACCAGATTGGGATTCCTCAACTGAAGGATACACATAATATCCTCACTAACACGCTTTGTTGCTGTAGCGGTAAATGCCCCAACCACCGGTCGTTTCGGAATTTTTCTTAAAAAATCAATAATTTTAATATAGCTTGGTCTAAAGTCCTGCCCCCACTGTGAAATGCAGTGGGCCTCATCAACAGCTACAAATGAAATCTCCATCTCCATGGCAAACTCCATGAACTTTGCACTTTCCAATCGCTCCGGAGCTACATAAATAATTTTATACTTTCCCTGCTTTGCAAAATCCAATGCCTTTGTAATCTGTGTCTCTGTCAAGGCACCGTTAATATAGGCCGCATGAATCCCTGCTTGGTTCAATGCCTTCACCTGATCTATCATCAACGAAATCAGCGGCGAAATCACAACCGTAACCCCTGGAAAGAGTAACGCAGGAATCTGATAGCAAATGGATTTACCTGCGCCTGTGGGCATGATTCCTAACACATCCTCTCCCTGAAGTAAATGGTCAATTAATTCTTCCTGACCTTCTCTTAGGGAATCATAGCCAAAGTATTTTTTTAGTATTTCGTATTTGTTCATTTAACTTTCTCCTATGTACTACCGCACAAAAAACGTATCCATTAACTTGTTGCTCCAATCATAATACGCAAGTAAACTTACGATTCCTCATTCCGCTTTCATTATATCATCTGAACTTAAAAAAACAATGATTTTATATTAAAGGGAGATTCCCCTATCCCACCATGATTGCATAACTTTCACAAAAGGCATATAAAGAACGTGCCGTCAAGACGACACGTTCTTTATATGATTTAGAATGAGGGATAAATATCAATTGTTTGTCCACCGACTCCGGTATAGTTATTACCTGTGGACCACGTGGTATCGTTAATTAATGGTTTGAATTCAAATGATTCTCCTACTCCATATCTTTCAATTTCATAAACCCATATATCAGAAGAGACATTCAACATTTCTCTGCCGTCTGTCCACCATAATGGATAATCATCTCCTCTTAAATGCATTGTATTACCTAATCCAACATCATAATGAACACGAATTGTTGTTACTACCTTATCCGGCTCAGAGTATGCTTCTGCTGAGTCTGATGTAAATACATATGCTGTTTTAGCTGGAATAGTTAATGAAATCTGTTTGCCGGTAAGAGCACCATCCTCTACAGTAACTGTTGTTGACGTATTTAAAAGATTAGTTAACAGAGAACCCGTTGTAATACTACTTTCTGCTCTTAATGGTATGGTTCTGGTTTCATTACTTGTACCATTATTGATTACAGTAATAATTTCCTCACCAGAAGAGTCATTACGTCTGGAATAAGCATAAATATTATCTTCTACCCACATTTCTCTTTGGGTTCCACTACTAAGGCAGTTGTAATCTTTTCTGATCTTAGCTAGTTTTTGAATATATTGGTATATCGATCCATCTTCTGAAAATCCAGGCATCATTTCACGATTTTCCTTATTTGCAATACCTGCCCATTCAGTAGGTAGACCCCCGCCATAGCATTCCTGTTCAGTTCCATAGTATACATCAGGCATGCCGCGCATTGTAAACAAAAAGGTTAATGCCAAACGAAGCTTCTGATAATTATCATCTGCCAGACATAAGAATCTGTCTCTGTCATGATTATCAATAAATGTTACAAGGCGATTCACATTGCTGTATTTATAATCTTGATCTAGAATGTTCTTTACATTATAAAAACTGGCATCATTGGCAAACACCTCTCGTGCCTGAAAAAATAAAGGAAAATCAAGAACTCCCCATTCATAATTCTGATAGTCACTAACATAATCCACATCACCAACAAAAATCTCCCCAAATGAAGGGACTCCTAAATATGCTTCAAATTCTGCTAGAAATGTTTTATCTACAGACCTAGCGGCATCTACCCTGACTCCATCAACACCTGTATCATCGACCCACATTTTATAGACGTCCTTAATAGCCGCTCTTGCATCACTATTTGAATGGTCAACATCATCCAAGCCACCCAAATCAGCATTTTGCACCTGCCATTCATCGTTCCAGTCAGTAATATCTCCATTATGATGATACCAAGCAGGATTATTAAAAGGTGCTGCTGGCTGATACTCTGTAGAATTGTATGCAGTTTCATAAGGTTTCAAGTAGTCGGCTGTATGATTTGGAACCACATCTAAAACAACTTTTAATCCCAAATTATGTGCCTCGTCCACTAAATCTATTAAATCTTGTTTTGTACCGTAGTGTGGCTCTGCGTTATAATAATCCTTTGTAAAGTATCCATGATAGCCTGACTCCGAACCATCTCTACTTAACAACTCATTTTCAGATGGAGGTGAAATCCAAATAGCTGTCATTCCCAGATCCTTTATGTATGGAAGCTTGGATTTCAATCCTATCCAGTCTCCACCTTGAGTATACTTTAAATCACCTGCTCTGTATTCCACATTCAAATTACCATTATTGTTAGCATTTCCATCATAAAATCGATCTGTTAAAACCATGTAAATAATATCAGTTTCATCAAGAACACTACTGTTAGATACCCCTAATGTTGTAAAAGTATCATTTTTAGTACCTAAGGTCGTACTCTCTGCGTGTGCATTAATTGGAACAAGCATAACTATAGATAATATTAACGATATAAATATTGCTAAGTATTTTTTAGTACATTTCTGAACTCCTTTCCGCTTGCCTAGCAGGCAATAAATAAAATTACCCCTTTATACTACCGGTTGTCAGACCTGTTACAAAAAATTTCTGACAAAATATAAATACAAGTAAAATTGGAATTAAGCTAAGTACTGATAAGGCAAACACATATCCCCACTGAGTAAACTGATGTTGACCGAAGAATCCGGATATGGCTATTGGCAAAGTTCTTTGCATATTATCATTTATCACTGTGTTAGCCCAAGGATATTCTTCCCATGCTGTCAAAAAATTAAAAATAGATACCGATGCAATACCAGGTTTTATTAGTGGTAAAATAATACGAAAGAAAATAGTAAAAACAGACCCCCCATCCATATATACAGCTTCATCAAGCTCTTTTGGAATATTTTCTGCAAATCCCTTTATCATAAAAGTTGAATATGGAATAACCCATGCAACATAAAAAGGAATAAGTCCAAAAAGCTTATTAATGACCTTTAACTTAACTGCTAATTCATATTGAGGTACGATTAATGTTGTTCCTGGTATAATCATAGTCAATATAATAAATATAAATAACAATTTTCTTCCGATAAATTCAAACCTGGCAATACAAAATCCAAGTGCTGCTGCTACAAATGCTGCTATCAATACAGTAGTAGAAGAAACAAAAATACTATTTAAGAAATTAATATAGAATTTCCCCTTTAAAATAATATACTGATAATTTTCAAGTGTAATTTCACTTAAGCTTGGGAAAAAGCGTGGTGGGAATTCATATAAAGCCCCATTAGGTTTTAACGAAGTACTAACCATGTAAATCATAGGCATAACTACAATAAAGAGTCCAGTTGCCAAAATTAAGCTAATTATGCCTTGATACATTTTTGTTCTTTTCATTATTATCACCTTTCTCCCTTCTCGTTGTTTTTCATCAGCTTAAACTGCAAAGCCGCTAGTAAAGCCAGACTAATTGCAACGATAAAAGACAATCCTGCAGAATAACCGAACTTACCAGTACTAAAAGCCTTGTAGTACATCCAGGTTAGTACTGTATCTGTCTGATGCCCTGGCTCTCCCCCAGTAATCATCTTAATGGAAGTAAAGACGTTAAACCCTCCAATTGTAAGCATGACTAATGCAAATAATATCGTACCTCGAATGCAGGGAAGGGTAACATAAAAAAACTTATGTATATGATTGGCTCCGTCTATTCCTGCTGCTTCATATAAATCAGTAGGTACCGTTTGCAATGCTGCTAGAAAAACAACCATATTCCAGCCAATTCCTTTCCAAACTCCTAGTAGCATTGCAACCGATAAGCCTCCCCATCTAGAATCCAGCCAACGAATGTTATGATTGATAAGCTTGATCACATTGGTAAGAAAATAGTTCAGCATACCTTCTGTATTAAATATGTATTTAAATATCAATGATGCAATAACCCATGAAGTAATCACAGGCAGATAATATAAAACCCGATATGTCACCTTAAAACGTACAATGCTGTTTATAAGTAAAGCAATCAGTAATCCTATAAGCATTTGTCCCGGCACTGTAAACAGGGTGTAAATTAGTGTATTTACAAAAGAAGTTCGAAAATACTCATCCTGCCAGACCTCTATATAATTTTGCAGCCCTATAAATTTCTGATTAAGTAAAGAACCAAAATCCCATTCATAGAAACTCATAATAAATAGCTTTATAATAGGATATATAGTAAATGTCCCAAATATAATAAGTCCCGGCAATAGCAGTAAGCCAATCTGCAACCTGTTTCCTAGCATTTTTTTCTTCATTCTTGTTCCCCCTGTTCACTAGCCAACAATTACCTTCCATAATCAAAACCATCCTTGCCTATTGTTGACGTGATGTGCCTTTTGTATTATACTAATATAAACATTATTCAGCCAACAAAGCATCCACTTTTGTAGCCAGTTCATCCATTGCATTCTGAGCAGTTGCTTCGCCATTCATGACTTTTGTTACAGCTACAGACAGTTCATTATCAACTTCAGACCAGCATGCAATAGTAGGACGTGATTTGGCATTTCTAATTGCTAATAAAAATGGAGCAAAATCGGCATTTTTAACAAGATCATTCCCTAATGCTTCTTTGTTAACCGGGATTTGTCCGCACTTAGCCATTTCTTGCTGTGCATAATCGTTTGTCATAAACTTCATAAACTTCCAAGCGGCTTCTTTATTTGCCGTATTAAACATAGATATATCTTCACCACCCAAAACAGAATGGGAACCACCATCACCTGCTGGTATTTCAATGGTTGCATATTCTAAATCTGGATATGCACCAGCAAGTTCCGCTATTTTCCATGGGCCTTCTAACAACATCATGTATCTACCCGTACCGAAGCCGTCTGTCATGGGAATATCACCACTGTTCCATCCAGTAATATTTCCGTCTTTATATAAATCAGCAAGCATCTGGATGGCCGCTACAGTTTCAGGACTGTTAATATAACCACTTGCTTTTGTTTGTTCCGGATTAGTGATTTCTCCTCCACAGCTCCAGATAAAGGGACAAAGATTCCATCCACTCAAGGCAGGTTCGTTATAACCCCATATTTGTTGTCCATTTTCATTGAATCCTGAAAGTGTTTTTATAGCATTTACAAAATCATCCATTGTTTTTGGAGCATTTAAATTAGCTTTCTTGAAAGCTTCTACATTGTAGAATAAAATTTTCGTATTGGTATTAAGGGCTAACCCATATGTATGACCATCAATACTTGCAGTACTCATAGCACTCTCTAATAAGCCCTGGGATACAGACTGGAAATCTTCCATTTCTTCATCCAAAGAAACCAATACTCCAGCTTTTTGAAATTCTGGTATCCATGCACTATCAAGTCGTGCTACATCAGGTAGTGTCTTTGATTTTGCACTGATTAGAATCTTCTCATGCAAATCTGCCCATTCATGAGATACTGCATTTACTTTGATTCCCGGATTTTCAGATTCAAACGCCGGAATCAATGTGTTTACCAAGGTTTCATTCTCTGCTGACTGAGCACTGTAGTGATGCCAGAAATTAATTGTTACCGATTCCTTTTTTTTTGCAGCTTCCTCGGTATCTACCACTTCATTAGCTGGTTCATTGCCTTGCTGCGTGGTTTCCGATACTACTGGTGATTTACCACAGCTTATTAACGCCGCCAAGCATACCATAACTGTGATAATTGCCAGTATTTTTCTTCCTTTTTTCATGTTTCTTTCCTCCTATACAGTTTTTATGACTTTCATGGTATATGGATTAAGTGTAACTGCTATTCTACCTCCATATTCCAGTACGTCCTCATTATAATAATGCTCACCCTCTACTATCTCTTCTGCTTGAATTTCTTCTCCTGATATAATATCTCTATAGATTCCTGATTGAAACACCGGTATCAATAAGCTTTCACTATTCTTACTCTTATTGAAGACAGTATAAACAGCTTCCTCCTTAATATATCTTACAAATCCAAAAACACCTTTATTATTTTCACAGACATTCGTAGCATATTTCCCGTATCGAATAGAAGTTTCCTCTTTTCTCAACCTGGCCATGGTCTGATACCATGTCAACAGCTCTTTATCTTGTTTTGTTTCCTCCCATTCCATAGTTCTTCTACAATCCGGATCATTCTCCCCAGTTATACCGACTTCATCACCATAATATATGGATGGCGAACCTTGAAATAAAAACTGAAATCCTACAGCCAATTTTAGTTTCTCTTTATCTTCTCCACATAAATATATAAATCTTTCAGTATCATGACTATCTAGCAAATTAAATAATCCATCCTTTGTCTCTGACAAATAACTGGCTAACATATGATTCAACCTATGGTCAAATTCTAAAGAATCTATGGTTTCCTTTGCAAAAAAATCTCTGACAGCATCACGAAAAACATAATTCATAATGCTATCCATTTGATTTCCCATCATCATCCGCAAACCCAACCCCCATGTTTCCCCAAGTAGTAGAATGTTTGGATATTTTCTTTTTAAATGGATTCTTACTTCCTGCCACACACTTCCGTCTACTTCATCAGCCACATCTAGTCGCCAACCATCTATATTAAATTCTTCTATCCAATAGTTCATAATAGTTAAAATATATTCTCTAACTTGAGGATTTGAAGTGTTTAGTTTTGGCATCCATTTGTAGGCACCTACACATTCGTAATTATGATGGGATACTGTAACTGGAAATTCTGTTATGTAGAACCAATCTTTATACTCTGACTTTTTTTGTTTTTTTAGTATATCCATAAAAGGTTTAAAGTTTATTCCTGTATGGTTGAATACTCCATCGAGAATTATTCTAATTTCTCTTCTATGACACTCTTTCACCAGTTCTCTAAACTCTTCTTTTGTTCCAATTGTTTCATCAATTTCAAAATAGTCCGTAGTCGCATATTTGTGATTAAAATCCCCTTTAAAAATAGGATTTAAATAAATACATTGTATTCCTAATTCCTTTAAATAATCTAGTTTTAAGGTGATTCCTCTGATATCCCCTCCCATATAGTTTTCTCTGGTAGGCGTACTCCCCCATGGTTCAAGATTCTTTGGATCATTCTTTAAGTTACCGTTGAAAAAACGTTCAGGGAAAATTTGATAAAATATTTGCCCCTTTGCCCATGACGGGATTTGAATACAATCTCCCTGATTTGCGTAGAGGTATTCGAAAAATCCATCCTTTGGTTCTTGTTCCTCTAACCCATGGGAAGCATAATATCTTACCAGTCCTTTCCAATCTTCCAATAAAAAAAAATACTTTTGGTAACGTGCTATTTTAGAAAACTGAATTTCTACACTGTAATAATCAAAAAGTTTATCCCTATATTTCCATTGTAAATCCACATAACTTCTCTCTTCAGGGTTGGTTCTTGCCCAATAGAAAAGTCGACATCTTTTAATATCTTTCTTTCCCACCCTAATTTTAAACGTTAAACATTCTCTGGATTTGGCATAAACATACTGATTAGTATTCTCATGTAAAATTGCTTCTTTATTCATGTAATCTCCTTTCTGCATGTAGTGTCTGAATTATTTAATAGTAGATTCTCGTAATAGTAATTTTGTTGATACTAATGCCTGACAATTTTCATAATCTGCATTTTTAATCTTTCTAATTAAGATTGTAGCTGCTTGCTCCCCTAAGCTAAAGGTATCCACATCTACAGCTGATAAAGGTGGATCCATGTATTCTGCAAAAGGACAGTTATCAAAAGTCATAACACCTACTTGCTTTGGAACATTAAGCTCAAGCTCTTTTAACGCCTTTAAAACCTGATATGCTATCACATTATTCCCACATAGTATGGCATCTGGTGATTCTTCAAAATCCATGAGTGACTTCGTAATAAAAAAAGCGTTATCTGTATTTTCCATACAATCTTGTATATATTCCTTTTTTAAAGAATAACCTGCTTTCAATAGTTCTTTTTTATATCCCTCCATTCTTTTTATTGAAAAAACAGTTCTACGATTTTCTACAATAAAAGCAATCTTTTTGTAGCCAGATTTCACCAAATGTTCGACTGCCATTTCACTTCCCTCAGTATTGTTAATATCAACCCAGCTAGTTTCTGTTTTTTCTATCTCAGGCTCACCCAAAATAATAAAAGGAAACTTTTGTTTCTTTAAAATCCGGATAAGCTTAGGAGTAGCACTTGAACTTGGTAAAATTATTCCATCTACTTTTTTCTCAAATACCATCTTTTCTACAGAAGACTGTTTCTCTTCCTCCTTATCATTTGTAATAATCAAACTATATCCAAAATTTTGAGCAACCTTTTCTATCGCAAAAACACTTCTGTTAAAAAAAGTGTTAGAAAATGTTTGTTCATCCTTGGCATCAATTACTAGTCCAATTGCGAAAGTATTCCCACTGGCAAAATTTCTTGCCAGACTATTAGGATGATAATTCATCTCCTCCATAGCTTCCAAAATTCTATCTCTGGTTTCTTTAGATATGACCGCATTTCCATTAATTGCTCTTGAAACAGTAGAGGGTGCTACACCTACTTTCTTTGCAATATCTTTAATTGTTACAGGCATTTGTCCTTTCTTCCTTTCTATGCAACCGTTTGCATAAAATGTTAAAAAAATATTTCCTTATCAAATATTTCCTTATCAAATATTTCAATTTCTATCCATGCAACCGTTTGCATCTTTACATATATATTAAAACTCTTATGAAATTTTGTCAATAGGGCGTATCAAAAATATTAATTTTTAGTAAATTGTACTAAACAAACTTCCCTCTATACAAATGGTTGAGTATTCCTGTGCCCCCTAATTATCTGACACAAAGTCTAGTCTTTTGCATTGATATTAAAGAATCTTTTATTTCATCATACAAGTCTTCTTTACCGATTGCCTGTAACACTCTTTTATCAAATCGTTCTCTGTCTTCATCCTTCAAGTCCTCTTCCGTATCATAAACATATCTGTCCTTAATTTTCCCAAATAATTCTTTGATTTCTTCTGCTTCCTCATAATCAATTTGGTCTGGATTTATCATATATATTTGTTTGAAGTTAGAGCTACTTGCATCTAAAACGCCTAACCCCCTACCAAAGCCTATCGCCTCAATGGCAAACATGCCATATACAGAATTCAAAAGTGCATGCACTAAATCCAAATCAAGATCTTCTCTGTTTTTTAATAATCTTGTAAATCTTTGATCTACAAATGTTCTTTCTCTAAATTTGGCAACAAAAAGTCGTTTATGGGGATTCAATGCTGTTACAAAATCTGCTTTTGTCCTATCGTCCATTTCATACCAATAGCTTCCGCTTCGCTTCAAAGCAACTGGCAACTTTTTCCCAGTACCGTTTGTTATGTTTTCAAATTTCTCTATCCAATTTAATGCACCAACATGTCCTAAATCTCTAAGTTCTTCTTTCGAACGATGGCAACAAAACGCTTCTATATCCGTTTCTGCTATATATGATTTCATATTAGCAGGATTCTTCAACACTGGCCTAATGTATTCTTCTTCTATGCCATGCCCAACTAGCGGATAAAACAAATCATTCCATCCACGCCTTTCTCCACGTTTTACAGTGAGAACTTGACTAATAGGAATCAATTTGCTTTCAAGAGATTCTATCCAAGAAACGTTATGAAATAAAGCATTTAAAGATATCCCCTTTTCTTGTATTGCGAAGATTTCATCTAAAGAATATTTTTTTATTTTAAGTACTGAATTATCAATTTCTTCCCGTAAAACTATGCTATTGATAATACCTTCCATATCATCATCACTTAATTCTTTCAGTTCTTTTTGAGTCAAGCAAAAATCAATAGCATTACTCTTCTCTGGTTCACCAACTTCTTTTTTCTCCAGAACCAATAGTGTACATACAACGTCTGCATTTTCAAACCATCTTCCTGAATTACTCAAAACTACAGTCTGTAGGTTATAAAAATATAACAAGGCATGAAAAAACATTCTACCGGTGTCTGTTCCCAGCCAAGAATTAGAAAGGATAATTCCCAACCTTCCCTGATTCTCCAACAATTCATGAACCTTAAATGGCAAGAATGTGTATAAATCAGTTTTACCTAATTTAAATTCAATTCCTGCCTTCTCTTTTATGATTTTATTATATTTTTTTAAATGTTCCTCTTCATCGCTTCCTATATTATTAGCTTTTACGAATGGAAAATTAGATATCACTGCTTTTAGCGGTGGTATCGGTTTGTCTATATTGGAACCATCTAAGGGATTTTTTATTGTGACATTCTTGCCAACCTCTATATCGAAAATATCCGACTGAAACATATGAATTGGAATATTTAAAGAATCAATACTAGTTAAAGCAATATTAGATATTTGCAAAGGATATGCGTATTTGTCAGAGATCCACGTAGAAGAAAATGTCGATTCTGCTGCTTTCAACCTTTTCATTTTGTTATTCATAATGGCTTTTGCTATCGTTCCTGTTCCAGAGCAGAAATCCGCGCAATGACCATTCCAATTCTCAACCGTAATTTGACACAATAAATCTGCCAATTTATAAGGAGTAGCAAATTGTCCTCTAATCTCTCTCTTTGCCACGTTAACCGTTTTTTCAAGCAAGTCTTGTAAAGCACTTTGATCAATATTATCAATTTTATTACTGTATAAAAACTGGTTATAGTCAATAATATCAATCCAGGTATCCTCTGGTATTAAATCATTGAATTCTATTTTGTGAAACACATTATAGAAATCACCTTGAGCAATTATTTGGTCTATAATGCTATTTCCATCTGTGGGAGATGTCGTGTTGTCAATATTCTTAATTAAATCTGCACAATTATGATATTTTTTAATTATGTTTGCAAACATGATCCTATTCGTCCAGTTTAACAAAATAGTTTTCGCATAGGCAGAGAACATATTGGTTTCATCCTTATCATATTCTTCATGAAACGCATTCCACCAGACTTTTAGTTTTCTCTCCATGGCATTGCTGTTTGTTACTTCGAATTGAAGATTTTCTGCCACTAGATCTTTATTTCTCTGAATTACCTCTGTCATTAGATTATCTGTTAAAACATCTGTAATCGGAGCAGTCATTATTTCACCGCTAAGCAAATACTGATTAACCACCAAAATAATATCCTTAATGATTGGTATCCACAAATCCTTATGAGTGTTTACGTCTTCCCTCGTTCGAATGATATCCGTACCCGTCCAAACTCTCGCTTCATAAAATCTATTTGCTTCATCTTTTATATATAATTTCCCATAGGTAAAATTCCAAATAACAAAGCTATTTAGCCCCAGCGCGTTTGCCTTTCTAGTCGCATCATTGATCAGGGCTTCATCGGTAATAAGAACGTCCGGCATCTTAAGTTCCCAGCCTTGTAATATTTTCGTTTGGGCCAAATCTTCGTATAACAGGACATCTGGAAACATACTCTTTTTATTAACAGATAAGGTACTTTCTCCACCTGCACGTTTAATTCTAATATTAATGCCCTGTAACATCAGATTAATCTGTGTAATAATTTCAATAGCCCAACTTCGTTCATTACGTCTTACTACGATCCCCATGCTTGCTTACCTTTCTTCAAACTCTGTAATTAAGTTCTGCACTTGAATATGTTTTTTTGTCTTTTTATCTAACCCTTCCCATGCTAAAAAGAGTCGCCTTTTCGCTACATCAATATAATCAATCTCTTCCCTCTTAAATAATGCGACATTTTCATTCTTTTCAATACCTATAAAATTTCTTCCTTCCATCAATGCCGCAACTAAAAATGATCCGCTTCCAAACGTATTATCTAACACCACATCTCCTGGATTCGTGTATGTTCTGACTAAATATCTCCCTAATTCTATCGGCTTTTGCGTTGGATGTAAAACAGTTCCCTCGCTCTCCGCCGTTTTTACGTATATAATATCCGTAGGATACCTTTCGCCTTCGCTTGCAACATGCACCGGTCCAAAATCTCCATAATTTCCACAAAGTTGATCTTTCCGTACCCCTTTATCATAAGGTTCACCGATCGTCATTTGTGGATGATACGTAGGTTGTTTTTTGTAAAAAACACAGATATCTTCATGTTTTCTTAGCGGCTGTTTCTTAGCATTAAGAAAATTTGTTGATTTTGATTTTTCCCAAATCCATTTATATTTATATAACTTTTCTTGGCTCAAAATCAATTTTGCTGTAAACACACCATTCGAAGTTAAGACAATGGCCCCATTATGTTTGATGATTCGATTATACTGCTCCCATAATTTATCAAGAGGAATATAACAATCCCAATGATTTTGTGTCATTCCGTATGGCAAATCACATAAAATCATATCAACGCTTCCATCGGGTATTTTAGTCATATATTCTAGGCAATCACCTTCAAATAACTTATTTATTACTTCATCCATATTTATATCTATATTTTTCTTCAATTCAATCACCTCTATAAATCCTTAATATTATTCTATCACAATACGCTACCGAACACAAGTTCGTTTTTTGATGAACTTATTTTTAATTAAGGTATAGAAACCTAATTCTTATTCTATCATATTTCATACCTATCAACCACCTGTATTTACGAAATCAAACCTAGTGGATGAAACTTCGGAAACTCAAGGAGAATGGAGATTGATTTCAACAACTATATAAAGAGACTGTGCTTGGGGTCTTTCTGCAACTGCTAATAAAAAAGTCATGGTTTTGTTAGCTCTCTAAGTTTTTGAAACAAAGTATCTTTCGTTTTTAATGATAAAAAATGTCCTCTAACGAAAATAAATTTTCGCAGAGAACATTTCTTTTTATCTAAGCTTGAACTCGTAGCATTCGCAGCTAATCCCATTCAAATTAACAAATGTATATGTACTTCAACATATCTACTATGTAAACTTGGTCTACATAAGAGTTATCGGTTTCTTTTCTTCAAAATTGCTTGCCATAGTCCACTCTACCGCAGTTCCATTCTTTAAACGGAAGACTTGAAGTATACCATCAATGCCTTTATCTTTCCACGCTTGCAGAAATTTTCTTGTGGGATGGTTAAATATATCATTTTTTAGATTCTCATCATTAAGCTGCTCTAAAATTCCTGTGATTCTTATTTGACTTCCATTACCTTGAAAACATAGTTCTGCTTTCGGGTTTTTCATTATCTGTGCAAAGACATCCTTCGTAGATGCTGTATGAAAAATTATGCCGTTCTCATCGGCTCTGAATAAAAGCATTCCTCTTACTCTTGGCTGATCTCCATCCATAGTTGCTAAATAAAAAACTGGATTCTCATTTATTAATTGAAATATTTCTTCCTTAACCATAGGCTTATTCTCCTTTGAAATGATGATGTTATTGTGATTAGGGTATCATAAGGTTAGCTGTTTGAGGCTTATGACACCTTAATCCATTATAATTGATAAAAGTTATGTGCACTTTCAAAATAAATGCAAATACTATCAAAAAATAATCATCACCATTAATCGCAATAAGAATTCCGATATTCGGACGGTGTAATATGAAGGAGTTTGCTAAAACTGGATGAAAAATGGGAACTGCTAGCAAATCCACACCGCATTGCTATTTCTGTAATGGGAATTTCCTTTCTCCTAAGTAGTTTTTTGGATTTCTCTAATCTTATTTCTATTAAATATTCTTTCGGCGTTAACTTGGTTTCCTTCTTAAATATTCGATTGAAACTTGAAACTGACATATTTCCCAAGGCTGCCAAATGCTTTACCGCTATCATTTCGCTAAAGTGTTGCTCAATATAATGTTCTGCACGTGCCACTGCATAATTAGAAGATATTGCGCGCATATCATAATTTTCTCCTAAAATACTCCTTATCAGCCAGTGGGTAATAATTGTAGTTTGCGCTTCCAAAGTAATGTCTGCATTTTGCATTTTCTTACTATATTCAAAAGCAAACGTATTCAATGCCTTTAAAATATCATGACAAATGGCAAACTGTTTCAAGTGAAACTCCGGTTTTTTGTCCGTATACATTCTGTATTGTTCTTCGAAATATTCTTTATCGATCAATATACAATAGTAATGTGCAAATGATTCCTCAAGATCATTATGCGGAATATTTGGCGACATCACAGTAGCCAAATAATGGTTTTCTTTGATTTCAATATTAGGCTTTATCGTAACGGAATCAAAAGAAAATATGATAACAAACATATAAGAGGGGTGTGTGTGAAAAGGTCTAGCAGCATACTGGCACACTCCTACACTAGGAATAAACAGCCCCATCTTATTGTGTACATAACAGTCTACATATTTTAAATCATCTTCTGTTACAGTTTCACCTATTAATGATTTAACTAACTCAAAATCATCCATGCTACCACTCTTTTCTACTTATAATAATATTGATTGATTACTGCCCTTTACTAGAGTACAAAATCTAACTCTAATTCTATCATATTTGAGATCTATCAACCATCTGTTTTTCTCTCAAACGTCAAGGGAACTTATTCTATCTGTACTATTAAATAAAAAAGAAATTAAATTCTTTTCCCTGCATATGGTTCACAATAGGAGGTTACATCTTTAGAAACCCTACAAAACCAAGTACAAGATCCACATTGAATACAGTTCTCAGGATGGTACATTGTAATGTCTGCATTTGGATTTTCTTCCAATGCTTTCACAATCTTACGTACATCAATACCCATAGGGCAGTTTCTCGTACAAGCGCCGCATTTCCTGCATTTATTGTCGTTTGTAATATTGCTTTTCATTCCAATGGCAGCAAAGCAAATCTTAGTTGAAAATGCTTCATCTTCGGCAACCTTATGTGCATTTAGAATTCCCCCTCCAGCAAAATATTCTGTCTCTCCTAAATTAACTTTGCCAAAGCATTGTTCTAAAACTTTCTGTATCTTTGTAGAATCCTCTACATATGCAATTCTTGCAGCTCCAGAGTACAGATTTGCAAGTGTTACAAATCTACCTCCGTCATAACAATGATTTATGATTTTTACAATCTGGTAAACAGTTTGTGCGTTCATAACAAGAACTCCCTGTTCAATCGGAAGTTCATTTCTGTTAAGATGCTTTCCAAGTACCTGGTCAATCAGGAAGTATTCTTCTCCCATTGGAAAGCAATTTGGAACCTGTTCGCAGTGAATGTCATCTCCTGTTTCTACAACTTGTTTAGATGCAAGAATAACACGGTCGATACTAAAAATCTGCTGTAGGTAATTACAGCCTGTCAAGATTTCCTGTAACCTGTGGTTTACCAACCATTCATCGTGCAGGATACCCGGTTCACATTCTACTGCATTTACAAGAAGTATGGAGTAAGGATGGGAGCGGCTGGCAAAGCTTTCTAATTTCTCTGCTACCGGAAACCCATTACCACTCATGCCTTCAAGATTTATATTCCTGATTTTATCGATTAGCTCCTGTATCTTTGGAAGATTATTTTCGTTACAAAATGTAGTAATTCTCGTTTGTTCCTCCAACAACAATTCCTCGTCTGTAAGGCGAACCACCTTCCCAATCTTTTTCTTTAAGTACTTTCCCTTCAACTTGCCATATGCTTTCTTTGATGCTTTCCAAGTGTTTTTCAATTCTCTGTTTTTCTTTACTGCTTTCCTATTCAAAATTACTCCGCTCATTGCTTTCCCTCACTTTGTTTTTATGATGCAGCTGTCAAAAAAATTGTCTATGTGTGCCAGAAGTAAATCCTCTAAGTTGTCCTTTTGTATGGTATGATACATGAAAAATGGAGCATACAATTCCATAGCCAGCACTTCCGGATCAACATTCTTTACTAGACCAGCATTGATGCATTCTTCAAATATTTTCTTCTGGGACTGTATTGGAAGTTCTATGAAAAATTCACGATAAAGCTGCGCCATTTGTGGATTCTTAAATTGCTCGATCATCAAAAGCTTACGGAACATACACATCCATTCATTCTGTATCTGAAAATGGAACATCTTCATACATGCCTTTTTCCACTCTTCCACTGTTTCATTTCTGTAAGAGACTTCCTGGTACTGTTGACAGAAATTTGCCTTTGACTGCTCAACGATACAATCCAGAATCTCCTGCTTCCCTGAAAAATGCTTGTACAGCCCACTATTTCCGATTCCGACCGCATCTGCAATGGTACGTATGGACACTGCATCAAATCCGTTTGTAGAAAACAGCTTCATGGATTCTAATAATATCTTTTCTTTTGTTTTCACTACATCCCCTCATTTCATATACAGGTATGCAAAGTGAGCGATTGGTCACTTTTTATATTATTATAGTGACCAATCGCTCACCTGTCAAGGTAAATTTTTCTATAACTTGTTAATTATCTTCTGGATTCGGAGTCTGAAAGCTCTCTAATCGTTCAATCGCATCGTATATAAAACGATTGAAAGATTTTCATTACTGTTATAAAATTACATATACAAGGTTAGAAATTTAATTATTACATATAAACGATTAGAAATTTATTTTGGAGGAGAAGGCTTATACTTTTTTCAAAAAGGACAAAAAGTACTTTCAGAACATTGAAGAATATAACTGATTTGATTTAATATGTAAAATCATTTTGACACCTCTATTTTAGCCAATGTAAAAGACTTTTGGTAGATAAAGACACTTCTGTTCTATATGATGTTAATTGATCAGGAGAAATCAAACTTGCAAAAGGAGATTCTACAATGGAACTTAGTACTCAAATAAAGAAATATCGCACACATATGAATTTATCGCAAGAAGAGTTAGCGGAAAAAGTCTATGTAACAAGACAAACTATCTCTAATTGGGAAAATAACAGAAACTATCCAGATATTCATAGTCTGTTATTACTTAGTTCATTGTTTAACATATCTCTTGATCAATTAATCAAAGGAGATATCGATATTATGAAAGAAGAAATTAAGGAAGCTGAACTTCAAAAATTTAATCGTTATGGCACTATTTTTACTCTACTATTATTGCTAACCATATTCTCTTGTGTTCCACTAGCAATCTTTTTGAATTATTTTGGGCTAATTATATGGGCTATCATATTTGCAGTAACGATGTATTTTGCTTTTAAAGTTGAGAAATGTAAAAAAGATAATAATGTTCAAACTTATAAGGAAATCGTAGCCTTTACTGAAGGAAAACTATTGGATGAAATTGAGAAAAGCCAAGAATACGGAAAACGCCCTTATCAAAAACTGTTGTTAGCATGCGGAAGTGCGTTATTTACTCTTATCGTTTGCTTACTTTTGGCTTGGCTGCTGAAAGCATTCCTATAATAATTTTATTACATGGTGAAATAGAATCATAAATCACTAACAAAAAATAACGCTACAACCCTTGATATTACTTGGCTGTAGCGTTGCTTCATGTTATTACCACTCAGCGCCTAGAATCATCCCTTCAGATGCTTTTGTTTCTGTTTGTTTTTAAACTGCTGAATTCCGTGTATTATTTTATTTTTTAGGTAGCGTAGAAAAAATTAAAATCAAAATAGAATCAATTGATCATTAGATTATTTTGAATACTCTTCAATAATTCCATCTAAATCATTTATATTTTGAAGATTTATTGCAAAATCCGAATCATCATACATTAGTTTTAAATCTCTTTGTCTTCCTAACCAACCAGCTCCATCAATAAAATTGACGAACTTAACATTTTTACGATTTCTTCTGTTATATTCATCAATTTTTAATCGGGCTTGATGTTCATCCCTTTGTTTTGTAGTTTGCCCACTACCAGTAGTAACCATATATGAAACTTCAATTAAAATTTTAGGATCATCAACACTTGGAATAATAAAATCAATATTTCTATCTATCCACGATACATTTTTTTCATGCACATATGTTGTACCGTGTTTTGTACAATATGCATGTATCTCCTTCTCTAATATAGCTTCTACCTTATCTCCAACTGCATTACTGTATATCCCCTCAAATGACGGTTTAATAAACTGTTTTAAAGCAGCTTTCGTAGTGAGCATTTTTAACCGTTTTGAATCAATTACTACCTGGTCTAAAATGAATTTTGGAATTTTGTCCGTATATAAACTCTTACTTTTTCCATTGATCATAAGATCACAAACTGCATCCATATACTTTTTTTCTTTAATCATTTTATTACGAATCGCGCTAATCGTCCATTCAGATGAAAAATAATCCTTATTCATCCTACGGATCATAGAAACTATTCTTCGAAATCTTTCTTCGGAAATCCCCAATACACTGGTCAGGTTTTGTAAGGAATCCTTTTCATTCTTAATATACGTTTCAAGACCAGTTACTGTATCTACATTTTTTAAATTCTTTTTAATATTAGAAATCATAAGATCTTGTTTCTTTTCCATATCTATTTCAAGGTCTTTATCAACATAAAATGATGATACTGATTTTTTAAAATCATCATAACTCTTTTTAACAACCATTTTGCTCTCTCCTAATTCGCTATACGCCTTTAATATAAGCCATGATGCGATTACTCATGTCATTTCCCGAATATCTTTCATATTCCACAATAACGTTATCTAGCCACGTCTTAGATACTTTTGTTTGATTGCTCTCGCTTAGATGCGTTTTATACAATGCAGCCACAAACTCTTCTTTACAAGTAAAAGGTTTCAAATTACCTCTACTATTTTCTTTCCAATTCGCAGGTCTTATATTATAAATTTGTCCTTTTTTTCTTTGACACTTAAGTGCAAAATCCTGTGCTGGCCCCGTGATTTCCCACACTTTTTTACACCACATATCTTTGATTGAAATGTTCCCGTCGTCGTCACTAATGTACGAGAAAATAAGATAATCACTATCTAATCTCCAAGGTTTTTCTCTTAAAGAATCTACATAACCAAAATAATTAGCAACATCAAAAGCTGCATTTCTCGTTGCATAATATGTTTTCATCTCACATAATGCTGTAGTATCTGATTCTGTTAAATAAAAATCTGGAAATGTTTGACCAGTTGCACTTCTAAAGTAAATATCATTATCACGTAAAAATTGCCCTAACCATTCCTGCAAAGCATTTCCAATTATATCATTTTGTTTTATTTTTACTTCAGTTCCATTCAATGACATTTTGATTTGACCGATAGCCTCTCCAATATTATTTTCTTTTAGCAATTCAATAATTTCACTAGCCGTAACGTATCTCACAAACTGACACCCCTTTCCATAATATTCATATTTTATCATATAATGCAATTTATTGCATTAAAAAAACAGTTACCATCAAGGATTTTTAACTTTCCTTGATAGCAACTGCTAATTTTTCTGCAATAGCGGAAATGACTGGCACACATACTGTATTACCAAGAAGATCAAATGCCTCGTTCTCCTTAAGTATGCTTAGATCATATGTATCAGGATCATATCCACATAATTTCTGCCCTTCACGAATTGTTAATCGCCTAATTCCTTGTCCATCTACTACTCCTAATTTTGATACGTCCATGGCTACAAGTGTAGGTACTAAGTCATTTGGATCTAATATCTTTGAAAACTCAAATGATAGCTTCCCTGCTACAATATTATATCCTCTAGGTTTTTCCAAATCAGGCTTTCTTTCTCCTTCTACTAATGCTTTGGGATGTTCAAATGTCAGATAACCTTTATCCACTAAGTCATCTAACATATTTTGTAAATCCTTTTTATTATAAAATGTCTTAATTTGTTCAACTGTCAAAGGCATTCCATCCATCCATTTTATTCCGATTTCTTCAGCCCACTTTTTCTTTCTTCGTTCCTTAAGTAATAAATTTAAAAGCTCTCTCTGATCTCTTGTAGTTTTTCCTTTTAAATCTATATCCCATGAATGTATATTTTCAGTTCCACCTCTTTTATCTTTTATTGATTTTCCAAGAATTTCTTCAGTAGAAAAGTTAGATAACAAGCTCTTAGTGAATTTACTTCTTACTGTAGGCAAACCATGCTCCATAATGTCCCCAAAAGTTGCTGTGCTTATATCAAATTTATCCAAATCTATCATCTGCTTTAAAGTTCCAACAATATATATTCGTTTTCGACTCTGAGCTAAACCAAAATGCTGCGAATCCAACACCTTCCAATTTACCTTATATCCCAATTTCTTAAGTTTAGAAATAATAACCTTTAATGTATTACCTTTATCATGGTTAACAAGTCCCTCTACATTTTCAAGTAGGAATGCTTTAACAGGTTTCCCCGCCTTATTTTTTTCACTTATAATTCTTTCTATTTCAAAAAACAGGGTGCCTCTTGTATCTGAAAATCCTAAGCCTTTCCCTGCCGAACTAAAAGGTTGGCAAGGAAACCCCGCTAGTAAAACATCAAAATCAGGAATATCCTTAGTCTGTATTTGTGTTATATCCCCATATATTTTTTCATTTCCAAAGTGATTTTGATAAGCTTTAATTGCATATTTTTTTATTTCAGAAGTAAATACACATTTAGCATGCAATCCACGCTTTTCTAATCCTTGTTCAAACCCTAATCTGATCCCCCCCAAACCTGCAAATAAATCAATGACTCTAACCGTTTCCTGTGCCACTTCTTTCTGTCTCTCCAATTCTAATGAAATTAAATTTGCGCATCTTTCAGAAAAAGAAGAACCAACACCGAAAAATTCAATCTCCTCTTGCTGTTCTTGTGTTAAATATACCTTATATCCAACTTTTTTTTCTTCTTTAGGAACAGCTTTTCTTCCAGCATGTTTAGGTCTTTCTGCAATCATCTTATCATCCTCCATATTACTTATAGAATATCATTATTTTTTACATTTTACAACCCTCTAAATTAATTTTTTGCGGAACCAAACCCTCTTTATTATATTTAAAATGAAATATCTATACCTTCAAATTAACTTGTGATTAATTAAACCTTACGAAAAATCTAATCTTTTTCCACTAGATCTATCTAGTAATATTTTAAATTTTCTCATGATTTTTTATTTCTATTAAAAGGTACTGTTTAGAATGATAGCAAAAAATGTACTCAAAATTCCCCTGTGATAGCATTTCGTATATTCACTTTTCCAAGTGATAGTAAATTGTGCACTCACAAAAATCATCGAACCCAGACCACAGTAAGCTCTTTTAGATCACAAATAAAAATTTTTCTTTCTTATCTGCTCTATATGTGTTACAATACAAATGTATCTGTCAGATACAAAAGTATATGAAAGAGGTGCTGATATGACAGTTGGCGAAAAAATAAGAGCTTATCGAACTCTCCGAGGTGTTTCGCAGAAAACACTCGGAGAACTTGCAGACATGAATGAAGTGACCATAAGAAAATACGAAGCCGGTGACAGGAATCCAAAACCCGACCAGCTTCTTAAAATCGCCAATGCATTTGGCGTAAGTATTAATTTGTTTATGGATTTTGATATAGAAACAGTTTCAGACGTGCTGTCCCTTATTTTTAAGATGGACGAGCAGGTAGATTTAGAATTTCAGGGAAAGAAAAACTCCAAGGGTGTGATTGATCCAAAGACATTGACTTTGCGATTCAATCATCTACAGATAAATGAAAGACTGGCAAAATGGGCTCAAGCCAAAGCAGCTTTGCAGAAAACGATTGATTCTAGGAATGAATTTGGAAGTGATGAGGAATATCATGCTGAAGTAGCTGAATTGATGGAAATGTGTGAACGGATAAAACAGAGTTTGGTGGATAGTAATTTGCTGGTGAAGAAGGGCTCTAACGGAAACTCTATTCAATCATTTATATTGGATTAAAATGTTGGGGGGAAACAGGAATAATTATGCGTGAAAAATTATCACAAAAACAAAGATTAGTAACAGCCTTTATATATTTAATTGCTATAATGTTGACATTCAATACGTTAGGAGGCGGTCTAAGTAGCATTTTCGACCAAAATAACGATTCAAGTATTTGGTTCTATTCTGGGATACTTTTAATCATAATGGGTAAATATGTAACTGAACCATATTTTTCTACTCCCACAGACACTTTTGCTAATAGTATCTCCTTGATTTTAGTTTTGATAACAGTAGATGATAAGACAAAATTATGGGGATATCACTTTTTACTAATTTACTCAATTTTCCTTATTATTCTCAGTTTGATACACATGATATTCAAAGATATTAATGACAAGTTTAAAAACATAACCTATTTTTTATTAAAAAATATTGGTTCATCAACAATCATATTTTCGTTGGTATATTTGTTTTCAAGCTATTCCTACTTTGCGAGTGATATCTTTCTCAAATCTCATAATATTTGTATGTTTGTTTCCGCCATTACTCTTTGGATTTGCATAGTGTTTTTTGATATTGTTGGTAAAATTATTTTGAAAATAGTTACCTTATTATCCTTATTTATAAATAAAAGCCCGCAAGACTTTATAGGTATTTCAATAAAATCTGATAACGAGAACCGCTATACGGTAGAAGTTGAAAAAAACAGTAAAAATATTTATGAATACAAAAATTCAAATTGCAAGATTGTTTTAGTCAAGACTGATTCAGACAGTTACTGCATCGGTATTATTGTAAAATGCAGATTCTTACTGGATAAGTTATGGCTAGATATACTTTTACTTCACACAGACAATCAGCCCTTAAAAATAAATAAACAAAATCTCTCTCTCGTTGGAATGGACATCTTATTTGATGAGCAAATTGGCTCTACACGAATACTAAATCTCGACTCAATTGAAGATTCAATAAAATTAAAAATCGAACAAAGCTATGAATATAATAACTGTGAAAATTTCATTGGTTTTATTTTGCCTGATTCAAATATCAATATTATCCGATTTAGTCTTTTAAATAACTCATCATCTAAAATAAAAGACGGCGCAATAATTTGTACAAAGATATTTAATTATAATGTTCTTTACCAAGTTATAAATGGAACTACCAAAGAAGAATCTATTAATTCTGCCAGTGACTTTGGATATATTAATGGCATTGCACGAAAACTTGGTGTCTACGATTATTATAATAATGAGCTTACAGTTGTAAAATGGATACCTAATATGGGCGAATCTGTATATCTATGTGATACTAAAGATGCTTCTGATTTACATGAATTGGCGAAAACTGCAATTGGTCGTTTACCTGGTACAGATATGAAAGTTCCTTTAGCTGATATCAATTCATTGGTTACCCACAATACCGCAATTATGGGAATTCTTGGAGTTGGCAAGTCTTGCTTAACATTTGAATTAATCAAAAAAATAGTCGATGCCGGTATAAAAGTCATTTGCATAGACATTACAAACCAATATTCGAGTGATAAAGGACTATCAAAATATATAGATGATAAAATAATCATAAATGAATTTTGCCAAGCATACTTAGATAATTGGAAAAATACTGCCGAAACTACTGGTGCTAAAGATAAGCCCAATGAATGGGGAAATTTATCGAACTATAGTGGTAAAATTAAATATGGGATATCATGTTTCTTATCAAAACCAGATTCAAATGTCCTCATCATAAACCCAGATAACCATGTTGTAAAAAAAGCTGCCAGTACATTCAATATCACATCTCTTTCTGAGGTATCATTGGTGGAGAAGACGAAAATTATTTCAGAAAATCTTCTTGAAGCTTGTATGGAATTAGGACAAACTGACACAGCTCGATGCTGTATTGTTTTTGAAGAAGCGCACTCATTGACTCCCGAATGGAATTCTATCGTGAATTCAGGCGATGAGAAACATTCAAATGGTATATCAAAAGTAATTTTACAAGGAAGAAAATTCGGTTTAGGTTGTATATTAATAACGCAAAGAACTGCCAATGTTACAAAGAGTATATTGAATCAATGTAATACTATTTTTGCCCTTAGAGTATTTGATGATACTGGTAAAACATTTCTAGAAAATTATATTGGCAAAGATTACTCTGATACCTTGCCTACACTAGAAGAGCGACATACCATAGCTATAGGAAAAGGTATTGGTCTTAAGCAGCCAGTAATTCTCCAGTTAAATGACACCAAATATATTCAATTAGAAAATTAGTATCAAACTAGAATCACACGCAAAAAACAACGCTACAACCCCTGCTTTTACTGGGCTGTAGCGTTTCTTCATGTTATTCCCACTCAATCGTAGCCGGTGGTTTCCCGGTAACATCGTAGCAGATTCTATTTACATGTTTTACTTCATTTACAATTCTATTTGATACCTTTCCAAGAAGCTCCCAAGGTAACTCGGCAAATTCTGCGGTCATAAAGTCCGTTGTCGTTACTGCCCTTAACGCTACCGTATAGTCATAGGTTCTTTCATCCCCCATAACACCTACGGAACGAAGGTTTGTGAGAACTGCAAAGTACTGGCCGATACTTCTGTCAAGTCCTGCATTGGCAATCTCTTCACGGAATATGGCGTCAGCTTCTTGAACGATTTTAACTTTGTCCGGGGTGATGTCACCGATGATTCGGATGGCAATACCTGGACCTGGGAAAGGCTGTCTAAATACTAACTTTTCTGGGATGCCAAGCTCTAAACCAGCTTTTCTTACTTCGTCTTTGAATAAGTCGCGAAGTGGTTCGATAATTTCTTTGAAATCCACATAGTCTGGTAAACCGCCAACATTGTGATGGCTCTTGATTACTGCGGATTTGCCTAAACCACTTTCAATTACATCCGGATAGATGGTTCCTTGTACCAGGTAGTCAACGACTCCTATCTTCTTTGCCTCTTCTTCGAATACACGGATGAACTCTTCACCAATGATTTTTCTCTTGGTTTCCGGATCGGATACTCCTGCTAATTTATCATAAAACCTTTGCTGTGCATTGACTCGAATAAAGTTAACGTCGAATTGTTCGGTAAATACTTTTTCTACTTCATCACCTTCGTTCTTACGTAATAAACCATGATCTACGAAGATACAAGTTAATTGTTTCCCTACTGCTTTGCTGACCATAACAGCTGCAACGGAGGAATCAACACCACCGGATAAAGCACACAATACTTTTTTGTCACCAATCTTCTCTTTTAATGTTTGAACAGATTGCACGGCGAAAGAATCCATCTTCCAATCACCAGCACAGCCACAGATTTGATATAAGAAATTATAAAGCATTTTGGAGCCTTCTTGAGTATGAACTACTTCTGGATGGAACTGAACGCCATATAGATTTTGAGAAGGGTTTTCAAATGCCGCAACTGGGCAGGTAGGGGAATCTGCTGATATTACAAATCCTTCTGGTAATGCTTCGATATAATCAGTGTGACTCATCCAGCATATAGATTTCTCAGTTACATCTTTAAATAATTTAGAGTTATTTTGTACAGTTACTTCCATCTTACCATACTCACGAACCGGTGCTTTGGATACTTTACCATTCAGCAAGTAAGTCATAAGTTGTGCTCCATAACATATACCCAGTACAGGAATTCCTAACTCAAACATTGCCTTATCACAGCTTGCAGCATCCTCTGCATATACACTGTCAGGTCCTCCGGTAAAGATAATACCTTTCGGCTGAATTTCCTTAATTCTTTCGATGCTTGTACTACAAGGTAGAACTTCACAATATACATTGCTCTCTCTAACTCTTCTGGCTATCAATTGGTTATATTGACCACCAAAATCCAGGACGATTACAATTTCCTTATCCACTCGTTTTTCCTCCTAATAGATGCTTCTTTCTTTATATTGGCCACTTTTGCCTTTATTATGATTACTTTAATATACATAGAACCATTTTACAACATTTTTTTTACTTACACCAGTACAAAATATTCGATTATGAAAGCAAGAATTATACAATGTAACTATATTTTTACCCAATGTAGAGAATTTATGAAGGCCATGGTTACCATTGTTTTGTTAGTTATCATGTGCTAGATAGCATGTATTAGGTTGCATGTATTAGTTGGATGTGCTAGATTGCATGTGTTCGTAATGACATTCAAATGCAACCATATAGATTAAAAATCTCTTAAATGCTATCTACACGCAAATGCCTTTAAATAAATTTAAGCTGTTACCTAAATAAGTTCTTTGAGAACAATAGAGAGTACAATATACTCATATACTCATGTTCTCAATTCACTTATATCTTGTAACAGCTCATAATATTTCTTATCTTACTTTCCAACTAGATCACATTAATTCTTATCTTATTCTCTAACTAGCTCATAATCGTTCTTATCTTATTTTCTAATTATCTCATAATCGCTCTTATGTTATTTTCTAACTAGCTCATAATGATCCTTAACTTATCTTCTGTTCAATTCATCCAGCGTCTTATAGTAGGAAGGTATAAATTCTTCTAGAAAGATATTCACTTCTGGAAGCTCCATGTCTTTTAACATTTGTGTTACACTATTCTTCGCACTGACAAACTCTGTATTACCAGCCTTTTCTTCTTGAATACATTTAATCAGCGCAGATAATTTGTCTGCTGCCTTTACCAACTTACGCATATGTTCTTCGCACTCTCTTGGAAAGAATATAGAATCATATTCAACTTTTAGATCCTCTGGTAACATGTTTAGAAGCTGGTGAGCAGCAACTTTTTCAATTTCTTTAAAAGCATCTTGGATTTCGTTATTGTAATATTTGATAGGTGTAGGCATATCCCCTGTGATTATCTCTGTGGAATCGTGATACAATGCGATTAAAGCGACTCGATCCGCATTTATATTACCACCCAGACGCTTGTTATTTATTATGGCCAGAGCATGAGCTACCATACTTACCTCTAAGGAGTGTTCTGCTATATTTTCCGATTGGGAATTACGCATTAATGCCCATCGGTTAATATATTTCATCCTTGACATCATAGCAAAAAAATTGTTCTCCATCATACTACCCGTTCTTCTTTCGTTTTTCTAGATTTTTTGCTTCGTAAGTTCCAACTGTCTCTTGACATATTGACCAGTATAGGATTTCTTATTGTTCGCAATTTCTTCCGGTGTTCCTTTGGCAATAACGGTTCCACCTTTATCTCCACCTTCCGGACCCATATCTATGATGTAATCTGCAGTTTTTATGACATCCAGATTATGTTCTATTACGACTACCGAGTTCCCTCCCTCGGACAGTCTTCTTAGAATTTCTATCAACTTATGGACATCTGCAAAGTGTAATCCGGTAGTCGGTTCATCTAAGATATAGATGGTTTTACCCGTACTCCGTTTACTTAATTCTGCTGCGAGCTTAATTCGCTGCGCTTCTCCACCAGATAAGGTTGTGGAAGGTTGTCCTAACTTCACATAGGAAAGTCCTACATCATTGAGTGTCTCAATTTTTCTCTTTATGGATGGTACATTTTCAAAGAACTTCAAGGCTTCTTCTACAGTCATGTCCAGTACATCATAAATATTCTTACCTTTGTATTTAACATCGAGCGTTTCACGGTTATATCGCTTGCCACCACATACTTCACAAGGAACATAGACATCAGGTAAAAAGTTCATCTCAATCTTTAAGATACCATCACCACTACAGGCTTCACAGCGTCCACCTTTGATATTAAAACTAAAGCGGCCCTTTGCATAACCTTTCATCTTTGCATCCTGTGTTGCAGCAAATAAGTCTCTGATCTGATCAAACACACCGGTGTAAGTAGCTGGATTGGACCTTGGTGTACGTCCAATTGGAGATTGATCGATATTAATTACCTTATCTAGATTCTCAATTCCAATCATGTCTTTATGTTTCCCCGGTATGCAACGGGCACGATTTAAATCACGCGCCAAACGTTTATACAGAATCTCCGAAACAAGAGAACTTTTACCCGAACCAGATACACCGGTAACACAGGTCATCACACCCAAAGGAATATCCACAGATACATTCTGAAGATTATTTTCCTGTGCACCTTTTATGGTCAAATATCCAGTTGCCTGTCTTCTCTCCTCCGGTATCGGTATCTGGATACGTCCACTTAAATAAGCGCCAGTAATAGATTCTTCTACTTTCATAATCTCTTCTGCTGTTCCCGCTGCTATCACTTCGCCGCCGTGAGCACCGGCACCAGGACCAATATCGATAATATAGTCAGATTCAAACATGGTATCTTCATCATGTTCAACTACAATTAAGGTGTTTCCCAAATCCTTAAGGTGTTTCAAGGTTTTCAGTAACTTATCATTATCACGCTGATGGAGCCCAATGCTTGGCTCGTCCAATATATAGACAACACCCACCAAACCGGAACCAATCTGAGTGGCTAAACGAATTCTCTGCGCCTCACCACCGGACAAAGAGCCCGTTGCTCTAGCTAAAGTTAAGTAATCCAAACCAACATCCACTAAGAAACCCACTCTTGCTTTGATTTCCTTGATAACCTGCTCTCCTATCTTCTCCTGCATGGAAGATAATTTGAGGTTGTCCATAAACATCTTCAAATCACGGATGGAATATTCCGTTACATCTGAAATATTCTTATCTGAGACAGTAACGGCAAGCGCTTCCCGTTTTAATCGTTTACCACCGCATTCTTTACAGGGTGTTGTTCTCATAAAGGTCTCATATTCCTGTTTGGTGGAGTCGGAAGAGGTTTCTCGATAACGTCTTTCTACATTACGTATCAATCCTTCGAAGGGAACATCATATACCCCTTCGCCACGTTGTCCTTTGTAATGAACCTTAACCGTCTTACCTCCGGTACCATGCATGATGACACCTTTTATTTTATCCGGAAGATCTTTGTATGGGGTATCCAGATCAAACTTATATTCCTTTGCTAACGCTTCCAGCGTACATCTGGTAAAACTATTGGAATCAACTGCAGATTGCCATCCCATTACGGCAATTGCTCCCTCTGCAAGACTTTTCGTATGATCCGGAATGATTAATTCTTCCGAGAATTCCATCTTGATGCCGATTCCATGGCATTCCGGACAAGCTCCAAATGGATTATTAAAAGAAAAGATTCGTGGTTCTATCTCTTCAATACTGATACTACAATCCGGGCAGGCGAAACTTTGACTGAACGTAATCTGCGGTCCGCCTTGCACATCAACAATCAAAAGACCTTCTGCAAGCTTTAATACATTTTCAATGGAGTCTGTTAACCTTTTATGAATTCCCTCTTTTACTACCAATCGGTCTACAATAATTTCAATATTATGTTTATTGTTCTTTTCGAGTTTGATTTCCTCTGTCAGCTCATATAACTGTCCGTCAACCATGACACGCACATAACCATTCTTTTTTGCCTGTTCTAATAGTTTTACGTGTTCACCCTTTCGACCACGGATAACCGGTGCCAGCAATTGGATCTTGGTGCCTGGTTCCAATTTCATAATCTCATCCACCATTTGATCGACGGATTGCCTCTTAATCTCTTTCCCACATTTCGGACAGTGGGGAATACCTACCCTTGCATAAAGTAAACGAAAATAATCGTATATCTCCGTCACTGTACCAACGGTGGAGCGAGGATTCCGGTTTGTGGATTTCTGGTCTATGGAGATAGCCGGGGATAACCCTTCAATGCTTTCAACATTCGGTTTTTCCATCTGCCCCAGGAATTGTCTGGCATAAGAAGATAAGGATTCCATATATCTTCTCTGACCTTCTGCATAGATTGTATCAAATGCTAAAGAGGATTTACCAGAACCACTGAGTCCGGTGAGAACAACAAATTGGTCTCTTGGAATATTAATGTTTATATTCTTTAAATTATGCTCTTTTGCACCTCTGATTTTTATATAATGTTTCTTCTCTTCCATTTTACACCCCTTGTAATATCACATGCTAATTTAAATAAAATATCTTTTCAACTTATACTCCATGTAAGAATCTATTATTCCAAATCGTTTAGTTGTTTCTTTAATTCCATTAAATGATCTCTTAATTCAGCTGCCGCTTCAAAATTCAATTCTGCGGCTGCTGTATGCATATCTTTTGTCACTTTCTTTATTACAGCTTCCAATTCCTTCTTACTCATGGATTCCAGATCTTTCTCCATCTTATAGTAATCTTTATCTGCTTTCTTGGAAATACTGATCAAATCGCGGACTTTTTTCTGAATTGTGGTCGGCGTAATTCCATGGTCTTCGTTATATTTGTTCTGTATCTGCCTTCTTCGGTTCGTCTCTGAAATTGCCCGGCTCATGGAGTCTGTCATCTTATCAGCGTACATAATTACATGACCATCTGAATTACGGGCAGCACGACCTATTGTCTGTATCAGAGATGTCTCAGAACGTAGGAAGCCTTCTTTATCTGCATCAAGGATGGCTACCAATGTAATCTCCGGTATATCAAGTCCTTCTCTTAGTAGGTTGATACCGACAAGCACATCAAACACATCCATTCGCATATCACGAATGATTTCTGAACGTTCCAGTGTATCAATATCGGAATGCAGATACTTAACACGAATACCTACTTCTCTCATATAGGTTGTAAGGTCTTCTGCCATCTTTTTGGTAAGAGTAGTAACGAGAACTTTATTCTTTTTCTCAACTTCTTTATTTATCTCACCAATTAAGTCATCGATCTGGCCAGCCACTGGTTTCACAATTACCTCTGGATCCAGTAGCCCGGTAGGTCTAATAATCTGCTCCGTACGTAACAACTCATGCTCCTGCTCATAAACGGACGGAGTAGCGGATACGAACATCATCTGGCTTATCTTGCCCTCAAACTCTTGAAAGTTTAGCGGACGGTTATCTTTCGCCGATGGCAGCCGAAAGCCGTAATTCACCAGAGTACTTTTTCTTGCCTGATCTCCTGCATACATTCCACGGATTTGTGGAAGTGTGATATGGGATTCGTCTACAATAATTAAAAAATCTTCCGGAAAATAATCCATTAGTGTGTGGGGCATGCTTCCAGGTTCTAACCCGGATAGATGCCTTGAATAATTCTCAACTCCAGAACAAAATCCGGTCTCTCTTAACATTTCGATATCAAAATTAGTTCTCTCCGCTATTCTCTGTGCCTCAATTAACTTGTCTTCACTTTTAAAATACTTAATTCTTTCTTCTAGTTCTTCTTCAATGGTTTTTATAGCAGCTTCCATTTTATCTTTTGACACGACATAATGAGAAGCAGGGAAGATGGCAATATGCTCCAAACTGTATTTAACTTCTCCAGTTAGAACATCAATCTCAGTAATGCGATCGATCTCATCGCCAAAGAATTCTACTCTTACTGCGCGCTCATCCGATGTGACCGGGAATATCTCCACCACGTCACCACGTACCCGGAAACTACCGCGCTTAAAGTCCATATCATTCCTTGTATATTGTAAATCAATCAGTTTACGAAGCACTTCGTCGCGCTCTCTGATCATACCTGGACGGAGGGAGATTACCATATTCTGATAATCAACGGGAGATCCCAATCCGTAAATACAGGATACACTGGCTATAATGATAACATCGCTTCGTTCGGAAAGGGCTGCGGTAGCAGAGTGCCTTAATTTATCAATCTCATCATTGATAGCGGAATCTTTTTCTATATACGTATCTGTAGATGGTACATATGCCTCTGGCTGGTAATAATCATAGTAACTTACAAAATATTCAACTGCATTCTCTGGAAAGAATTCTTTGAACTCTCCATATAGTTGTGCAGCCAAGGTTTTATTATGGGAAATAATTAATGTGGGTTTGTTTACCGCCTGTATAACATTTGCCATGGTAAAGGTTTTTCCTGAACCAGTAACACCAAGTAAGGTTTGGAATTGATTACCCTCTTGAAATCCCTTTACCAGATCTGCGATTGCCGCAGGTTGGTCTCCGGTTGGTGCAAACTCGGAAACAAGCTTAAATTCACTCATCTATTTGGTCCTTTCCGGCAATTCTCTTCTAACTTTTAATTCTTGCCATAATAATATTGTTTAAACTCTAATATGTTGGTCTCCCTATATAACCAACATTACTCTTCCTATAATTGATGTCATTCGATTATGTCTTGCGCAGATTAGGAACTGTTCACAGTTACACTTATCCATGAAAGTACAGATATTTTATCGTGCGAGCACGTAAAATATCTGTGCTTCCATGGACTAATCTGCTTATCGTGAACATTATACCACTCATTTCTTTTGAAATCAATAAAAATCGAATGTCTGTTCTTCTTTTGATTTGTTTAGAAAGCTAAGAAAACTAGAAAGAGTTTTCTGGTAGTTTATTGACCACCAGAAAACTCCTGTTATTACTTATCTATTCGTTCGGGTGTCAAACACCCAAAGATTTAATTATTTCTTCAACTTACTATTAATAATTTCAATTCCTTTTTGTAACTGATTATCTTCTTTTTTATCGATTATAACTTCTTTCTTTAACTCTTCCTTCAATTCGATTTCTACATCCGGTTTAATTCCGATGCCATGAATATTTTTGCCCTTTGGTGTATAGTATTTTGATACGGTAACCTTTATGGCTGTACCATCAGTTAAAGGAATGATAGATTGAACAATGCCCTTTCCAAAACTGGTAGTACCAACAATGGTACCTAGTTTATAATCTTGAATTGCTCCAGCAAAGATTTCAGATGCACTTGCGCTGTTTCCATTAATCAGAACTACTAAAGGTTTGTTAAATTTCTCCTTATCATCTGAGAACTCTTCCTCTTTCTTTCCGTATTTATCTTCTGTGTAAACAATTAATCCTTTCGGTAACATACGGTCTAACATACTTACAACCGTACTTAAAAGACCACCCGGGTTATTGCGCACATCTACGATTAAACCTACCTGTCCTTGACTGTCCAAGTCTTTTATGGCCTTTGAAAATTGTTCCGCTGTTACTTCATCAAATTCCGAAACAGCAATATACCCTATCTTATTGTCAAGCATTTCGTATTCTATGGTAGGAACTTCTATCATCTTCCTTGGAATAGAGTAATCAATTGGATCGTTTTCTCCTTCCCGAATTATGGTGATTTTTGCTTTCGTGCCTTCTTCCCCTTTAATTTTACTGACTACCTCAGTCAAATCCTTCCCTGTAACCTCTTCACCATTCACTTTGTAAACAATATCACCCGGAAGAATCCCTGCTTCATGAGCTGGTCCTTTCACAAATGGTTTTACAATTGAAATGATTCCAGTATTTACATTTTGACTTACAGTTGCTCCAATACCGCAGTAAATGCCACTGGAGGATTCCAGTAATGCCTTATATTCTTTCTCCGTATAATAACAAGAGTAAGGATCATCCAAACTTTGCAATAGCCCCTTGTAGATTCCATCTGCAATATCCTGCTGGTCTACATCTTCCATATAATACTGATCTATCAAGGCTTCCAGTTTATTTATCTTGTTCATTATCTCTTTCTTGGAATCTACGGTATCCTTGGCAGTCGCAACCTTCTGCTGCCCTTCTATCTCAGTTATCTGTTCCATTTCCTTTCCCTCAATCCGGGGTCCGTAAACAGAAAAAGCGATGGCAAAGATTAGTAAAGCTCCTGCCAATCCTGCTAAAAAACCAGGTAAAAACTTATTCTTCATAATCGCTTAACCTCCTTTCTAATAACTCACATAATCCAGTGGATTTACATAGTTTCCACTCATTGATATTCCAAAATGCAAATGTGACCCTGTTGATATACCAGTATTGCCAATAGCTGCAATTTGCTGTCCTTTGCTTACCTGATCTCCCGATGCTACATATAAATCAGAGCAATGCATGTATACCGTATAAGTACTATCTCCATGTGATATCATAATATAATTACCAGCTGAAACACTATAAGTAGCAGTTACAACAGTTCCGGAAGCTGCTGCCACAATAGGAGTACCCGTAGAGGCTCCGATATCAATTCCTTTATGATTGCTGCTTGCTCCTGCCGTTGGTTGATCCCTATTACCAAATTTAGAAGTAATTCTGGTGCTTGATGGAACCGGCCATGTAAAATCACCTGAAAAGCTATTGTTGGAAGGTATTGTACTTGTACTTCCTGAGTTCTCAACTCCTCCGGTAGATGCAGCCTGTTCTTGCTTCTCTTGTTCCTTCCGTCTACGTTCTTCTTCTGCCCTTTGTTCCGCTTCTATACGTAATCTCTCAGCCTCTAAAAGTTGTTCAATAATCATTTCCTGTTCTTCAAGTTTTGAACTAAATTCTGCTGATAAACTTTGTGACTCACGGATGCTTTCTTCATATTTTACTAATTCTTTATTTTTGTCTGATGCTAATCGTTCTACCGTTTCCTGCTCATAAGTGAGTTTATCTTTTAATTCATTCAATTCTGCTAATTTTGTTTGTTGTGCTTCTTCTTTTGCAATTACATCCTCTTTTAGTTTAATATACTCATCCAAAAGATTGTTGTCATATTCCGTAATTTTAGACATGTACTCCACTTGGTTCATCATATCTGCCAGATTATCCGAATTCATAATAATTTCCAGGTAATCCGTCTGACCATTCTCATACATATACATAATACGGTTTTTCATAACCGTATACTGATTTTCTTCTGTTATTCGTGCTAATTTTAATTCTTCCTGGGCAGCTGTTAGCTCTTCCTTGGCAGTCTGAATATCAAGATTTGTTGTTTCAATTTCATCAAGGAGCCGTCCTAGTTCCTTATCCAGCTCTTCTATATAACTAATTATATCATCTTTTTTCTTCTCTAATTCTGATATTCTTGCTTCTGTCTCTTCTATTTTTTTCTCTAAACTCGTTTTATTTTCTTTTGCCTTCTCTACCTCTGAAGCAAAGGAAGATAAATGAAAAGAACTTAAGAGCATTATAACCGCCGAGAATATTAGTATACCTATAAAATTCTTTTTTTTCATCTTAGAGTTTCTCCCATAGGTATGATTTCTCATACATGTTATCTTAAGTAGCCTCATTTCGCCGCAGATGCTTTCTCACTGTTACGGAACTTCCAACAAATCCAATTCCTATTCCAATCAATAAGGCAATTGGAATCAAAGTGGCAAAAATATCACTAATTTTAATAAATTCAAATACTCGAAATATATTTATGTATTTCTCTGTAATATATGTTATTACTTTATGATAAATGAAATATAATCCTCCTAATGGTAGCAAAGCTCCAGCTAAACCTATCAATATTCCTTCTACAATAAAAGGGGCCCGGATGAAGGAATCTTTAGCCCCAATCAATTTCATGATTGAGATTTCCTCTTTTCGTATTGCAATACCCATTGTGACAGTGTTGCTGATTAAAAAAATTGCAACAGCAAGAAGAATAATAATAATCGCAGCTGATACATAACCTACCAGTGCATTGAAACTCTGAAAGGTATCAGCAACAGATTCCGAATGATTCACCTGCCTAACACCATCAATTCTTTCAATATATTTCACCAAAGATTTTTGCATTGACACATCGTTTAGATATACGGAATAGGACGCGGAATCTTTCAAAGGATTATCATTCCCAAAAGTCTCCGCCAGTTTAGGGCTTAAATATTTCTCCTTGTAATTTACCCATGTTTCTTCTGCTGAAATAAACTTGATGGAATCAACCTCAGCACGAAGCCTGATTGCTTCCCCTATGGTTTCTACTTGTTGATCGCTTATCCCTTTATCAAAAAAAACCGTTACTCCTACTGAAGTTTCGGCTGTCTTTATCATATATTGAAAATTAGCTACAACAAAATAAAAAATACCGAATAAAAATATACATGCTGCTATGGTTCCGATGGAAGCAAGAGAAAACATGCGGTTTCTCCGAAGATTTTTAAATCCCTGCTTCAAACTATAAAAAAAACTACTTATACGCATGGGAATATCCACCTTTTTGTTCATCACTGATGAGAACGCCCTTGTTCATAGTAATAACACGTTTCTGCATCATATTAACAACCTCTTTGTTATGAGTAACAACCACTACAGTTGTTCCCCTTTTATTAATTTCGTCTAAAAGTCGCATAATCTCCCAGGAATTCTTAGGATCGAGATTACCGGTAGGTTCATCCGCCAGCAAAATTACCGGATTGTTAACCAAAGCCCGTGCCAGTGCCACCCTTTGTTGTTCTCCTCCTGATAACTGATTTGGAAAAGATTTGTGTTTTTCCGATAACCCCATAATCGCTAACATAGCCGGAACCTGCCTCCGAATGGTACTTGCAGGCATTTCAATTACTCTTTGGGCAAATGCAACATTTTCAAAAACATTACGATCCTTTAATAAACGGAAATTTTGAAATACCACTCCAATATTCCTACGGAATTTTGCAATCTGCCCCCTCCTAAGCCTTGATAAATCTTTGTAACTTACAAAGATTTTGCCACTGGTCGGTTCGATTTCTTTTAACATTAGCTTAATGAGGGTAGATTTACCAGAACCACTACTGCCAACAATAAACACAAATTCTCCTTTGTGTATCTGAAAACTTACATTATTGATTGCAGGAGTGCCTTTCTGATATGATTTCGATACCTGTTCAAAAATGATAACTGGGTCTTCTGCTTCTTTATATGGTTTCTTTAATTCATAAGGTACAGCCATTTTAATACTCCAATGTCTCCATGTATTTCATGTATTTAACTACCATCAGTGCAATTTTAAAAGTTATCGCATCATCAAATACTCTAAGATCAAGATTTGTACTCTTTTGAAGTTTATCCAATCGATATACCAAAGTATTTCTATGAATATAAAGCTGCCTTGAGGTTTCTGAAACATTCAGGCTATTTTCAAAAAACTTATTAATCGTTGATAATGTTTCCTCATCAAATTCATCCGGAGACTTTCCTTCAAATATTTCTTTGATGAACATCTTGCATAATGGCATTGGTAACTGATAAATTAATCGGCCGATACCTAAATTGTTATAAGCCACAACATTTCTGCCGCTATAGAATATTTTACCTACATCAAGTGCCATCTTAGCTTCTTTATAAGATCTAGACACATCCTTGATTTCACTTACAATTGTACCGAATGCAACATGAACCTTAGTCATAGCTTCTGTATTCAGCATATCTAAAATAACTCTGGCCGTTTTGTTCAAATCTTCATAGCTCTCGTTGGATTTCAATTCTTTAACGAGGATGATATTCTTTTCATCAACAGCCGTGATAAAATCTTTTGTTTTACCAGAAAACAGTCCTCTAACAGTCTCCAATGCATTTACATCTTTTTCATTCTTAGTCTCTATGATAAATACAACTCTTCTAACATCTGTCTCAATATGAAGTTTTTTTGCACGATTATAGATGTCAACTAAGAGAAGATTATCTAATAGTAAGTTTTTAACAAAGTTATCTTTGTCATAACGTTCCTTGTAAGCAACAAGAAGGTTTTGAATCTGGAAAGTTGCAATCTTTCCCACCATATATACATCGTCTGTATCACCTTTTGCCAAAATCACATATTCCAACTGGTGCTCATCAAAGACTTTAAAAAACTGATACCCTTGTAGTACTTGACTGTCAGCTGGTGATTCAACGAAAGCCAAGACAGCATTTTCATATTCTTCTGCATTATTTATCGTTGTTGCCAAAGACTTCCCTTCTGTATCCATTACGCAGATATCGATTCGGGTAATCGCTTTCAGTCCATCAATTGTATTTTGTAAAATCTGATTTGAAATCATTTAATTCACTCCTTCTGTATTTATACTTTTTCCTACACATTTTTATTTCATATAAAGTTATTCTATCACTATTTTAGTTGAAAGTAAACTAAAACAACACTTCGGTTGTGATAATATTCGTACAAATCTGTCAAATTATACATTTCTCCACATAGTTTAATTAATAAACTATGTGGAGAAACTTCCATCGACAAGCTAAATCAGGCTTATGGCATTCAAACAATATGAAACCGCGAGTATCATGCTTGGAAGAAAGTTCAGGCTCGCTCATGTGTTACAAAACCAGTATAAGGTACTCTCACTTTGCATTTGTGAAAATAAAAAACAGGTAGGAAATACATATTCGTACTTCCTACCTGGAATTATTAATATAAAAAACTTATTAGTGTGTAATGAACTGCTCGGTTTCTTTATCAAATACATGAATCTTGGTTAAATCAAATGCAATCTTGATAACATCTCCAGGTCTTGCGGTAGTACGTGGGTTAACACGAGCTGTAACGTCAAAATCATCAACGGAGAAGTATAAGTTAACTTCAGCACCTAATAATTCATATACTTTAACAGTAGCCTCAATTACGCTATCTGGTGAACTGCTGATGAACATTTCTTCATCTTTAACATCTTCAGGACGAATTCCAAAGATAACAGTTTTATCAACATATCCACCATCAATTAACTTCTTAGCTTTTGCTTCTGGAAGCTTAATGGAGTTAGTACCGAATACCAAATTAACATCAGAACCATTCTTAACAACCTTAGCTTCCAACATGTTCATTTGTGGTGAACCCATAAATCCAGCAACAAATAAATTATTAGGCATGCTATATAAATTCTGTGGAGTGTCAACTTGTTGAATATATCCGTCTTTCATAACAACGATTCTGGTACCAAGTGTCATAGCCTCAGTCTGATCATGTGTTACATAGATGAAGGTTGTATTCAAATTAGCATGTAATTTGGAAATCTCAATACGCATCTGAACTCTTAACTTAGCATCTAAGTTGGATAATGGCTCATCCATAAGGAATACTTTAGGATTACGTACGATTGCACGACCCATAGCAACACGCTGTCTCTGACCACCGGATAAAGCCTTAGGTTTACGATCTAACAAGCTTTCTATTCCAAGAATAGTTGCTGCTTCATGAACTAATTTATCGATTTTGTCCTTTGGAGTCTTTCTTAACTTAAGACCGAATGCCATATTGTCATAAACTGACATGTGTGGATATAACGCATAGTTTTGGAATACCATCGCGATATCTCTATCTTTTGGCTCAACATCATTCATTAGTTTATCATCAATAAATAATTCACCGGATGTAATCTCTTCCAAACCTGCAATCATACGTAGAGTTGTTGATTTACCACAACCTGAAGGACCTACAAAGATAACGAACTCTTTATCTGCAATTTCCAAACTAAAATCTTTAACTGCCACAAAGCCATTAGGATATGTTTTGTTAATGTTCTTTAATACTACACTAGCCATTTTTTACTTTCCTCCCTAAATTGTATATCATAATTGAGTACACTACCTTGTACTTTTACTATATGTTTTATGATACACTAATAGTACTAGTTATGCCATATCCCATTTTAACAAATTAATTTTTACCCTTTTGTTTATTTTGTATACTTAATGATAAAATAAGTATTTTTACCGATTTTTAGGATGCTTATACACTATTTTACTGTCTATATTCTCTAAAACCTTCTCCCATCACTTCTCTTGCATCACTTACAATGATAAATGCTCTTGGGTCAATTTCAGATACTATACTGGTTAATTCAATGATTTCTTTTTTGGACACCACACAAAAAAGCATTTTTTTATCCTTATTGGAGTACATTCCAGTAGCAGATATTCCAGTTACCCCCCGATCTATTCTACTCATAATGTGTTTGGCAATCTCTTCATAGGAATCGGAGATAACATAGGCCATTTTGGCAAATTTTAAACCTTCCAGTATACCATCTGATACTTTTGAGGTTATATAAACAGCGATTACTGCATACAAAGCTTTGGTAATACCAAAACTAACTACACCAGCCAAAACGATGATGCAGTCGATGACTGTAAGGATTTGTGGGATACTATAATAAGGTTTATATTTATGAATCAGCATTGCTATAAGATCTGTTCCTCCGGTGGACGCCATGGATACAAATACCAATCCAATACCGACACCGCCGATGACACCACCAAAAACAGAAGCAAGCAAATAATCTTGATATACTAAATTATAGTTTGGAACAAGGTACAACGCAATCGTAAAACTAACGGTTGCAAACAAGGTATGTTTTAGATGGTTTTTTCCCATTACGATGAACGCCGTTATAAACAATGGAACATTTAACAGGATATTCGTGAGCCAGATAGGTAATCCCCCTTCTAACATGAAAGCAGTCAGCTTCTTTATTACGATAGCCAAACCGGTAATACCCCCTGTAACCATTTGTAGCGGCTCATATACTGCATTAACAGCCACCGCCATTAATAAAGTTCCTATAATGATTAACATATATTGTTTGATTTTAGCCTTTTTGTTATGTTTGTCCATACTTACACCACCTAAATTTTTATTATTCATTGAAAAGACTCTATTCTTAAATAGTTTGATTACTTCTTCTTATTATTATGCACTGAAATTATCAAGCTGACATTATCTAGATTACATGATTACCTATCAAATTTGAAGTATTTCTTATCTTTATCTAGTATGTTATAATATCCACGATGAGCAGATTAGTCCGAGGAAGACAGTGCATTTTCTGAACTTGTTCAAGAAAATGCACTATCTTCCTTGGATAAGTGCAACGTGAACGAAAGGACGGAGTCCCCCCGTTCTTAATCTGCGGAAGATATGTTACAATTAGAAATCATATTTTATTATGATACAATTACTGTTATGTATAAACAAATTGGATTGGAGTTTACTATGCGCAAAAAAACGGTATTGGTAACCGGGGCCTCTAGAGGAATCGGTAAATCGATTGCACTTCGGTTTGCCAAAGATGGTTACGACATTATTATTAACTGTGCCCATCGCGAAGATGAACTGTTACAAACAAAAAAAGAAGTCGAAAAAAGTTCGGCATCCTGCTTAGCCTATGTGGGCGATTTAGGGAATTATGAAATAGCAAAAGAATTATTCTCACTTACAAACTCCCATTGTGATGGCATCGATGTACTAATAAACAATGCCGGCGTATCTTATAATGGTTTATTTACAGAGATGGCACCAAAGGATTGGAACACAATTCTTAACAGTAATTTGATGTCTGTAATTCATTGTTGCAGTTTTGCTGCACCAACCATGATATCAAAGAAACATGGTAAGATAATTAATATTTCTTCGGTTTGGGGTTCCGTAGGAGCTTCCTGCGAAGTAATCTATTCTGCCTCCAAAGGTGGAATTAATTCCTTTACAAAAGCGTTGGCAAAAGAACTCGCTCCCAGCAACATACAAGTAAATGCTGTGGCGTGCGGTGCTATTGATACGGAAATGAATCAATTCTTAAATAAAGAAGAGAAAGATATGTTAATCGAAGAAATACCTGCTAACCGATTTGGCAGACCGGAAGAAGTAGCAGAATTTGTGTTCCAATTGGCAAATGGAAATAATTATCTAAACGGACAAGTAATCCATTTTGATGGTGCCTGGATATAGCGTTAGTATTTGTCCAAGGAAATATCGATGATTTTCATACAGAGGTCCGGGTAAGATAATCCAATAACCGCTGCTTCCTGCGGAAATAGTGAATTTGGCGTCATACCCGGTAAGGTATTTGCCTCAAGACAATAGAAAAAACCGTCTTTCTTGCTCATAATAAAATCAATACGGGCATAGCCCTTAAGCCTAAGTATGTGGAATACTTTTTCTGCTATTGCTTTTAATTCTTTCGTTCTATCTGTAGACAATTCTGCGGGGCACGTTTCAATCGCATTACCAGCTTGATATTTGTTGACATAATCGTAAAACCCCTGTTTGGGTGTTATTTCAATTACCGGCAAAGCACTTCCTTCCATGACACCAACGGAAAATTCTCTTCCTTCTATATATTCTTCCACAATCACATCGGATTCCAATTGGAAAGCTTCCTCTAACGCCTTATGATATTCTGACTCAGTGTTTACGATATACACGCCTACACTAGAACCACCACAGGCTACTTTAACCACCTTTGGAAAATCAATCGTATCTCTATAAGGAAGCTCCTTTTTTAATGTGATACTTTTAGGATTTCGTATTCCATAACAATGAAACAATTCCTTTGTCAATCCCTTATCCATTGCCAAAGCTGCACTGACATAATCCGTGCCGGTATATTTGATGCCAAATAAATCAAAAGCAGCCTGCACTTTTCCATTCTCTCCATCTTCACCATGTAAAGCAAAAAAAACAATATCTGCTTCCTGACATATCGTAAGAATATTCGGCCCAAAGAAACCAATAGAAGCATTCTTTCTCTTACTTCTGATCTGTTCCAAATCTGGTTCTTTTTCCCTAATCTCCGGAATATGTCCCGCCCAATCAATTGATTTGTCAAAAATCCCATCGATAGAACCTTCATAACCCAAATATACATCCAAAAGAATCACATCTTGACCCTTTTCTTTGAGTGCATAATATATTTTCTTTCCTGAACTTAAGGATACATCCCTTTCTGTGCTGATTCCCCCTGCTAATACTACAATTTTCATATGCTACCCATTACTCCCTTCCCTATCTTCTAAACAGAAAACCCTTTTACCTTCACTTATCCACTGGTTATCCTGTCATTTCTATCTACCTTTATTTTATAGGCCACTTATTTAAAGAAATATAGCAATTGTGCTTTATTTATTGCATATAGTGCTATATACTATATAATATGGCTGTCACAAAACTACATAAACTTTATTGCTTGCGGAAGAATGTAAATAACCTTATTCTTTTCGACAGCCCTAAGAAAGGGAGCTTACGGTTATGGATAGTTTTCAAAAAACTGGTTACTTAAACAGTGAGTTTAAAATTTTTCATTTAACAGATCAACAATCAAGAGAATTTGTTTATCATTATCACGGCTTTCATAAAATTATACTATTTATCAGCGGAAATGTCAGTTACTTTATTGAAGGAAAATCCTATGAGCTAAAGCCCTATGATATTGTATTGGTTAAAGCAGGTGAAATTCATAAACCCATGGTTCATGATAATACCCCATATGAAAGAATAATTATCTATATTTCATCTGATTTTTTTGAGGCTTATAAAAACGATGGCTATGATCTCACCTGCTGTTTCTCGAAAGCCGAAGAACATCGGTCCAACGTTCTTCGTATGGATGCTGTTTATAAGGAAGGGCTATACGACACCTGCTATCGGTTGATACAATCCTTTCATGACAATGGATATGCCTACAAATTATATCAGAAAGTACTTTTTCTGGAATTCATGATTATCTTAAATAGGGTCGTACTGAATCAAAACATAGTCTATTTGGAAACGAATACTGCCAATCAGAAGATACTAGATATCATGAAGTATATAAACAAACACTTGGAAGATAACATTTCAGTTGACTCCATCGCTAGCAGTTTTTATTTAAATCGGTCCTATGTAATGCATTTATTTAAGGCAGAAACCGGTTATACTATTGGTAAGTATATTACCGAAAAACGTTTATTCAAGGCCAAGAATCTTATTAAAAATGGCAGTTCCATCACCAATGCCTGCTACAATAGTGGGTTTAAAAACTATACCACCTTCTTCAGAGCTTATAAAGAAAAGTTTAACACCTCACCAAAAGAGGCAAGTGACTTCCTTTAGTTATGCAAATTAATAAATCACATTAAAATATCTAATATATCAAATCATTTACAAAAATCACAGTTTGTACTATGATACATTTGATTTGCTTTATATGATATGGGATTGTTGTAAGCCAATTATAATAGGAGGAATTATATGGGTGGTTTTTTTGCGGTTACTGCTAAAACAGATTGCGTATTTGATTTATTTTTTGGAACGGACTACCATTCGCATTTAGGAACAAGACGTGCTGGTATGGCTGTATATGGACCGAAAGGATTTGACCGTTCCATTCATAATATCGAAAACTCGCCTTTTCGAACAAAATTTGAAAAGGATGTAACTATGATGGAAGGTAACTATGGAATTGGGTGTATTTCAGATTATGAATCACAACCCCTAATCGTTCGTTCCCATCACGGAACCTATTCCATTACAACCGTTGGTAAAATCAATAATATGGATGCTATCGTTAAAGATGTATTTGCCAATGGCAATACGCACTTTCTCGAGATGAGCGGCGGAGACCTGAATGCTACTGAGTTGGTAGCAGCTATTATTAATCAAAAGGATAATCTTGTAGAAGGTCTTCAATATGCACAGGATATTATCGAAGGATCCATGACAATACTCTTATTGACTCCTCGTGGAATCTATGTTTCCAGAGATAAATTAGGAAGAACTCCAGTTGCAATTGGTAAAAAAGAGGATGCCTTTTGTGCGGCATTTGAGTGTTTTGCATACTTAAATCTTGGGTATACAGATTACAAAGAACTAGGTCCTGGAGAAATCGTTGTTATGACTCCAGAATCAGTTACTACCTTAAGCAAACCTGGAACAGAAATGAAGATTTGTACCTTCTTATGGATTTACTATGGGTATCCTTCTTCTTCCTATGAAGGTGTTAGTGTAGAAGAAATGAGATATAACTGTGGTGCTTTATTAGCAAAACGGGATAATGTAACACCGGATATTGTTGCTGGTGTTCCTGATTCCGGTACTCCTCATGCGATTGGTTATGCAAATGCATCCGGGATACCGTTTTCAAGACCCTTTATTAAATATACACCAACCTGGCCCAGGTCTTTTATGCCTACTATGCAAAGTCAACGAAACTTAATTGCAAAAATGAAGTTAATTCCGGTACACGATTTAATCAAGGGAAAAAGTATGCTATTAATAGATGATTCTATCGTACGCGGAACACAGCTGCGAGAAACAACAGAATTTTTATATCAGAGTGGCGCAAAGGATGTTCATATCCGTCCTGCCTGTCCACCACTCCTATACGGATGTAAATATTTGAATTTCTCCCGTTCTACTTCCGATATGGATCTAATTACAAGACGAATCATTCAGAAACAAGAAGGTGATAATGCAGAAAATGTATTGCATGAGTATGCAAATCCAGATTCCGATCGATACAACTTAATGCTAGATAAGATCAAAGATGAATTGAATTTTACTTCTCTTAGATATCATCGACTCGATGATATGATAGAAGCAGTCGGTATCAGTCCATGTAAACTCTGTACTTACTGCTGGAATGGAAAAGAGTAAAAAACTTGGCGTCTCGCTTTGTGGTGGGGCGCCCTTTTTAGTTGGTGGTGTTTATCACATTCTAGTTTATAGATATAGCGTATGAATTATTAATCCACCAGAGACACGTTCTCACTCGGTTGTCGCTCCAATGTCATTAAGTTAAGAACATATGACAACCTTTTTTATTATGTATTCAATAATAAAATATTGATATTTCATTTTTAAACATCACAAAAAGACAGATGGAAATCTGCCGAAAGTACGATATAATA
>JAEZVF010000049.1 GCA_023443225.1 Bacillota bacterium
ATTGTAAATGTTTACTATTTGTTTTTTGAAGTTTTCCTCATAATATCTTTTTGACATGATTTTTCCTCCTATAATCTCATTATATCATGTTCGGAGAAAAACTGTCCTATTTAGTATAGCCTATCCAGATATTCTAATTTTTGCTCAATTGTCATGTCATTGCTTTTAATCCAATTGCTGGCCGCCAATGTCTCTAGAGCTGCATATTGTACTTCCAATTGTAACCGAATTGTTTTTGCATCTTCTTCTGCTATTTCATACAAGGACTCTTCAACGTTTTTTGTTAAAGCATTGGTAGCTAATACATAAGAAGTTATTCCCAAACCACCACTGATAATTAAAAATAACATTCCATAGAAAACAAATAATTTCACCTTAATACTTTTAAATTTCACTCTTTTTCTCCTTATTCTGCTGCATCACTGCAATTTTATTATTCATATATAGGAAATAATCCACGAATTATTATATAATCATTTTGAATGCATTACAACACTTTTTAGATCATTTAGTCAAATAATTTCCATGACAAAAGGCCAACAAACGCTACGTAACACGTCAGTTGACCTTTTGTTTAAAATTGATCCAATCACTAAAAAGACTATTTTAAGCTAACTTATCAAATTCCGTCTCATCATCATAGGAATATGAAACCATCTTGAATACAAATGCATCATCCCAATATTTCATTTTATTAGTCACTTTCTTTAATTCTAATTCGTCATTAAAATTATTCAACAGATCTTTTCGTTCACTTTCACTCATATTTTCTAACATTGACTTTACAGAAAACATGGTTTTCCTAATGTCGTTTAATGAAACCATTGGAGCTTCGGGACTGGATATATAATCAATAGAATTCTTCTGTTCCTCAATACTTTCTTTGCTCTTTTCAACATAACCGCTAGTAACCTTGTTTTTTAGCTTTAACCTTATTCCCTTAACCGATTTCGATTCAGCAATACTTTTGGCTAATTTATTACAACTTTCTGGATCCTTCAGCCATAAATATTGTAGGTCATTTAAAGTAATCAATCTACCTGTACGATATCGATCATATATCATTTTTACCCTTTTATCCAATAGAGGTTTCTCTTTTATACTCATAAATAATCCCTCCTTGCACAAAATTGATATCCAATATTACTAAACCCTTAAAATACTTTTCTTTTATAATTTATATATCGGCTATTTTACTGATTATTTTATGCCCCATGCATTATTTTATTAAGATAGGCTTATTCCTTCACCAATGCATATAGTTTCATATCCTCTATTGTTCCATTCTTAACAGCATTTTTTCTTAAAATACCTTCCAAATGAAAACCTGCTTTTTCAAGTATACGGCAAGATGCAATGTTTCGTGCAAAAGGTTCTGCAAATATTCTAATAATATCTGTTGTATTAAAAATTAATTCACACGTTTGCTTCACCGCACAGGTTCCATACCCCTGCCCCCAATAGGATTCAGAAATATAATAACCCATTTCCGCAGTTTGACGATGGATATTGTCTTTACGAAACACACCAATACTTCCGATTACCTTATCTTCATAAGTGATTGCATATGCAAACGTTCTATCCTTATCTGAATTAAGCATAGCACTTATGTATTCTTTTGCATCGTTAACTGTGTATGGAAATGGCAATCCATCTCTCAAATTATCATGTATTTTCCTATTGTTAAGTGCTTCTGACAGTTGTTCTGCATCTTCGATTCTCCAAGTACGTATTTTACAATTCATTTCATTCCCTCCTGCAACTTTGTTTAATCACCATAGTACCAAAATAGATAAGCAAATAATAATCCCATAATAGATACGCCCAAACACTGCAGTTACCATTTAAAATTATTATTAAATAAGCAATTAAAATAATTAATAGGTTAAATATACTAAATCCCATTAATACCTTGTTCTTTTTATAATAGTACAAATGAAAAGCAACTGCTACCATAAAAGAATAATCCATTATACTAATAGCTACTTTCAAAATTTGAGGGTACTGCTGTTGCACCATCCCCTGGTATGATAATAACATAACCGTAAACAAAGCCGAAACAAATACAATAACATTCAATAGTCTAATAATTTGCTTCATAAACTCTTTCCCCCTTATTCAAATAGCATCTCCTTCCATATATTGACAATACGATCCGCTACCTCTTCCGTAATTGGTATAACACGACTCCACATTCGTACTCCCTGATAGGAATAGAGAATCATATCCACTGCCTGATCAATTGAGATATTCTGAATCTCCTTTCTTTCTATCCCATAAGAAAGCAGCCTTCGCCATTTTTGTGTCCCTATTTCGTTTAACTCCAGAAACAGATCCTTATTTACTGTGTTAGAATACTCATAGATAGCTAAGCTTAATGAGTTGGAAGCATCTATCATCTCTGCCCGAAGTTGTTCTGATACTTCATTAAAAATCTGCTGCATTGGTATCCCATTTTTCATATGAATGGAGAATTCATCAATGCTCTCAGCTGACATCTGTCGAAAAAGTTCCTCAAAAATCTGTGCCGTACCAGCATAATGACGGTATAATCCCCCACGGCTTAATCCAGTATCTTCACAAATATCTTTCATCGTAACTGCATTGAATCCCTTCTCTGCAAACAATCGGTATGCAGCCTTTTTTATCAATCTTTTTGTCTGATTTCCCTTTTCCCCCAAATGAGTCACCTCCTTTAACACAATTGCGACACATGTGTTTCTTTTACTATTTTGCGACACTCGTGTCTTTTTTGTCAAGTATTTTTTTAATAGTTCAAAAAAACCCTTATCCTTTACCACATCATACTATGGAAGGAAAAAGGGTTTTCATTTATTTGATACTCATACGTACATAGTGCAAACACTACACCTTATTGTTGAAATATTTGAAGTAAAGCTTCATCAATAACCTTTGCATTATGAAAAGAATCTTCGAACGTTACAAACGGTTTCTCTCCATTCAGAATACATCTGCCAAACTGTTCAACCTCAAGCATATAATTATGTGGGCAGTTGACTGTTATTTTCTGAATATCGGAACCCTTTGTTATTATTATACTGGTATCTCCTTCTGCATTAAAGTGAACCGGAACATGAATCACACCTTTATCCCCAACAATTGTGTACTCACATCTCGATGCACTAATTATGGAACAATAGGAAACTGCTTTTATTCCCCCATTAAATTCCATCATAATACAACTGCTTTCATCAACACCTGATTGCTCGCCAACTTCTCCTGTTGCAAAAATGGTAGTCGGTTCAGAACCTATAATATGCCTGATGATATTGATATTATAGCAGCCAACATCATAAGTTGCGCCTCCGGCTAGTGTTTTATCCAATCTGACATCTGATTTATTATCCAAATTAAAAGTAAAATGAGAATCAACAAATTTCAATTTGCCAATCGTTCCTTCCTCCACAAGGCTCTTTACTCTTTTAGTTAAAGGACTATGGCGGTATGCAAATGCCTCCATGAGAAGTACTCCATTTTTATCTGCTGCTTCCTTCATAGCTTTTACTTCATCAGCATTAATTCCCAAAGGCTTTTCACATAATACATGTTTTTTCTTCTCCGCTGCCTTGAGTGCCCATTCGTAATGTAGAGCATTCGGCAGTGGAATATAAACTGCATCAATCTCCGGATCATCTAACAATTCTTCATAGCCGGTATATACCTTAACTGGATTAAATTTTTCACGAAAAGCTTCTAATTTCCTTCCTGCTCCTCTACTTGAAATTGCAAAAAGTTTAGCATTCTCTGCACTTAATATACCTGGTATCACCGCCTGTTCTGCTATTCCGGCACATCCCAGTACACCCCAATTAATAATTGCTTTGCCCATGTTATCTACCTTCTTTCTTCTTAGTAGTATCCTTGCTTTGCGATACACGTATCTATCTTTTACCTTTATCATAGATTTCTCCAAGTGCTCTAGGAGAACGGTTTGTTTTTGAGAAAAAGATAAGCAAAAGTAACGTCAGTACATAAGGAAGGATCATAATTAAATCCGAAAATGTACTTGGTAATTCAAGTATTTGGCCAATTTTATATCCTCCAGCTTTTGCAAAACCAAATAATAAGCAGGCGCCTAAGGTAGGCATGATTTGCCAGTTGCCAAAAATTAGTGCTGAGATTGCTAGATAACCATAACCCATATAAATACTTGGAGAAAAATTTGCTGATATTGAATAAGCAAAACACATTCCGCCCAATCCGGATAATGCACCGGACACCATAACTGCCTTAAATCGAATTTTTGATACTTCCACACCAGCTGCATCAACGGAATGAGGATTATCTCCACAAGCTCTTAATCGCAACCCATATTTTGTTTTGTACAGAACATACCACGCAAAACAAGCAATGATTATTATGATAATCTCAAATGGGTAAATATTTTTGAAAACTGCACCTATGATAGGAATGCTTGATATTCCTCCAATCGTAAATCTATTTGATACACCTAATTGAAATTTATCTGACATTGCACCAAACACAATACTATTAATCTGTGTAGTTAAAAATACGGTGAGAGCTGTAGCAAGTATATTAATTACAACACCGCTGATTACTTGATTTGCTTTGAACTTAATACATAACAAAGCATGTAACATGGAATAAAGCATTCCACCCAACATAGCAAACAAGAACGCTACAAAGGATAATTTTTGTACATCAAGATTCATAAACTTAGCTAATAAAACTACTGTAAGGGCTCCGAAAAAGGCGCCGAATCCTTGTAAACCTTCAATAGCTAAATTTGTTATACCACTCTTTTCACTATATATTCCACCAACTGCCATTATAAACAGAGGTAATGCAAAGGATAATCCATCAATAATAACCGTTTCCATTATTCTTCACTCCCCTCTTCTACTTTGTAATTTAATTTATCTTGACTAACTTTAATTCTGTATTTTATAAATGCTCCACAAGCGCTAAATAGTAAAATCAGACCAGTGATAACGGATGCGATTTCCTGACGAACACCAGCTATGGAACTCATATAGGTACTGCCTTTATCGATGATTGAAATTAAGAAGGAAGAAACAATAATTCCAATCGGATTAGAATTGCCAAGTAGTGCAACAGCAATTGCATCAAAACCAATACTTGGTAATACTCGTGGTTGTATTGATGCATAATAACCAAGATAATAGGTAACTCCTGCCAATCCTGCAAGTGCACCTGAAATAACCATTGTAGTTATCATGGTTTTACCAACGCTAATACCAGCATACCTAGCAGCTTTCTGATTCGCTCCGACTGTTTTTATTTCAAAGCCAATACGAATTTTATCAATAAAGATTTTCATAAAAATAGCAACAATGATTGCCAAAACAATTCCTAAGGATATATCCATTTTCAGACCTGCAAGTTCAATATTTACTAAGGTTAAACGTGCCGAGTTAGAAATATATTTGGACTGTCGTGAAACTGGATCAATATAATAGGTATTAATAAAAAAGCTTAATACATATTGAACAATATAATTAAACATGATAGTAGATACTACTTCATTAATATTAAACTTATATTTTAGTAAGCCTACCAAGCCTCCAAGTGCTGCACCAGCTACCATACCGATGAGCAAAACAAGAGGTTTTGCGATTATACTGCTTAATCCACTATAACCCACAAGAACGGTGGCGGTATATCCAGCTAACAGCATTTGTCCTGATACTCCAATATTAAACAAGCCGCCTTTTAAGGCAACTGCTACAGATAAAGAAGCAAATAGCAGTGGCGTCATAGCATTTAATAAGATCAAAAAATCAGTTACTATACTTTTATATCCAGCATAAGACGGCTTTGGCAGTATTCCAGCTCCTTGTAATAGATTATAAAAAGCTCCGATTGGATTTTTCCCAATCATTAGTATTACAATGGATGCTGCTATCAAACTTAAGACGATAGAAAAAACAGGAATTGTAATTGCCTGCCACTTTTCATTTCCCATAAGTTTCAAAAAACATTTTTTAATTATATTCAAGTTTTTCCTATTTGTGTTACCATTCCTTCTGCTCATACTGTAACCCCCATCATAAATTCCCCAACTTCATCGGTGGTAAGTGCTTCAGCCGCTGCTATCTTTTGTATTTGACCATTATAAATAACACCTATGGTATCAGCAACATTCATAATCTCATCTAATTCCAAAGAGATTAACAGAATTGCTTTTCCTTTGTCTCTCTCTTCCAGAATCATATTATGAATATTCTCAATAGCACCAATATCCAAGCCTCTTGTAGGTTGTACAAAAATCATTAAAGGAGACTGAAGTTCTATCTCTCTAGCGATAATCGCCTTCTGTTGATTTCCGCCGCTCATGGACCGTACTTGTGTTTTTACTCCCTGTCCGCTACGTATATCATATTTTTCAATCAACTCATTACCATAACTCTCAATTTCAGACTTATTTAATACATTGTTCTTACAAAATGGCTCTTTATAATAATTCTTCAGAGAAAGATTTTCTGCAAGAGTAAAATCTAGTACTAGTCCATAGGCTTGTCTATCCTCGGGAATATAGGAAATTCCGCTTAGAATTCGGTTTCTTATATTATAATTACTGATATCAATTCCATTCAGTTTAATCGTACCGCTAAAGATTTTGGTGAGTCCAGCAATCGCATCTGCAATTTCAACTTGTCCATTACCAGATACTCCAGCAATTGCAAATACTTCACCACCATGTACTTGGAACGATACCTCTTTTACTACATCAAACTTATCTAAATTTTTCACCGTAAGATTGTCCACCTCTAAGATAACATCCCTAAACTTAGCTGGTTTCTTCTCCGTTTCAAAAGAAACTTCACGCCCTACCATTAAATTAGCCATTTTCTTTGTGGAGGTTTCCGCCACATCTAATACATCGATCAGTTTGCCCTTACATAGGATAGCACAACGGTCTGCTACTTTTTTTATTTCTTCTAATTTATGAGTAATCAGAATAATGGTTTTCCCGCCTTTTCGAAGCTCTTCTATGATTTCCAGTAAGAATTCAATTTCTTGTGGGGTAAGAACTGCTGTTGGTTCATCAAAGATAAGAATTTCAGCTTCTCTATATAACATCTTTAAGATTTCGACCCTTTGCTGTAAGGATACATTAATATTTTCTATTTTCTTTGTTGGATCTACTTCCAGCCCATATTTTTTAGATAGTTCAGAAATTTTTTTATTTGCACCCTGAATATCCACATAGGATATTATTCCACCAAATTTCTTTATTGGTTCAATACCCAGTATAATATTTTCTGTAATGGTATAATTTTGAACCAGCTTAAAGTGTTGATGAACCATACCTATATTTAGTTTTGTTGCATGATTTGGGGAATCAATACGAACCTTGTTGCCCCTTATCCAAATCTCTCCTTCATCTGGTTCATACATACCAAAGAGCATGCTCATTAAAGTAGACTTACCAGCACCGTTTTCTCCTAATAGAGCGTATATTTCCCCTTTTTTGATTTGAATGGTAATATCATCATTCGCAATAATTCCAGGAAATCTTTTTGTAATATGTTTCATTTCAACAATATACTCAGGCATTATTATTCTCCTTCGTTATAATTTCTGCTAATTAAGAAAGCGTTTCGTTATTGAAACATTTTTATAGAATAAGACATAATTACTATAAAAAAAGTTTACCACTTTCTAAGGTTTTTCTCAATAGAAAGTGATAAACTTCTTTGTTTCTAGGAATTAAATTTACTGTAAATATTAATTATTGTGGTAATCCCGGGAAGGAGTCTGATGAAATCTGATTAAAATTAGCAGCAGGAACAATCTTGCCTTCTTTTAATAATGCATAAGCATCATTCATCTTAGTTATAGAATCTGCAGATAATTGGTGACGTCCATCTGCACTCACGAATCCCGTTGAATCTGTATCAGCCTTTAATACAACATTCTCACCTTTAAATGTACCATCTTTCACTGCGTTTAAAGCTCTATCAACATTAATACTCATAACCTTTAATGCAGATGTTAGAATTACATTTTTATCGCCATTTACACCATCATTAAATTGATCAACATCACAACCAATAATTTTAATATCTGTTGCTGCTTCTTTTGCTGCAGTAAATACACCATTGCCAGTACCACCAGCAGCTACAAAGATAATGTCACAACCTTCTGCTATTAAAGCGTTACCTAATACTTTTCCTGTAGCTTCATCAGCGAAGGATCCAGCATAGTTACCACCCACATTAGCTCCAGTCACATCAGTACCAGCATAAGAAGGTAATTCAACATACTGTACATTTTTATTGTATATAGCATTTACATAATTTACACCTGATTCAAATCCATATTGATAGTTTACGTTAGATGGGTATGCAATACCATTAACAACAGCCACTTTATTTGTTTTTGTTTCTAAAGCTGCTGCCATTCCTGCGAAGAAACCACTTTCTTCTTCCGCAAAGGTCATGGCATAAACATTATCAAATACTTCTTGATCACCTTGTTTCTCAGGGTTTGAATCAATTAATATGAATTTTTTGTCAGGATTCTCTAAAGCAATTGCTGAAATACTAGCGAATTGGAATCCAGGTGTTACTATTACATCATAATCAGCAACGATATCAGCAACAGCCTGTACTGCAGCAGTTGGATCACCAGTAGGTTCTTTAACTGCATTTACAGTTGCACTAGGATTCGCTTCAATGAATTTTAAAATACCATTATAATTGTCTTCATTAAAGGATCCATCATCAACTCCTGATGGGCTAGTTACGATTGCAATCTTTAATCCAGCTTCTGTGTTTGTTGTCTCTTCCGGTGCTTTTGTTTCTTCTGGGGTTGTAGTCTCCTCCGGTGCTACTGTTGTCTCTGCACCTGATCCATCATTTTTTACCTCTGTTTTGGAACAACCGGATAATAATCCAGCTAGCAGAGTCGATGTAAGCATTAATGCAAATATTAAATTCTTTTTCTTCATAATTTTGCCTCCTCTTAAAATATATATTTATAAATGTAACATACTGCTTGTTTTATTTCAATATGCACATTTATTTCTTCTCATAAACTCCTAATTATAATGAAAGCCTGACTTGAATGCATTGGATTGAAAAGCTTTTTCATAATCACTTAATTCATATAAATCAATGGATGGAAAATGTATCAGTCCACGTTTTAGTAATTTCAACGCCGGTTCAAATGGACCGCATCTACTTCCCATTAAGGTAATTTCATTCACTACAAAGTCACTCATATTAATTTCAATATTACCAGCATAAGTACTTTTTATAACTATGAGGCCTTTTTTTCTAACTAATTTCTGTGCTGTTAATAAACCAGTTGGAGAGCCGGTAGCATCAATGACTACTTCAAATGTCTGGTCTGTCTTAGTAAGCACCTTTGCAAAAGATGCAAAAGTATCTAATTTTTCTTCATGTCTTCCTACAACAGTTAAATCTGCTCCCGTTAATGCAACTACTTGAGCAATCATGAATGCTAGTCTTCCATCTCCTAATACTGCAACATTAGTAGAAGGCTGTATATGTGCCTGTTCGAGAATTTGAAGAGCAGCCGCAAGGGGTTCAGTAAACACTGCAATTTCAGAAGGAATTTCTTCAGGTACTATATGAAGCAGTTCTGTTCTAACTGTGATATATTCTGCAAAACAACCATCCTTTTCTGCAATTCCTATCACTGTCCTAGTACTACAATGTGTCGGGCGACCGGTCTTACAATAAATACACTCGCCACAGTTATCATTGATTTCTCCAACAACACGTTTACCAATAAGACTATGGCTATCCGATTCCACGACTTCGCCTACAAATTCATGTCCAATGATTCCTTTAAAATCTGGACGGTATCCCTTCAAAATTTCTTTATCCGTATTACAAATTGCACTAATTAGAACTTTTACTAAACTTTCTTTAGGACCTGGTATAGGTTTCTCATAATCTTCCACATAATGTAACTCTTTATCATAATACAATGCTTTCATACGAACTCCTCACTTTATATAAAAACATCAACTAGTTATCTTTTCACAAACCTATAACGTTTTACTGATATTCGTAATCGTTTGTGTGATAAAACTCTTAAACAATGGAGCTACTCTATCAGCAGTTTCCTGTACTTCCTGATGGGTTAAAGGATTGGCTGTCATACCTGCACCTTGATTCGTTATACAAGATATTCCACAAATCTTCATCCCCATATGATTCGCGGCCATGGCTTCGCAAGCAGTACTCATGCCGACTGCATCAGCACCTAAACTTCTATACATTTTAATTTCATGTGCTGTTTCAAAATTAGGCCCTGTTAGTTGAATATAAACGCCTTCTTTTAAAGGTATCTCAAGATCTTTTGCTGTATTTCGAATTATCTCTTGAAGCTCCAAATCGTAGACTTGGGTCATGTCTGGAAATCTTGGACCCAATTCATCTATATTTTCACCAATTAACGGGGACGGTACAAAACTAGAAATATGATCTGTAATCATCATAAAATCCCCACTACAATAATCATAATTAACGCCACCTGCCGCATTTGTTAATAAGAGTACTTTTGCTCCCATTAATTTCATTAACCTGGTCGGCAGAACAACATCCGACATAGAATATCCTTCGTAATAGTGTACACGACCCTGCATTATAACTACAGGTACATTCTGTATATATCCAAATACAAATCGTCCTTTGTGCCCTTTTACAGTAGAAACCGGGAATCCTTCAATCTCATTGTAATTTAGTATGCCCTTAATCGTAATGGTATCTGCATAATCGCCTAGCCCAGAACCTAAGATAACGGCTACTTCCGGTTTAAAATCAATTTTATCCAGATAACTTTTATAGCATCTTTGTAGCTTTTCATAAACTTGGCTCATCTTTATCTCCTTTGATTATCCACGTGCTGCAATGTTGAATATGTTATCTTCACCTGTCAACATATTTTATGTACAGTCGATAATAACATGTATTTCATGGAAATTCAATGTCATTATCTCCCATATCAAACTAGAAAACAGTGAAAAGATAAAGCTAGCGAATCAATATGGAAATATGGTTTAATTGATTCACTAGCTTCTTTGATTACAATATGGTAACCAATACTTAATAATCTAATCCACAAACCGGTTTTCTAATAAACTCATAATAATATTTATTGTCTTTCAGTGCTGCTTTTACATCTTCTTCCGATTTTGGTATGTAATTTCTCGTAAATATATTAAAAACTTCCGTATGCGTAATTTTATCACCAGGTACTAATGTGTAGATAGGAGATCTTGTTTCAATTTCAAACTTTTCTCTTAATCCTCGTACAACAACATTCACATTATCCACATATTCTAAATCCCCTTCGATTACAGGGCAAGTAATGATAAACATATTACCGTGATTAAAGTATGCACACCACTGTTCTGCCGGTAATAATCCAAATGCGAAGTTATCTCTAGAAACCTCATCTTGTTGTACAAACAATATCTCTTTACCTTCTTTATATCTTCTTGTGTCTAACATTTCGCCTTCAAACAACGACTTTATTTTATTACCTTTTGCCCAAGGAGTTACACAAACTCCACCTGGCTTTAATCTTGTTGCTGCTACAGCAGAGATCTTTACGGATTCTGATCCATGATTAATTAGTATTTCTTTTATTTCTAATCCGCCCCTTCTGCACATGCGGATTATAATTTCTTTGCTAATACCCCTTTGCTCATCAATTGGTAATCGAAATGTTACTCGATCTTCACCAATCTCGTAATCTGTTGGGGCATTTTCCGCAGTTAAAACAAGTTCACCATTCAAATGATAATCAAACCTACGTCCTCCATATGCTCTCCAAACGGGTGCTTCGGTTTGGCCAGCCGTAAATTCATCAAGATACAGAACATTATCTCCTCCCACTTCTGCATAACGTATAATGCGAGGGCCAACTTCTGTAGTAATTACTGCCTCAAAAACTCCATTTGACATTAAAATACAATTTTTCCATCCTGCATAATCAATCAAATTAAACGTATGTGCCATTGTAAACCTCCATCTTCTGTAAAATAAAATAATCGATTAGTGACATATTAGTATCTTAACAAAATAGATGGTAAACGTCAATTGAAACACAGTTTGTTTTCAAGTTAAAAAAGGGGTTTATATGCCAAACTCACACGCCGCCAGTTAACTTCCAATGTAGAGTAGGTCAGAGGGCATAAGCCCTCTTTCCCCTCATCAAACCGTGCATGAGGTTTTCCCTCACACGGCTTTCCGACATTCTTCTTTCTACAGCTTTGTGTTATGCAACAGACATTCTTTTT
>JAEZVF010000055.1 GCA_023443225.1 Bacillota bacterium
ATTGTAAATGTTTACTATTTGTTTTTTGAAGTTTTCCTCATAATATCTTTTTGACATGATTTTTCCTCCTATAATCTCATTATATCATGTTCGGAGAAAAACTGTCCTATTTAGTATAGCCTATCCAATACTATTTATTTGTCTGCATTGCCAAATATTTCTTCACAATCAATTCTACATTTTGGGAAATGTCTTTAGTTCTGTCCACTCGCAAAACTGGGCAAGATAACTCTGTCGTCCATTGTTCAATCCTTGATATAGAGCGTGAGGCTACGAAATCAACAAATTTTATGTGTTGTTCATACATATCGCCCCCTTTGCGGATGCGTTCTCTGTGTTTATCGTACTCTCGTTGTTCTATGCGTTTAATACGCAGTTCTATCGGTGCCGAGATAAATACAGCGAGTTCGTACAATTTTGGAATTATGTCACCAAAGTCTCCATTGACTGCCGAGATGACAAAAGAACGATGTTTCTTTATGTCAGAGAGTATTGAGTTCAAGCAGTCTTCATACGAGCGTTCTACTGTGTATGGAATTTCTGATTTTTCAAAGTGATAATCCTCTATGTCCATATGTTTAAAATTCAACATGTTAGCCAACTCACGTCCAAGCGTAGTCTTGCCGCTTCCGTTTGCCCCAAATATGATTATACCATGTGGGTTACTCATTTTTAGACCTCCTGAACGCTTAATAAAAATTGTGAAGTAAGTCACTCTGAAGTATTATGGAAATTTGATCATAATCTATAAATAAGTTTAGGAGTTTTATTTCCCTTTGATATTAATGAATCTACTTGACTAAAAACAGTTGCTCCAAATCTCAAATAGAATCCTCTTGCATCTGGACTAGTTATAATTGTAAATTCTCTAATGCCTAGTTTTTTACATTCTTCAAGAGCATGATTCCATAACATTTTTCCATATCCTTTTCCAATATACGTAGGTTCTATAAATAGATATTCTAATGAGACCTCATCATTATTTAGCAATATTCCATAAAAACCGATTATTATTTCATCGTCCTTTAGAATATAAGTTGGATTATTTAATATAAATTCTTCAGTAATTAAGTATATTCTTTTGAATTTATCCATAAAATCGGAATCATAGCCCCAATAAGATTCAGATCTGATTTCTAGACTAGCTAATAAATTTGTGTCCTTTGGCGATGCACTTACTATTGTGTTCATTGGTTAACATCTCCTATTCTAAAAAATTATTACCCATAAAAACATTTTTTAGATAAAAATAAGCAGTAAATTTAACACAAGTATGATTCTTTAACTGACATTATAGACCTGCTTTTTATCCGCGTGTATTTCACATAATACTTCTAATGTTCATCTATAGTATATATTTCACATACCATAATATCAACCAAAATTAACCTTTTACCCTTCAAACATTTCCAACTATCCAATGTCATCTATAAAACACCCTATTTTTAAGGGTCAAAAAACGGTGTTTTTTCACTGTTTTTTGACCCAAATTTCGTCCTCAAACCACTATATGTTGTGGTCAGGTCTTATTATTTCTCCTCCGAACCACAATACGTCATCATTATTATACTCTCAACATGTGATTTTTAGGCTATTTGGGAAACATGTCAACAGGTACTCAAAACCACCCATTTTACAAGGTTTTGTGGGTGTTTCTGTTAGAACTGACATTCAAACCATCACCTTGTTTAATTAGGCTATTTAACAATAACACCCCTGTAAATCAAGATTTGCTTACTTATTTAAAATGCTATATACATATGTATCTTTCCAAATTGGGGTTCCGTTTATCTTTGTCCAAAAATACACATTCTGTCTAAAATATGCTTCTTTTTGAAACCCAAGTTTCTCTAACAGTTTCCATGAATTTGAATTTTTAGGGTCGCATTCTGCAAAAATTCGATGAATTCCTTCAGAAAAAGCATTATCTATAAGTGCCTTACAACTTTCTGTTGCATATCCATTTCCCCAATAATTTTTATTGAAAACATATCCAATTTCAAGAGTATTAAAATCCCGCTTTCCAAGATAAACATTCCCAATCATTTTATGAGTTTTCTTAAGTTCAACAGCTATCATTTCATCAGTTGAAATGCGCCAGTCGAGGTTTCCTTTAACCTCCTCAATGTTCATTGGTTTATATGGTTCATATTTGACAACCTTTTCGTCAGACAAATATTCAAATAAATCTTGTAAATCATCAATAGTATATCTTCTTAAAATTAATCTTTCCGTTTCAATTCTCACTTATCATTCCTCCACAACTTCTAAGTAATCTTTCTCTTTGAACTGTATTTTTTGTTACTGCGATGCGTACCATCATCATCTGTAACAACATTACTTCTCATTTTCTTTGCATCTTGTACCGCTCGAAACTCACTTTCTGTGATTATCGGTGGAATACACTCTTTCATCTGATATGCAAATTCCTGTGTAGCCGAATCCAGCAGGGTAACGGTCCCTGTATACTTTTCATATGCAAGTATTGTTTCTATTGCTCTCTTATTCCATTTTTCCTTACCGGAAGGAGATGCAATACCTGTATCGGAAAGTTTTTTGATAATGCCAAGTACGCTTGTTCCATCAAGGTACCAACGAAAGATATCCCTGACCACTTTGGATTGTTCATCATCAATTACAAGCCCGCCTTCTTTATTTTTGTTGTAACCATAGAGTTTTCGATTATATAGCCCAGAAGTGCCGCTGGCGGCTCGATGAGCAAGTCCCAGTCGGATATTTTCGCTTCGGCTTTCATTTTCGGCCTGTGCAAGTGACTCCATTACCGAAATCATCAGATTACTGTCAACCTCATCGGTATCAAGATTTTCTTGATTAAATATGATTCTAACACCTGCTACCTTCAATCGATTGATAGCGGATAAGGTTTCAACCGTATCTCTGCCGAATCTGCTGATGCTTTTTGTAAGAACAACGGAGATATTGTGAGCTTCGCATTCTCGAATCAATCGTTCAAACTCACGACGAGGAACTTCACCTTTTGCTGAAGCAATATCGATAAATACATCTGCCAGTCTCCACTGGCTAACATTTGCAACCGCTCTTGTTAAAGCGGAAATCTGTGCAGCAAGGCTATAAAGTTGTTCTTTTTCGTTCGTACTGACCCTGCAATAGATGCCAACAGACTTTTCCAAACGGTCATTCTTTGCTTGAATGTACCAAATCTTTGAATCCATCAGCTCACCTCTTTGTCCTTGTTTAGCCTATTTTTATATTGCAATTAACGCGAATGATAAGTAGGCTATATCAATGCTTCGAATGCACAAAAACACAATATATTGCGTCATTGCCGCTGCGTTATACTATATATTGCCTGACATCAATACTACCGTCTCAACGTGTGTCGGTTTGGTAATAAGAACAATTTTGGGTTGACTCGCCCTGCCGATAAGAACACATATGAGTAGTATCTACTTCGTTATTGCGATCCACAGAGCTTTTACTATTAACATTATCCACTAAGTAATCGTGATTGTCTATTTCAATCATCCCTCTCTACCTGGTAAATAATTCAGTTTGATCTTATCAACCTGTCTTCTAAAACCACTCAATAACAGCAATCTAAGTATATAAAATACACATAAGAAATTCAATATTACAATTAATCTCAAAAAAAGCTTTTAACAGGATTACTTGCAAAGCTCAATAAATTCCTTTGCACTTTGTGTTATATATTTACTTTTATGATAAATAATACGGAATTTCCGATTAAGTGTAATATTTTTCAATGTAAATCGCTTGATTTCCTTTCGGTCAAGGCTATCCTTTACTAATAAATATGGTAAAATAGAAATACCCAAATTAGCACGAACTGCTCTTACTATTGCTTGTGTACTAGTACTTTCCCATATTGGATCAATTTTAATACCATGTAAAGTCATCATACTGTCAAATACATCACGACCTGCACTACCGATTTCCCTCATTATAAAATTTTCTTTTTGAATTTGATTAACCTCGATATCAATTTTATCGGCAAGAGGATGAGAATTTGGGCATATCATAACCAGTTCATCCTCCCGAAACTGTTGTTCAATAACAAATGGATGATGCACAATTCCTTCAATCAGACCAAGATCAATTTTATTCTCAATAATATACTGCTGTATTGTATCAGAATTATCAATAATAACTTTTACTTCCATACTGTTCCCGACTTAGCTGTTCCATTACAAACATTCCCCAATCAGTCAATTCCTCCATGCCCTCATAAAACATCGGTGGTTCCCAACCATCATCATACCAACAGGCAACCCATCCTATATTATGTTCTTCCATAAATTGAATGATTGATTCTCCGTAACTCTTACGATTTCCTTTCAGATAAGCCTGCTCTACAAGTCCATCTTCTGATGCATATCCCCATTCAGTAACTACAATAGGTAACGTGTCAGCTATTGTTTCAAATTTTCGTTTCCATCCAATTCTGTTTGGAAAAATATGAGCTGAATAAGCTATATTCCCATCCTCCAAGGGTTGCCTTTCCCAATAGGATAAATCATATGAATAATCGATCCCGCTTACAAGTATTAGTTGGTTTGATCCTGTACTTCTGATTGTTTCTACAAGCGAGTTAGCATGTGCACTCCATATATCTCCTCTTATCGATGCTGGTTCATTATATATTTCAAAAATAACATTTGGAACATCTTTAAAGTATGAGGCCACAGTATTCCAAAATTCAACAGAGAAATCATAAGGTTTCATTTTAACATCTACCATCTCAGAACCTGCACCTGTTTCTATATTTCCTATAAAATGCAAATCAATAATTACATATTTATTATATTTGATTGCCCATGTTACTATCGGATCTAAATACCTCCAAAGATAATATTCATCAGATACCCATGCTTTGGGATGAACTGGAATACGTATTACATTTGCACCACTCTCAAATACCCCTTTAAAATATTCCTCATTAAAATCAGCATCTGTATTTAATTTCTGTGCTTCTGGTACCATAATACCTTTCAACAGTATCTGCTCTCCGGATGCATTCATAATTTTATTGTCTTGTACAAAGAGAGACTGAGTATATTTAGTGTTAATATCAACCTCAAATACGTCTTTCTTTGCAACAGGTAGCAATATATTTCCTTTTCCGAATAGCATTAGACCGACAAAGATAATGATTATGACACCAATAAAACAACCAAAACATATTAGAAGAATATCAACAATTTTTTTCATATGCTCCTCCTACAACTCCAGTACAAATCCTATAATCATAATGGTAGTAAGTACTAGAGAAATTATTATACCTATGATTGAAAGAAGCATCATCTTTCTATTTTGTATTGTTCTTTTCTGATGAAGCAATGAAAATACTCCAACAACAAATCCAGAGATTGGTGGAAATGAAAGAAAAGTTAATGCGATTCCCAAAATATAGTTTTCCTTTGCTGTAACATTTACTTGTGTCTGATTAATATCCTTATATTCAGTCTCCTTATTTTCAATCCCTTTATTCTCAATTTCATCATTCAATATATAATCTAGGGAACATGAAAACAATTTACTCATTTTGATTAATTTCTCAGTTTCCGGAAATGAGACACAGGATTCCCACTTTGAGACAGCCTGCCTTGAAACACTTAGCAACTCAGCAAGTTGCTCCTGTGTTAGATTATTTTCTTTTCTCAATTTTACGATTTTTTCACCATATGTCATATCATAACTTGTATGATGTATTTAGTATCAAATACATCAATACTCTCCTTTCCAATACAACTTTGTTATAATTAATAGTAACACTGTGGACTTTTTATTTTATTTTATAGCTTTGACTATTTAAAGGAGTGTATTGCCACAGTTTTATCTAAATCATTTATAGTTGGATAAGTCAAAACGATTTCATCGTTAGAACTTTCATGTCACGCAAGTCTATGATGATAAAACTAGGTGGACAAACACAGTGATTATTTACTAAGGAGTTGATCTAATGATTTACATAACTTGCCAGTTCTTTAAATGAGTAACCCATGATTTACTTTGTCCCTAACGAACCAGGTTTTTTAATCCATTTCTTATCAGTACTTTCTTTTATAAAAAAGCGTGTTATCTCCCCACAGTCTAGGCATATATCACAATACATTTGTGCTACACCTATAAGCAATCCACTTTTGAATCTTGGTCCGATATTTCCTGTTTCAGCAGTTTTTCCAATTGAAACTCCCTCTTCAATATTTGTGCTACCACAATGCAGACAATTCATTTGCACTTCCCCCTAATTTTATTTTAGTATCCTATTTACATAGATGTATAGTCTGCTAATCCTTACTTATATACAAGTGCGTTATAGATTCAGATTATATCATCTATTAAAATGTAATTTATCTTCTCCGCAGATAATCTGCACTTCAAATTACTGTGAAATATTGATTCGTTTACCACAATGCCTACAATAATATACATGATTTTTTGAATAGCTCAATCTATCAAGTTTTTCAAAACCACCACAATTTGGGCATCTTAATCTGTGTCTATCTAGTATAATATAGGAAAACATGAGTATTCCAACGAAGATGAACAATGGCCATTTAATAAATCCACCCACTACTGAAATCCCAATTAAAACAACTAAACCAGTACCTATGTTACTTTTTCGTTAAAATATTTCCTAATATAATTTGCTTTCATCGAGTTTGTAAATTACTGTGCCGTTAGGTGAAATGATTTTTTCGTTTTCATAATTCTCATTTTGTCTATTCTTGATTTTTAAGTGAAATCATCATTCGTATCTCTTTGTACTGAACTCCACCGGCCTCATATTCAAATATATTTCCTTCTTTAAAACCTGCTCTTTTATAGAGCTCAATGGCCGTCATGTTATCAACTTCTGCACTGGTATAAAGTTTTAACACATCAGGATAATTTTCTTTGAAAAAAAGCAAAAACTGTTTTAATGCTTGTTTTCCAAAGCCGCAGTTCTGGAAAGACGACCCTATCATAAATCTGCTCATTGACCAACCATTTAGTTCTTCATCAAAATCATACAAAACGAACCCTATCATTTGCGATTCATTATAAATTGCAAGAGGATATAGATTAGATTCATATGCTGCTTGTACTAACGAGAATTGGTTTGGTGCTACAAATCTTTTTTGATTTTCATTAACACTTAACTCTATGCACTCATTATAGTTTGTTCTATCAATTGGACGAAACTCTATTTTCATTTTTTATTACCTCTCTTTCATGTATTTACCAACAGTACGTTCGGATATTTTTTCACCTTCTTTTATTAGTTCCTTGGTAATTTTAGGAGCACCATAATTTTGATGCGACTTGTTAAATATTTCCTTAATTTTTTCCTTAACCGCTTGCTTCCTTTTTTCCTGATTTGATGGCAAGCGATTTAACCATGCATTATAACCCGAACGTGAAACGCCTAATATATTAAGCACCCCGCTGACAGAAACTCGGCGTTTTTCTTTGAGGTCTTCGCATTTGCTTTCGACTTCAATATAAATTACTTCTGTCATCTCCCCAGAATGCTTATAGCTTTTTTAAATACATCAAGTGCGTCCTGTGTATCTCGGAGTTCACGTTTTAATCGTGCTATCTCCTTTTGTTCATCGTTTGAGTAATTACCTGAGCCACGGACTTGTATTCCATTACCAACTTTTGCTTCTTTGATCCATTTACTTAATGTGCTGTTTCCTATACCAAGGTTATCTGAACACCCTTTAACTCCAAGTTCCTTGTGGTCTTCGTAATACTTTACAGCATTTTCCTTAAATTGTTTATCGTGTTGCTTTGCCATGATAAAGTTCCTCCATCTGTTATTTTTATTATACTATTTTTACGGAACTTTCTCAATTTGATTTGTACTATTTATATTCTACCACCATATAGTTTCTAGTGTATTTGGATCAGCACCATTTAGAATTTCAATTTCTTTTCCATTTGACCGTAGAATTGCACAGGTTCCTTTAGTATTAGTAATATGCGTTTCTGTAGTTTGTTTTACTTCAACAAATTGAGTTTGTCCTGTTACAGCTAATGTTCCTGCTTGAATCAAAGATTCTTGACGAATGACTCTTAGCCAGTAGTAGAATTGAGTTGTTGAAATATGATTTTCTTCACACCAAGGCTTAATTGGCATTCCACTTTCATTATGCCTTTTAATTACCTCTTGCCATTTTGCTTTTAATATTTCATGACGAGCTACTTTCATAGTTGCAATAATTATCATCTCACTGCACTTTTAATGTTAACGAAGTTACTTTGTTAACATTAAAAGTACTTTGTAGAGTATATTATCTCATGACCGATATGACTTTTAAATCCATAGGTTTATTGACCGCTTACATATTATCCACTTAAACATAATTAATTCCTATCAAATCATAATCACAATAATTTTTCTCACATTGTTCTGATTCCTTATAATTGCCAACTTTTTCATGTATAAATAACACCATTTTATTCCTCCATTGATTTTCTCAAATATCTTGCAGTTATCGTCTCTGAATTCTGTATCATTTCCTGTGGTGTGCCAGTAAATACAACCTCGCCTCCTAGTGTTCCGCCATCCGGGCCAATATCAATGACATAATCGGCCAGTTTGACCACATCCATGTTATGTTCAATTACAATGACGGTATTTCCTCTTTCCACTAAACTATCCAGCAATTCCATAACCGTCTTCACATCAGATGCATGAAGTCCGGTTGTCGGTTCGTCTAGTACATAAATATTACCTTTTTGGTCTAAATACTTTGCGAGCTTTACTCTTTGCCGTTCTCCACCAGACAAAGTCGACAATGGTTGTCCCAAGGAAAGATACGGCAAACCAACTTCTACCATTGCATGTAGAACCTTGTGAATCTTTGGACAGTCTCTGAAAAATTTTTCTCCTTCTTCTGCACTCATTTCCAGAATCTCAACAATGTTCTTTCCATGATACTTATAGGAAAGTGCTTCTTCGCTGTATCGTTTCCCACCACAGGCTTCACACTCCGTCGTTACTGGATCCATAAAAACCAGCTCTGTTACAATTTCACCACGACCTTTACATACAGGACAGGCTCCTTTGCTGTTAAATGAAAATAGTGCAGCACCCACCCCATTTTCTTTTGCCATTCTCTTTCGAATTTCATCAAATACGCCTAAGAATGTGGCTGGAGTTGAGCGACCTGTTGCTGTTACTGACGACTGATCTACTAACACGACTCTGTCCGCATACTGTTTAGCAAATACATCACGAATCAGTGAACTTTTTCCAGAACCTGCCACTCCGGTTACTGCTGTCAGTACATTTAATGGAATCTCAACTGATGCATTTTTCAAGTTATGTATATTGGCATTACAAATGGATAGAAACTCTTTTGGAACTCTGGGATTTCTTTTTATGGGTATCTGCTCTTGCATGGCTTTTCCCGTCAGTGTTCCTGAATCTAAAAGTCCTTCATAACTTCCCTGAAAGAGAATTTCTCCACCATTTTTACCTGCGAGAGGTCCTACATCAATGACTTCATCCGCAATCGAAATTACATCTTTGTCATGCTCCACGACGAGAACCGTGTTGCCCTTATCTCTTAAGCTTTTTAATAATTTTGTCATACGGTGCACATCCCTGGGATGCATCCCTGTACTTGGCTCATCAAAGATGTAGGTCATACCAGTCAATGCACTTCCCATGTAACGAACCAGCTTAAGACGTTGTGCCTCACCACCGGAAAGTGTTGCTGATTCTCTATTTAAGGACAGATATGGAAGTCCAATGTCAATCATTCTTGTCAGTGTTGTAATCAGACTTTCGGCAACGCTGATTCCTCTTGGATCTGTAATAGTTTGCAAAATCTCGCGAAGTTTGGTAAATTCCATTTCACACATCTCTACGATTGTATAGCCTGCCACTTTACAGGAAAGAGCCTCTGCGTTCAGTCGTTTTCCATGACATACCGGACATTCTGTTTCGTTAATATAATTGGTCAGACGTCTCATGGATGCCTCGCCCATTTCAGATGCATCACGTTTTAAGAGCAGTCTGCTCATCATATTATGAACGCCTTCTACCTGTTTCAATTTACGTTTTCCGCTTTGTTCTTCTGCGCCGTATAATAAAAGATTTCTCTCTTTTTCCGTGTAATCACGCCACTTTTTGTCCAAATCAAACAAACCACTTTCAGTATACTGTTTCCAATAGTAATTACTAATATGAAAAGCGGGTAAATCTACCATCCCCTCATTCCAGCTTTTATCCTCTGCAATCATTGGTAAAATATCCAGTGTCATGACCTTGCCAATTCCAAAGCACTCTGGACACATACCATTAGGATTGTTAAAGGAAAAGTTTGATGCAGTTCCCACATATGGCTCTCCAATTCGACTATAAAGCAACCTCAAAGCTGAATACATATCACTGATTGTTCCTACTGTAGAGCGAGCATTCCCACCTAATCTGGTCTGGTCAATAATAACAGAGGCAGAAAGATTCTCTATTTTCTCCACACGTGGTTTCTCAAACTTCGGAAGTCTGCCCCTCATGTAAGCTGTGTAAGTTTCATTCATCTGTCGCTGACTCTCAGCCGCAATGGTATCAAATACAATGCTGGACTTTCCAGAACCAGATACCCCTGTAAATACAACTATTTTTTCTTTTGGGATTTCAAGCGAAACATTTTTTAAATTATTCTGACACAATCCCTGTATGATAATATGATCTTTATGTGACATAAACGCACCTCCGTATAATTCAGATTTGTACTCCAATTTATCTATCCTCCGCCAGTAACGCATAATAGCAAGCATCACAAACACCTTGATTGTTCCAATCTGATTGCTTTAATGTTCCTTCATAATGCATACCGCATTTTCTCATAACAGCTCCAGAATTGGGATTTCGAGGGTCATGTCTTGATTCTATTCTGTTCACACCGACTTTCTCAAACAAGTATTCCACTACACTCTTTAATGCTTCGGAAGCAATTCCTGTATTCCACCATCTTCTACCGATGCAATAACCAATATGTACCATTTTTATGATATCGTCTATTTCATTATTAACACCTATACATCCAATTGGTTCTTCTGGCTTTGTTTTTATAACAATAGCCCATTGATAATAAGATTTATTATTATAGTTGTTCACCCAAGCATTTAATACATTTTCACTAATGGAAAGTTTTTTATGAGTAGGCCACATTAAATATTTTGTTACCTCATCATCTGAAGCCCAATTATGAAACATATATTGTGCATCTTCTGCGATAAATGGTCGTAGTATTAGCCTTTTCGTTTCAATTCTTTCAGTACCCCTATGATTCATTTATGTTTCTCCTCAAAATTTCCGCAAGTTGCTATTACTCCTCTATTTTTGCCTCTATTTCTTTTTTGATAAAATCAATTCGGTCAAATACTGTCGGTTTGAAATAACCAGAAACTGCTACTACCAAGTCCTTTTTGGGATTGATATAAATAACATTTCCGCTGTTTCCGATAGCTGCATAGCTTCCCACATTTTCATCAATAATCCACCACAAATAACCATACTTCATATCACGAAAATTTCCGTCGCAACACAGCCTAACCTTTGTACTTTCTTCAATCCATTTTTCAGAAACAATACGTTTGTTATTAAATACGCCTTTTTGCAGACAGAGCAGTCCTATCTTTGACATTTCTTCAGCCGACAAGCAAAGTCCATATCCGGCAGCCCCAACTCCCTTGTTGTCAGAAAACCAAATGTTTCCTTTTGGTGTCTTTTCTATTGTAAAAGCCTTATGTGCGTCAGCATCAGGAGCAACATATATTTTTCTTGGTGCAATCGTCAGTAGTTCAAATAGATATTGATTTGCAAAATCTACTGTTGTCATTTTGCTTACCGTTGCGATAATACCCGTGAGAATATGAATCCCCAAAGTAGAGTATTGAAATTCTCCTGTCATGCCACGCCTTCCACCCAAAAAATCTAAAGCTGCAATGCTCCAGTCATCCTGCACACATATTTTTGACCATGGCTCTGATCTATACTTATATGGTGCAGTCATCGTTAAAAGATTTTTCAATGTGACTTTTTGAATAGTCTTTTCTCCTCGTTTGATTTTGTAATCAGGAAAATAATCCAGCACATAATCATCAATGCTGCCAATCAATCCTTGTTCGACAGCAATGCCAACCAACAACGAAACAATGCTTTTCGTGACAGACATTGTGTGTACTGTATCATCAGATTTATAGTCATTCCATGTATCATGAATAATTGTCTTGCCATTATGAATAGCTGTAATTTGACAGATGTTCGACTGATTATCAGCTACATAACTATGAAATTCTGTTAAATTTATCATTATACTTCCTTTCTGAAACTTCTGATTTATTTTATCCACCATTCTGGTGTTATCTCTCCCAACCTAATAATACGTTCTGATAAATAATCAAGCATATAATTTCTATGTCTTTATATTTACTCGGCATAAGTTGTACCATCAATTCCCGATTCACGACAAGCTCCACCTGGTGCACCATTGGATCCATCAGGCAAAACACAAAGTACCTTATATACTGTCTTTCCCATCAACCTTTTTTTCAAAGAATCCTTCATAAAATGATATAGCTCTCTCCATGTCTAAAACGCATAAATATAACGAGTTAATATTATATTTCATAGTATACCTCCAACTTTTCAATACCGACAGTTTGTTATTTCATTATATCTATTTTTTATTACCACTAATCCAATAATCCATTAATCCAATACATAAACCATATAAAAAGCAGTGTTCCAAAAATGTTGGCCCACTTACGGCTCATCTTCTGATTCCTTTGAAGTACTTCTTCTTGTGAATCCTTATCACTAAAAATTGGAGTAGTACCCGTGTTTGCTCTGAATATCTGGTATCCAGGACCTATAACCACTGGGCTCCAGCCGCTTGTTTCATAGAAGGAAATCAATGCGCTAATAGTTTTCTCTCATTAACCTCTTCTGGCATTTCTTCTATGCTTCTACCTTTGATATTATTCAGTGCTATACGACTTACTTTCCTATACTTTCATAAGTTAATATATAATTTATTCAGTTTTTTCTTAACTACAAATTCAAGATTATACTCATAATTTCATTTATAAATCGTAATTTAGAGTGCGTTCCAAATGAAACAAAAGACAAACACACAACCCCAAGCATTTTCTGTTTTCTTTTTCACTATCAGCATTCCATAGATTGATATGAAAGTAGTGACAATTTCAATAATGCCCCAAAACGAGGTATTGAATGGATGAAACAAAATGCATACTACAGCACAAGTAATAGCACCTATGTCTAGCCATTGATTTTTTGAATGATATCTGCTGTTTAGTTTATCACTTATAACACAATAATTAAATCCTTCAAAAAACCCCCAAACTACAGCAATTAAAGACATTCCTAAAATGTTAGTTGGAAATCCGCTTTTAAGTACATCATCAGCAATCCAAATACCAAATGGCTGATACCCCTCATATTGTCCTGAAACAAAACTATAACACAAATACGGAATAAAACAGGCAACTGACCCTATGATAGATTTAAACGTATTTCGTTTTACTAATCCAAATAGTGAAAACTTTTCTTTTCGTAAAAGGCAAACAACAGTAATTCCCAATCCAGCTAAACCAAACTGAGCACTTGCGCTAAGTAACAAACGGGAAAGCACTGAATTTTCAGGTTCTTTCACATATGCCACAAGTTGATTCCCCATTACCGCATAACATAGAAATACACCAAATGTTATCAATGCAATAATCCATATATCAATATCTAATCTTTTCTCTTCTAAAGAAAGTTGTTTTTCGGCCATATTATATCACCTCTATAAATTCATATTTATCTACATCCTATATATTTTCCTACTTCACATTGTTTCTATGACACTCTTTATTCCATCTTCATTCCACCATTATCTTGCCCTAGCTTTGGCAATGGAATGTGAAGAAGTCTTAAGAAGTCTTTTTGTGATTCTAGTTCTTTTTTGATTTATAAAAATCAAAACCGCCGTTAGGCTACTGTATCTTATTTGGGAGCATGGATACCCTGCCCCCATAACAACGGTTTTTTTATTACCGTTGTTATGATGACAGATTTCCGATGCTATTTTATGGGGATATAAATATCAATTTCCGAGTCCTCATTTTCACGCCCTGTAAATCGCTCATCGTAAAGCTCAAAATCATCTCTTTCGTCAATAACCTCGCTTGTCAACAGCGCCCATGTTCCCCAAATATATTGATATGTTTTTAGAATATCAGCAAGTGAACCCTTGTGGGTAAACACGGCAAATTTGCCAGCAGCGATTGTTTTGGTAATTGTGCCGGGTGGCAGATTGTCATAGGTCACAACCTCCACTCCAATCACTTCGGAAAGTTTCATATCGTAGTTTGCAATATCCGCATCCTTTTGGTATTCACAGATACCAAAAGTTCTACTGGAGGGATGCTTATTTGGAATACTGCCTTGCTTTTCACCAAACTGCTGCCATAGAGCAAAAATATTATCCAGTGCCGCCGTTCCATGAATACCGGCAACATAGATGTCGTCTATCTTCCTAATTTGTGGTTGCACGGTAATATTGGCAGAAATATGGCGGAGAAAATCACGATCAATCTCCTTTTTATTGCCAAGAAAAACGTCAAGGCGATTGTTGCGGTATGCTGTAGGGCTAATCTGATAGACACTCTTGAATGCCCGACTAAATGCTTCCGAAGAATCAAACCCACTTTCCATAGCAATATCGATAATCTTTCGGTCACTATAAAGTAGCTTCTGTGCGGCACTTGATAATCTTCGCTTTTGGAGGTAGTTTCCGATGCTTTCCCCAAGCACCGATTGGAAAATTCGGGTAAAATGATAATAGGAGTATCCCGATGCTTTTGCCACTTCGTGAACAGAAACAGCTTCATCAAGATGGTTTTCCATGTAAATAATTGCTCGCTCAAAAGCTTCCAAATACTCCATATCTTCTCTCCTTATACCAATTTACAAAAATCAAAGGTCGGATGTTCGGACTTAATATGAACGGTCTGGCTATTCACCCGAAAATCTTCATTTAATGAATAAGTTGTCCAGCCGTTTTCCGCAAGTCCCCCCCAGCACAACTCCACTGTTCCGGCGGTTACATCAAAAACCATGCTTCTAACAGTACCGAAAAATTCATCATACCAGTGGCAGCATAATCCACTTGGATACTCCGACAATAGCAGTGTTTTCAAGTTGCCTGCCGTTAGTTTCTCTGCCCCCACCATATACTTGTTTATATAGTCGTAGCGGCAAGCCGAATGCTCCATAACCATCGTGCAAAGTTGCTTTGTTTTGGGCAAGTGTGCATGGTTTGTGGAATGTAAATACTGCTCGGCAGTAGTGGCATCAATTTGTTTCCACTCTTTTGCGCCGTCAAAGGTTTCAAACAGAACCGCTTTACCTGTCTTGTCAGCAAGCACTAAGTTGATGTTATAGGCAATGGGCATATCCAAAACAGATTTCAGTGCTTCGTCAACATCCTTGCAGTTTTCAAGCAGAGAACGGATGACCGCCCAAAACTGCAAACCGATGACCGCAGGTTTGCGCATAGGTGCAAAATTTCCAACAGGTAAGCCACAAGAAGTCTGCCCAACCATGAGTCCACATTCATTGATACCCTCGCTGCGTCCAAACAACATGGAACCGCTGCCCAGGTGAGCATATCTGCCAGTAACTTTTGTTTTGCCAAACGAAAAATCATCCATCTTATGTGAAAACTCATAATTCCGGGCAACCAGCACATGACCGTCCTTTGTCAAGCTGGGGAGTGCTGCAACGATTGAGCAGCCCGGAGTAAGACATGTTCCTGCATAATAACACAGTTGTTTCTCCCTTGCACCTACAGCCTCAGCAAATCCCCGAAGTTCATCGCTAAGTCCGGGACAGTAGCGGTCAAACATTTCATTCATTTGCACAACTTGTGCATCGGAAAATAATTCAGCATCGCTTTTTTGCATTTGTATAAGCTGTGGATTTCCCAGCATTTTTTTGCCGAGCTGATAGCCGATTTCGTAACTGCTTCCCGTGAGTTCAAAAAGATTAATTCTTGCTTCTTCCATTATATTTTACCTCATTTCTAAATTATAGTTCAACTTAATACTACCAAATCAGAAAGAGGGGTGCATGATATTTTGTGCGGTTTTCTTATAAAGCAAATATACTTATGAGCATAGCTACTCTGCCGCCACAATATAGTTTGTTCTATCAATTGGACGAAACTCTATTTTCATTTTTTATTACCTCTCAGTATTAAAAATATTTTTTATTACATATAATTCCACAAACATGACGAAGCTCATAAATGATGTTCAACTTATTTTATAAAATATTCTCTTTCTTTAATTCCTTTATTGCATTTTTAATAGCCATTTTAATTATAAAATATCGTATTATTGCTGGTATAGCAATATATAGGAAGAATAATTAAACTTGCAAATATATTTCTCACTTTTGAATCTCCTCTCCACAAATAGTTTTGCTGAACCCCAATTCATCAAAAGTTACTGTAATGTAATGTGCAACATCTGGAAGTTCCTCTGGCTTCTTCAATGTATTCATCATATGAGAGTATCATCATCTATACATGATGTATTTAAAGATTAATTTTCCAGATTAGATGATGTCGATCCTCTCCCCAATAATCTTTAATAAAATAGTCAGGTTCCCCAAATTTTTTTCTCCATATTTTCTGTGCATTGGAATATCCACTATCTAGACAAAACTGATTAATTCCTTTATCTCTTAATACTTGAGTCATAGAGTTCAATAATAAATTACCTATTCCCTGTCCTTGGTAATCTGGTCTTACAAAAACTGTACCTAGTTCATAAAGATTTTCATATTCTCCATTTGTACAAGTACATATTAAGTCACTTGCAGGCCCATACTCTATTGTACCAACTATACAGCCTCTATCTTCTGCTGCTAGGAAATATCTAAGTTTTCCATTGCTATCTAGATCATTTTCTAAATACTGCTTCTTAAATTCAATTTCTTCCTTTAAATCACCTACCAAACCTTCTATACCTTCCTTAATAAAGGTATCTTCAACTACAGTTTTGAAGAACTCAAATAGTTCCCCTCTATCATCTACAGTTGGTCTTCTAACTTTAATGTGAATCAATTTAATCCCCCTCCTTTAAACAAGCTGTTCTAGTTAACGTTATCAATCCTACTACCTGACAAAAGATACAATAAAGATTCTTCGTCGCAAGCTCCTTAGGATGACAGAACATGATTAATGAACATAAATTTACTTACATACATCATACAAACGCTCACTATATTAACTCAGCAAGCATATTACTTCATATCTCCAACCTTGCTTTTCCCATTTTCATTCTACAATTAGGCCTTTTATATAATGTCATCAGAATTATACTCTCAATATGGGACTAGGAAACAGTATTGATGTCTAAATCTCCTCGTCTGTTCTTGGTACATATCGACAAAATGGAATTTGTCATTCTTCACTGGCTGGTATTGTCTTCATCAATATCAGTGAATATCCAATGGAAATTGCGCATAATATCATGGCTACAAAAATCTGGTATTGCTTAGAACCGGTTTCGTTTGCAAAAACACTGAGTGCGTTAAGAATACTATGTGTTATGATACATGGCCAAAGTGATTTCCCGCGATGGAACAGTGTGACAAATAGGTACCCAATTGCTATTGCATAACATACCTGACCGAAATTCGAAAGAATGTCTGTTCCGCTCCCGTTGAACAAATTCACTATATGTCCTATTCCAAACGTAATACTGGATACAATAATTGCAGTGCGTACATTATTTTTGCTCATAGCCTTAAAAAGAAATCCTCTGAAGATTACTTCTTCAAGAAATCCAACCAAAAGCATACTTCCAATATAGCATACAGTTTCAATTAAAGAATAATTTACCTTTACACCAGACCAAAGATTCACCGATGCAAGTATTATCAGAGGAATATAATACAGATATTTTTTTGCTGAATATTTGATTCCACACAATCCATAATAATTCTGCAATTCATTTTTCTTTACAAAGGAGTACAGAATCACAGTAAGCACAATATTCCAAAAAAGTGTAACTGATTTTTCCACTCCGATGATGGAAGATATATTATCAGCTATACTGCTTCCTACTACATATATGATTATCCAAACTATAGCAAACCATATTTCACTCTTCTTATAGAAAACTTTCATGTTGACACCTCACCAAATCCTTATTTTTCTGCATATCATACTAATACAATTAACTTCATAACCCCCTAGTTATTATAATCCATAGGCGTTTGCGAAACGCCACAACCCGCAAAAATGCAGGATTTTTTCTTTAAAAAAATGAACAACCCCTCACTGGTTTGTGTTAAAATTGAATTGTCAAGAAACAATCTAACACCACACCAAGAAA
>JAEZVF010000098.1 GCA_023443225.1 Bacillota bacterium
AAAAGAATGTCTGTTGCATAACACAAAGCTGTAGAAAGAAGAATGTCGGAAAGCCGTGTGAGGGAAAACCTCATGCACGGTTTGATGAGGGGAAAGAGGGCTTATGCCCTCTGACCTACTCTACATCTTTTTATTGAAAGTAATGTTTTTGCAAGGTGCGGTTGACTCCCTTGATATAAACTTTGGGCGTAGCAACAATTTGCTGATGGTTACATTATGAATTAATCCATCTAATAGTAGAAAAGCACTTTTTCCCAAATCGATACGATCCTGGCGGATTGTAGTCAATGAGGGGGATAATGCAGTAGCGATCGGCAAATCGTCAAATCCGATAACACTGATATCTTCCGGAACCCGCAGTCCGTGCTTCATTACTTCAGTTATTACACCGGAAGCAATTAAATCGCTGGCACATAGGATGGCGGTAGCATTGTTTTTTAGAAATGTAGGGACATGATATTTGGCACAATCCGGTACATAGTATCCATATTCTATGAGTTTTTCATCCACCTCTAAGCCGTGACTATTCATACTCTGGATAAAGGCCATATAGCGTTGATCAGATACCATGGAGTTCTTAGAACCATTTAAAAAAGCAATTCTTTCATGTCCAAGATTTTTTAAATGATCGACAGCTAAATCAATACCTTCGTAACTGTCTGTACCTACATATCCCACATGATTATTTCGTTCGATATAATTATCCAGTAATACAGTTGGAACAGTAGTTTTCGTAATTTGTTTTACCCAATCATCGTGTAAAGTAAAACCTAATAGGAATGCGCCGCTGTAACCATTCTTTAACATATATGTGTCAAATTTTTCTGCAGTCTGCATGTTTAAGTTGGAGGGTACGACAGTTACATCCCAATGCCTTCTGGCGGCTGACAACTTAAATCCTACAATAATTTCATAACCAAATTGGTCAATGTTTTCATAATCCATATTTTCTATTAATATGCACACTTTGCGTGTACCTTTGATTTTCATCCTTTTCGATGCATAACCCATTTCAACGGCAGTATCCAGTACCAATTGTCGCATATCATCACTAATGTCACTGGCTCCATTGAGCCCTTTTGATACTGTACTGACGGCTACACCAAGTCTATTTGCAATATCTTTAATCGTTGCCATGTAATCCTCCTTCCGTTTAGAACTTAATGCTAATCACAAGTATATACCTTAAGTTAAGGATTTACAACAATTGAATTCGATTTCCATATTGAGTCATTGAAACAAATAAGTATATTGACAAAATCATATTCAGATGCTATTCTATAGCCATAGTTTCGAAACTTATCGAAAATATGAGACGATGTAATGTAAATGAAAAAGGAAAATAATAATGGCGACGAAGACAAAACAACATTTGGATAGAGGGTCGGGAGTATTAATGCCGATCAGTGCGTTACCTTCTCCTTATGGAATTGGAACGTTGGGAGACGAAAGTTATCGATTTGCAGATTTTCTAGAAAAGATAGGGTGTAAGTACTGGCAAGTTCTCCCTGTTGGGCCTACTAGCTATGGTGACAGCCCTTACCAATCATTTTCCGCTTTTGCTGGTAATCCTTATTTTATAGACCTGGATTATTTAATTGAGGAAGAGTTATTAAAGAAAGAGGAAGTAAATACATATACATGGCAACAATCTGAATTTAGAATTGACTATGCATTGTTATATCAAAGTCGTTTTCGGGTATTAAAGCAGGCGTATAAACGGAGTAAACATATAGAAGAGGAGCCCTTTAAACTATTTTGTAGAGACAATGAATACTGGTTGGAAGAATATTGTTTCTATATGGCATTGAAGACCCATTTCGATGACAAGGAGTGGTTAAGCTGGCAAGAGGACATTTGCTTTCGTAAAGAGCAAGCCATGAGGAAATACCGTGATTTATTAAAAGATAAAATCGATTTTTGGAAGTTTTGTCAATATAAATTCCGTATTCAGTGGGACAAATTGAAAAAGTATGTTAATGATAAGGGTGTTATGATAATTGGCGACATCCCGTTGTACTCTGCACTGGATAGTGCTGATGTGTGGTCGCATGGGGACTTGTTTGAACTGGATGAAAGAAGAAAACCAATCCATGTTGCCGGAGTTCCACCGGATGCTTTCTCCAGTGATGGTCAGCGGTGGGGTAATCCTTTGTATCGTTGGGATGAAATGGAGAAAAGTGATTTTGTCTGGTGGCGTGAGAGGATGAAGACCTCCGCATCTTTATATGATGTAATACGGATGGATCATTTTATTGGTGTTGTAAATTATTATTCCATTCCGATAACTTGCCCAACTGCCATAGAAGGGACCTGGATTACGGGACCGGGGCAGAAACTAACCGATGTCATTCGTGAGTCCATTGGTAATGCAAAGATTATAGCAGAAGATTTAGGTGTGATTACTCCGAGTGTAGAAGAATTAATTCATAAGACAGGATATCCTGGTATGAAGGTTCTTGAATTTGGATTGGATGGACCTACAGAGAATGCATATCTCCCACATAATTACGGTACATCCAATATCATTGCATATACAGGTACACATGATAATGAAACCCTCGTAGGTTGTTTAAAAGGCAAATCGAAGGAACAATAAAAATATTTATCTAGGTATTTTAATGCCAGAAGAGCAAAAAAATTGCCCGATGCGATCATAAGAACCTTGTATTCTTGTAATGCAGACGTCGTAATAATACAGATGCAGGATCTGCTTAAACTGGATAATAAGGCAAGAATGAATATTCCATCTACAGTAGGAAACAACTGGAGGTGGCGTATCCTTAAGAAACAATATGCAAGAATTGATATAGAAGGCATAAAGATATTAAGTCATCTGTATGGTAGAAGCAGTTAATGGAAGCAAACAGGAGGAAAAAATGGAGAATGGATTTAAAACAAATGTAGGGTTGATATTAGACTTCGATTATGTAAAAAATATAAAAGAAGCATCCACAGTGGAGTTATATAATGCAGTATCAAAAGCAGCCCTTAAGACAATAGGCAAGAACTGGGGTTTAGATTCGGATGGTAAAAAGGTTTGCTATTTATCTGCGGAATTTTTGGTGGGAAGGTTGATTTATAGCAACCTGTTGAACATGGGTCTGTTTAATCAATTTTCTGACCTAATGAGTGAAAATAACTTAGACATAAGAGTTTTTGAGGACATTGAAGATGCAGCACTTGGCAATGGTGGTCTGGGAAGATTGGCTGCATGCTTTTTGGATTCAGGAGCAACGATTGGAATATCTTTAAACGGTTATGGAATAAGATATAGATACGGGTTGTTTAAACAAGCATTCCAAGAGGGATTTCAGCAGGAAGAGGCCGATGATTGGCAAAAGGTTGGTGATCCTTGGTCTGTCAGAAAAGAAGAAGATAAAGTTAGAATCGATTTTAAGAATCAATCCGTATATGCGGTACCGTATGATACTCCTGTCATCGGATATGGCGGAAAAACTATTAATACACTAAGATTATGGCAGAGTGAACCCATAGATACCTTTGATTTTAAACTGTTTAATGAACAACAGTATGAAAAAGCAGTTAAAAACCGAGATGAAGCAGAGGCAATTTGCAGTTTGCTGTATCCAAATGATACCAAGGATGCCGGTAAAAAATTAAGATTAAAGCAACAGTACTTCTTTTCGGCAGCTTCGCTACAGGATATGATTCGTAGGTATAAAAACAAATATGGTTCTGATTTTAATCATTTTTCAAAGGAATATGCGATACAATTAAATGATACCCATCCTGTAATTGCTATACCAGAACTGATTCGGCTTCTTATGGAGCAGGAGGGATTAACCTTTTCAAAAGCGTTGCATATTGCAAAAAATACCTTTGCTTACACGAATCATACCGTAATGTCGGAGGCACTCGAGAAATGGAACGTATCCTTATTAAAATCCGTAGTTCCTCATGTATATAAATACATTGGAATGATTCATAAGGCGTTGATAAAGGAACTTAAATCGTTGGGCAAAAAAACGGAGAAAGAAGAAAAGCCTTATTTCATCATCGATGATGGATTAATTCACATGGCAAGACTGGCGATATATGCCAGCCATTCAACGAATGGTGTTGCCAAACTCCATACAGAGATCCTAAAGGATGATGCCTTACATGAGTGGTATGAATTATATCCTGAGCGCTTTAACAATAAGACAAATGGTATCACACAACGGAGATGGCTAGCCCTTGCAAATATGGAGTTGTCAGGATTTATAACAGATAAAATCGGGAATTCCTGGGTGACTGATTTAGACCATTTAAAAAATCTCGAGACATATAGTGAAGATAAAACGGTGATTAAGCAGTTTAATGATATCAAGCATATCAAGAAAAGACAACTTGCGGATTACATTCTGAAGCAAGAAGGAATCACTGTAAATCCTGATTTTATATTCGATATTCAGGTAAAGAGGCTTCATGAGTATAAACGACAGTTACTGAATGCATTTTCAATTCTGGATATTTACTTTGGTTTAAAGGATGGCAGAATTAAAGAATTTAACCCAACGGCATTTATATTTGGAGCCAAAGCAGCTCCTGGTTATTTTAGAGCAAAAGGAATTATCAAATACATCAATGAAATAGCAAAAATGATTGCACAGGACGAAGAGGTTAATGATAAGATACAGGTAATATTTGTTTCAAATTATAATGTATCTTATGCTGAAAAACTAACCCCTGCAGCAGATGTTTCAGAGCAGATTTCTACAGCAGGTACAGAGGCTTCCGGTACTGGCAATATGAAGTTTATGCTAAATGGTGCCGTTACATTAGGGACCTATGATGGTGCAAATGTCGAAATCGTAGGAGAGGCTGGAGAGGATAATAATTATATCTTTGGTGCAAGAGTTGAAGATATTAATGAACTTAAGGAGACCTACGATCCGAAGAAACTTTATAAGAGTAATCCACGAATCAAGAAAGTTGTAGATACCTTAATGGATGGAACCTTTGATGATGCAGGAACTGGTATGTTTAAAGAATTATATTCTTCGCTGTTAGAGGGGGCTAGTTGGCATAAAGCAGATCACTATTTTCTTTTGTTAGATTTTCTTCCGTATGTAGAGGCTAAGCTAAAAGTGAATGCAGATTACTCGGATACCTTTGAATTTAGAAGAAAATGCTTCATCAATACTGCCAATGCCGGAAAGTTCTCAAGTGATAGAACGATTAGGGATTATGCAAAAGAAATTTGGAACGTGTAAAGTAATGATTAGGGTTTCAAAGGCCTAATTTCGTTATTTGAAGCTTTTGATACTCCAATCAAGTAATATACTTTAAATAATAAGGAGAGAGGTAAGTTTATGAAGAAAAGAAGGGGAATTATTGCGACATTATTAGTAATAATGTTGGCGATGGCAAGTTTATCTGCTTGCGGTAAGAAAGAAGAAGCAGCATCAACTCCCACGACAGTGGCAGAGGAAACCAATGATACAGAAGAAACAAAAACTGGTGAAGAAGCAGAAGTAACTGAACCTGAAGATGTAGCCCTCAAGGTATGGGGACCACAGGAAGAGCAGGAAATATTAAAACAAATGTGTGAGACCTTTGATGAACAGCATCCGGAATGGAATATCACATTTACTTATGGTGTAGTAGCAGAAGGTGATGCAAAGGAAGAACTATTAAAAGATACCGAAGCAGGTGCTGACGTATTTATGTATGCTTCTGGTGGTACAGCAGAATTAGTAGCAGCAGATGCTATTTATCCGTTAACTAAGAATGAAGAAGCCATTCGTGCAATTCATGGAGAGGCAGCAGTGGCAGCTGGGGTGGTTGACGGAGTATTATATGCAGTCCCATTTACTCCAAACTCATGGTTTATGTATTACAATAAGAGTTTGTTTACCGAAGAAGAAGTAAAATCTCTTGATACTATGATGGCGAAAGACTTAGGTGCTGGTATTAAGAACTTCTCTTGTGATTTAAGCAATAGCTGGTATTTAGAAGCATTCTTTTTAGGCGCAGGCTGTACCTTATTCGGCGAAGACGGTACGGATGCAACAAGTTGTACCTTTAACAATGAAATGGGTGTTAAAGTTGGGAACTATTTATTAAACCTAGCAAACAGTCCGAAATACTCAGAAGAGCTGGACGGTAAATTCAGATCAGAAATCAAAGAAGGAACTTTAGCAGCAGGCTGTTCCGGTACATGGGATGCAGCTGAAATTAAAGAAGCTCTTGGCGATAACTATGGAGCTTGTAAACTTCCAACTTTTACAATTGATGGAACAGAATATCAGTTAAGTAACTTTGCTGATTTCAAATCCATTGGTGTTAATACAGCAACACAATATCCACTTCCAGCAATGGCATTAGCTGAATACTTGGGTGGTGAAGAATGCCAGAAGATTCGTTTCGAAAAAAGGCAAGTAACTCCTACAATTACATCTTTAGCATCCGATCCTGTTGTAGCAGCAGATCCTGCAACTTCAGCACTGATATTACAGACTAATTTCTCTACCGTACAGCCAACCATTACACAAATGAATAACTACTGGAAGGTAGCAGAGGCATTTGGTAACGGAATTATTAACGGTGAAGTAACCTCTGCTAATATGCAAGAGAAATTAGATCTTATGGTGGAAGGAATTTTAGCAACATTAACTGAATAGTATTTAGGGTAACAGTACCGGGGTGGGCACGTTTGCCCACCTCAATCAGTATAATTGTCTTTCACCCCAGTCAGAGAAATAATAGTATATACTCTGCTTGGGGTGAAAGACAATGAGTTTGGAGGTTGGTGTATTGGGAAAAAAACGGGGAAAAAAACAGGTAGAAGGAAAGAAATCAACAAGGAATCCTTTTAAGCAGGCAGGAGAAATTTTTCAGAAAGGTGACCTTTGGACAAAAGTATCCTTTTTTGTTATGGGAGCATCAAATCTATACAGAGGGCAAGTGATAAAAGGACTTCTTTATTTATCCATGCAATTAGGTTTTTTATTCTATATGGTTACTGCTGGATTTGCTTATGTATCTGGAATAAAAAGTCTAGGTACGGTACAACAGGGTAAGGTTTTCAATGAAGAAACCGGTATTTATGATGTAATAAAGGGTGATAATTCCATGCTATTTTTACTTTATGGGGTAGCTAGCTTATTTATTATAACTATATTTATCAGTGTATGGATATCGAATATAAAATCAGCTAGTAAGGCTCAGGAACTAAAAGAAGCAGGAAAACCTTTGCCATCTTTTTTTGTTGATGTAAAGGAGTTATTTAATTCTAACATACATAAAACGTTACTGTTCCTCCCATCCATGGGGCTGATATTATTTACTGTATTACCTTTAACCTTCATGATATTAATTGCATTTACAAACTTTGATTCAAAACACCAACCGCCAGGTAATCTATTTACCTGGTTTGGATTAAGTAATTTTAAGACCATTCTGCTTTCTGGAGAGCAGATTGGCAAGACTTTCTGGCCTGTTTTAGGATGGACATTAATTTGGGCAGTATTTGCTACATTTTTAAATTACATTTTTGGTATGCTTTTAGCAATGTTGATAAATAAAAAAGAAGTAAAGCTAAAGAAACTTTGGAGAATGATATATGTATTATCTGTAGCAGTACCGCTATTTGTATCCTTACTTTCCATTCGTTTAATATTTGCAGAAAGTGGTGCGATGAATGTTCTATTAAAAGAACTTGGATTTATCGAAACCTCCTTACCGTTTTGGACGAATGCAACCTGGGCGCGTGTTACAGTAATTATCGTTAACTTGTGGGTTGGTATACCACATACCATGTTAATAACAACCGGTATTCTAATGAACATACCTGGTGAACTATATGAAAGCGCTAAGATTGATGGTGCCAGTTCGACTGTTATCTTCTTTAAGATAACATTGCCGTATATGCTGTTTGTGACAACACCATATCTAATCACTCAGTTTATTAATAATATCAATAATTTTAATGTTATTTACTTTTTAAGTGCCGGTGCACCATTGACAGTAGAGTATTATAAGGGTGCAGGTAAGACTGATCTACTGGTTACCTGGTTATACAAACTGACCTCAGAGAATAAAGATTATTCCTATGCATCCACCATCGGAATACTAATTTTCATCATCTGTGCAACCTTTTCCTTGATTACTTATAGAAGAACAGCATCCTACAAGAATGAGGAGGGATTCCAATAATGAGAAAAAATTATAAAAAAAGCGCTACAACCGTAGGAGCAGATTTTATGAAGGAACGTACATGTTATCGCGTGTTAGTTCCGTTAATATCCATTCTTGGCATTCTAAGTTATTTCATGCCATTTCTTTCTTGGAAAGCGGCAGAGATGAACTTTTCCGGATTTGCGTTTCTTCAGAAATTGTTTCAGGAGGGATTTGGTCAGCAAAGTAATGGAGCAGCAATTTATCGTTTTTTGTTTCTTTTTTTAGTATTACCAATCCTATTACAGATTGTTACAGCAATCTGTACGGCTGTTTTACATCAAAAAGGATCCTATCACCTATCTGCTATATTAATTACAATCAGTACATTATGTTATGTTATCATTCTATTTAGTATAGCGAAGAAGATGAATGGATTGGTGTTAACCAATCAGTTGTTTATGGTTAAATACCTGGAGCCTGGATTTTGGATAGCTCTGTTCCTAAACATGGCCAACTTGGTTGCTTGTCTAAAGGCTACTAAAACCACACCATCCTACATTATCTTGGTTACACTTTCCGTAATTTGGATTGCACCGATTGCATGGGTTATCTTGACATCTTTCCGAGCAGAAACCGGTTCTTATACACCTTATTTTTGGCCAAAGAGTTTTACGCTGGACAATTATTTCGAACTATTTACAGATACGGATCAATTTTTCTTTTTCCGTTGGTTTATGAACACGTTTATCGTAGCCATTTGTTCCTGTATAATTTCGACCTTTTATGTATTATCCACAGCTTTTGTAATATCAAGAATTCGTTTTCGTGGAAGAAAACTATATATGAATATATTATTGGTACTTGGTATGTTCCCCGGCTTTATGTCCATGATAGCGGTATATTATGTCTTGAAGGGGATTGGATTAACCCAGTCACTTGCGTCCTTAGTTATGGTATATTCCGGAGGAGCGGCATTAACCTATTATGTTGCTAAAGGATTTTTTGATACGATTCCAAAGGCTTTAGATGAAGCAGCGATTATCGATGGAGCATCCAAATGGAATGTATTTACGAAGATAACCATGCCCTTATCAAGACCTATCATCATTTTTACGATTCTTACTTCCTTCTCTGCTCCTTGGATGGATTTTATCTTTGCAAGAGTTATTATGGGTGATAATTATAAGAACTATACGGTGGCACTCGGTCTATGGACAATGTTGCAGAGGGAATTTATTACCACCTGGTATACGAGATTTGCTGCAGGTGCTGTAATTGTATCAATACCAATTGCATTATTATTCTTAGTTATGCAAAAATACTATGTGGAAGGTTTGTCCGGTTCTGTAAAAGGTTAACGATAGTGAAAGAATACATTGAATTAACAAGCACTGAACAGTCTCATTTAAGAAAATCGAAGGAGAATGCTTCAGTGCTTGTCATTATAGGAGGGAGTATTCATGAAGAGAGGGAGAATAAAAACTGGAAGAATAAAAACTAGTATCAAGTTATTTATCGTTATGATGTGCTTAAGCGCATGCAGTAAGTATGGGGCGAATCATAAAGATATAGTAGAAAAAACCCATCAAGAAGCCATGATAGAAGCAAGCAACGATACCTATGCCTACCGACAGGAATTGAATATACCAGAGGATAAGTATCAGACCTATTATGAAGTGTTTTTATATTCCTATTGTGATAGCGACGGTGATGGAATTGGTGATATTAACGGGTTGATTTCAAAGCTGGATTATATTAATGATGGGGATCCAAATACCGATACAGATCTTGGCTTTACTGGAATTTGGCTAATGCCTGTTATGCAGTCAACTACATATCATAAATATGATGTGGTAGACTATTATTCTGTGGATAAGGAATATGGAACATTGGAGGATTTTAAGAATCTAATGGCGGAATGTGATAAGAGGGGGATTAAAGTTATTATTGACCTTGTAATCAATCACACCTCCAGTCAGAATACATGGTTTCAATCTGCAATAAAAAGTCTTGAGATTACTCCTTGTGGAAAAGATATTTGCACAGAAAGAACTCTTTGCAGAGAACATAATCCTTATTGCAACTATTACAATTTTACGGAGGAACTTCCCTTAAGTGGCAAGTATTACCCGGTTAGTGTACAGAACTGGTATTATGAAGGGGATTTTTGGAGTGAGATGCCTGACTTGAACTTATCGGATGGGAATCTAAGAAAAGAATTGGAAAAAGTTATGAGTTTTTGGCTGGACCTTGGCGTTGGAGGATTTCGGTTGGATGCTGCAAAGCACTTTTTCCCAAACAATACAGAAAAGAATAATGAAGTTTTACATTGGGTAAGCGAGTATGTTAAGAGTTACGATGAACAGAACTATCTGGTTGCAGAAGTATGGGCTGGATTATCAGAATATGTACAATACTATCAGAGTGGGATCGACAGTATCTTTAATTTTGCATTTGCGACAGAAGACGGAATGATAACCAAAACACTGAATTATAAGGGGGAAGAGTATTCTGGTCAGGCATTCGGGAAGGCAATGAAGAATGTTCAGGAGAAGATTCTTGCAAATAATCCACAGGGTATTGATGCACCTTTCTTAACAAACCACGATACCAGCCGTGGAGCAGGCTATTTCCGACAGGATGCGGATAAAATTAAGATGGCAGCAGCCATGAACCTATTTATGAGTGGGAATGTATTTGTCTATTACGGTGAAGAAATCGGAATGAGTGGCAGCGGGAAAGATGAGAATAAGCGTGCACCAATGTATTGGTCTACAACGAACCCATTAGAAATGACGGTAGGCCCATCGAATATGGAGGAGATAAACCACAAGTTTGGTACGGTAGAAGATCAAATTAAAGATCCGCTATCAATCTATCAATATTACAAAAATGCAATCCGAATCCGTAACGAAAATCCAGAGATAGCGAGAGGAATCATAACGATTATGCCGGATGTTACGGAAAGCGAGATTTGTGCCATAACGAAAACCTATGAAGATAGCTCTATTGTGATGTTATACAATTGTTCAAAAGAGGAAAGGACAGTTACGGTGAGCAAAGACAAATATAAGTACGAGGGCATTAGAGGATATCTTACCACAAATGGGCAAGAAATAATACTAGATGGTGAAACCTTATCATTGCCAGGATATTCGGTGGTTATACTTAAATAAGTTTTAGATTCAAGGGATTACTGCATAAGGTTTATTTTAATTATGTAGTAATCCCTTGATTTTATATTAATATATTCTCCTTGTCCTGTTCTTTCATTTGTTTTAATAAAAACTTATATCTTTTTTGAACTGCATTTACCTCGTAGATATAGCAATCGATTAAGTCCGGGTCAATTACGTTCTCAAAATTTGAATATGCCGATTCTAGAGCAAGCTTAGTTTTTTTGATTTCATTAATCAAATCATCATTTTGCGGCGATTTCTTCTTTGAAAACCATTTCATACATACTCCAATCTACCTGGATGTACAGGTTTAATTTAGATATATTTTTGTTTATAGTATAGTCTTTAAAGGCCTAGAATATACTTATTATATAGAAAAATTTACCTAAACTTTAAAAAATAGGAGGAAGTAATGGAAAGCCAAATTTTTATTGTCATTATTTTAATTTGTTTGGGTCTAATATTTTACGGCATAATAAAACATCGATTTGACTTCCTGGTAAACTTTGGGCTTAGGATATTTGCTGGACTTCTTGGAATTTACCTGATGAATACGTTACTTGAAAGTTTTGCATTATCCTTGGGGGTAGGACTGAATGGGATAACAGCTTTGTCCGTAGGGCTATTGGGGATACCTGGATTCCTTTTGATCTATGGAGTTGCTATATATTTTCATTTGAAATAATTCCTATGAATTCATTACTAATGAACATGATTAGGGCATTAGTAATAATTTACAAAAAAGCTATTAAAGTTTAGTACAAGTCATGAAATTACAAAATTTGTCTCAAGCTGATTGACATCGAAGGAGAAAACGAGTAAGATAAAGTACATCTTAATTAGAGTATTAAATTTCTTAGAGGTGAGGCGTATTAATATTAAAATGACTTGCCTTATCTTCCTATTACTTCTTGCTGTATGGATGGATATCAAATCCTTTAAAGTTAGCAATCGCTTAATTCTTGGCGGCATTATCATTGGATTGGTTTTTAATTTATATGAAGTAGGTTGGTTTGGCATAATAAAAAGCTTTTGTGGCATTATGGCACCAATAGTTCTTTTGTTTTTCTTATTTTTATTTAAAGTTTTAGGAGCTGGGGATATCAAATTATTCTCTGTCATCGGTAGTTTTTTTGGAATTACTTATGTACTGCATGCAATTGTCATATCTTTCTTTTTCGCGGGAATCCTTTCCGTGATTCATCTTATCAAATACAGGCAAGTATTTGATCGATTACAATATCTTGTAGATTATTTTCAAACCACGTATCTAAAATATAGCATCGGGAAAAAAGGAATAAAAAGGATTCAAATTGTGCCTTATTATGATCTGAAGAGGGATGGATACAAAGGTGTAATCCACTTCTCTATCGCTATATTTTCAGCTGTTCTAATTAAAGTTTTATTGCAGTTTTAATTTAGAATTAATGGAAGGGAGGTTAATTGTGAGCTGCATTTTGGCAATATATGATAATGATACAGATTATGCAAATCATCTGATGGATTACATAAAACGTAAAAAGAAAAAGATAAGTCAAGTACGGGTATTTACGAATCATAACAGTTTAAAAGAATATTTAGAACATAATAAAATCAATATATTACTGCTGGATGAGAAAATTCCGCCCCATGAGGTAGAGCACGAAAACATAAAAAACATTTGCATATTATCAGAAGGTAGTTATATACGAGAAGGTAGTACTTGTACTGTAATCTACAAATATCAGTCTGCTGAACTAATTATTCAAGAGGTTTTCTCTTATTTCGCTGCTGAAATACAGGCAGGCAGGCCACTAGAAAAAACCTGGCACAAGGCTAAGTTAATAAGCGTATTTTCAGTAAGAAGAGAAAAGGGTCAATCCATGATTGCACTATCCTTGGCCGCAAGTTATGCAAGGAACAAGAAGACATTATATATTAATCTGGATATCTTTCAGGCATTTTCGGAAATACAGAAGCAGAATACAGAGAAAGGCCTTTCTGAATTTATCTATTATCTTAAGCAAAATCATCCCAATTTAATGAATAAAATGAATGAACTCATTACTAGATTCGACCAATTTGATTATATACAAGGAGTAAACTTTGGACCGGATTTATATGAATTGACTACCGATGATATGACTCTTTGGATGAATGAATTGAGAAACAATAATGAATATGAAGTAATTATCTTTGATGTGGGTACCTTTTTTCAAGCAACATTGGAACTCTTTTGTGAAAGCAATGAGCTTCTGTTAATCTTAGGTGATAATGATTGGGAGCAATCGAGATATCATAATTTTAAAAATCAGCTTCTTTGGGTTGGATTTGAGGAGGTTTTACAGAAGATTAGGATAATTACGTATCCACAAGAACAACCCACCCTTAAGAGTTTTAGTGATACAAGTAATGACTATTGTAATCGAGAACTTTTAGACTTAATTGCACCTTATGTAGAAGATGAAAGAGAAAACGATGAGAAATGGAATTAAGTAAGTGGAAAGGATGGATACGACAGTATGGACACTCTGAAGCAAGAATTACAGGAGCTAGTGATTAAGAAGATTGATTTATCAAGAGAATTACAAGATGAAGAAATTTTAGAAGTAATTGATGAAACACTCTTATCTCAAGGAAGAAATTGTTATCTTAGCATGCAGGAAAAAAGAAGACTGCGTAAAGAAATTTTTAATGCGATTCGTAGATTGGATATATTGCAGGAATTAGTGGAAGATTCCTCAATTACTGAGATTATGATCAATGGAGCAAATCATATATTTATAGAACAAAATGGAGCGATTCGACTCTGGGACAAGCAATTTGAATCGGATAAGAAATTGGAAGATGTAGTTCAACAAATGGTATCGAAATCCAATCGAATCATAAATGAAGCCAGTCCTATCGTTGATGCACGATTATCGGACGGTTCCAGAGTTAACATAGTCCTTCCACCAGTAGCGCTCGAAGGACCGGTAGTGACGATTCGTAAATTTCCTGAAAGACCAATCACCATACAGAGACTCATTGAAATTGGATCTGTTACTAAAGAGGCTGCCTTGTTTTTAGAAAAACTAGTCATTGCTGGCTACAATATTTTTATCAGCGGAGGAACTGGTTCTGGAAAAACTACATTTTTAAATGCACTTTCTAATTTTATACCAAAAGAAGAACGTGTTATTACAATTGAAGATTCGGCTGAGTTGCAGATAAGAAATATTCCAAACCTTGTAAAATTGGAAGCACGTAATGCAAATGTGGAAGGTAAAAATGAAGTGACAATACGTGATCTAATAAAATCATCTTTACGTATGAGACCGGATCGAATTGTCGTAGGGGAAGTAAGAGATGCTGCAGCAATCGATATGTTGCAAGCAATGAATACTGGACATGATGGTTCTTTATCAACAGGACATGCTAATTCTACGGTAGATATGCTAAACCGTTTGGAGACGCTTGTGCTAATGGGAGCAGATCTTCCGCTTATGGCTGTACGGAAGCAAATTGCATCTGCAATTGATATTATAGTTCATTTGGGAAGATTAAGGGATAAGAGTCGAAGGGTTTTGGAAATTGCAGAAATTTTGGATTGTGTGGATGAAGAGATAGAAGTCAATAAACTATTTGTATTTAAAGAAGTTGGTGAGGATGAACATGGAAAGGTAATTGGAAAACTGCAAAAGACGAACAGTGAGTTAATTAATTTACAAAAGTTAAGTAAGGCGGGGATTTTGTGATAGAGGATTATAGTCAATATACATATACAATGAGGGAATGGACTTCTTATTTTTTACAAGGAGCAGCGATCGGAGCTGTTGTGGGATATCTATTTTATTCGAGTCTACTAGGTATGGCCTTATTTATGGTTTATGGATTTTTCTATGTTCATAATAAGAAGGAACAGTTACGAAAAGAGAGACTATGGCAGTTGAATTTAGAATTTAGAGACGGACTCTCCAGTGTATCAGCAGCTTTAAATGCCGGATATTCCGTTGAGAATTCTTTTACAGAGGCAGTAAAAGATTTAAGATTAATGTATACTTCGGAATCTCTTATCGTAAGAGAATTCGAATCTATTGTGAGACAGATTCATATGAACATGCCTGTAGAAGAGATCTTAAAGAATTTTGCAGAGAGAAGTGACATTGATGATATCAAGAATTTTGCCGAAGTTTTTATTACAGCAAAAAGAACCGGGGGAGACTTGATAAAAATCATAAAGACTACAGGCAATACCATAGGAGATAAGATTGAAGTCAAAAGAGAAATCTTGACGATGATAACGGCGAAAAAATTTGAATCTGGGATAATGAATTTAATACCCTTCTGTATCATAATTTATCTGAAACTTTTCTCGCCAGGTTTTTTGGATCCACTTTACCACAATTTGTTTGGGATAATTTTCATGTCAATCATGTTAATTATATATTATGCCGTTAGCAAGATGTCTGTAAAAATTATAAGTATTGAAGTATAAAGGGGGAAGAAACTCTTGATTATCCTGAATTTGGTTATAGTAGTCTTTTTCCTTATCCTTTGGGTGGTCTCGGGAAGTTATGAACATGAATTTATCGAAGGATTGGATGAGAAACAATACAACTTAAAACGATTTTATCCAATGGCATTATATACAGCAGATAAAATAACAAAGATCACAACTATATTCTACAAGCATAATAGGTCAGATAAGCTGGATAATACGTTAAAAGCACTTTATGTAGGGGAGGATCTTAATTATGTAAAGAAGATTTATTACTGTAATAAAATTTCGATTGTATTATTGATTATTTTTCTTGCAAATATATTGGCATTGGTCAGTAGTATAATGTCATCTTACGATCGCCAGTTATTAGAAGGAAGATATATAGAAAGGCCGGGATATAGCGAAGGAAGTAAACGGATATCATTAGAAGTAAATGTATCTGATCAGGAAGATACAATTTTGGAAGAGGAAATTTATTTTGATGTCGAGGAAAGACGTTACAGCAGAAAAGAATTGGAGGACAAATTTTCTTACGCAAAACAATATATTGATTCAACCATCTTGAATCAGAATAAATCAACAGACGAAATCCGGACGGACTTGACCTTTGTAAGGCAGATTCCAACATCTGGATTAGCAGTCAAGTGGAAAACCGGAGATCTGGAACTTATTGATGAAAGGGGGAGGGTCTTTAATGAAGGAATTACTGAGGGAATACTACTTACTGTAACAGCAGAAATTACTTATTACGAAAGAAAGGAGGAATATACTAGATATGTTCAGGTCCTTCCAAAACTGTACTCAAAGGCGGAGTTATCCAGAAAAAAACTAATGGAAGCCATAAACCAGGCAGAAAGTCAATCGCAGACGCAAGAAAGTTTGGAATTGCCGGACGCCCTAGGATCTCAAAAGGTAACCTGGTCAGAAAAAGAAGGCAAATCAGGAATGTCTATACTTTTGCTAGGATGCTTAGCAGCAGTAGTACTATTCTTTTTCATGGACAAGGATTTAGACAAGAAAATAGAAAAAAGAAACCGAGAAATGCTATTGGATTATCCTGAAATTATCAATAAGTTTACACTTTTAGTAGGAGCAGGAATGTCCTTGTCTAATGCATGGTGTAAGATATCCCAGGATTATAAGGAATCAAACTCAAAGAAGCGTTATGCCTATGATGAAATGATAATAACTTATGGGGAATTAATGATTGGAACGTCAGAAACCATTGCGTATGAAAGATTTGGACGAAGAGTTAAGCTAATGCCTTATTTAAGATTTAGCTCTTTGATTGCACAGAATGTTAAAAAGGGATCGGCAGGATTATTATCTTTATTGGAATTAGAAGCTTCTGAAGCATTTGTAGAAAGAAAAGAGTTGGCCAAGCGAATGGGCGAAGAAGCAGGTACAAAATTACTGCTCCCAATGATGATAATGTTACTAATCGTATTGGCAATTATCATGGTACCAGCATTTATGTCATTTGGAATATAAAGAAAAGGAGAAAATATGAATATGATCAATGAATTTTTGAAAGAAGAAGATGGTATAGGAGTTGTAGAAATCATATTGATATTAGTAATATTGATTGGTCTTGTTATTATATTCAAATCACAGATAGAGTCTTTAGTTAATAGAATTTTTTCAACAATAACATCGAAATCGCAAGAAGTTGGAGTTCAATAATTTATTAGCACATTTAATTGGTTTTGACTAATGACAGCCGAACCAAAAGCAATGAGTTTTCTTAGGTAGAGAGGAGTTGTCGGTGAAATATTATCAAAGAGGTTCTATAACTGTATTCTTAAGTTTAATTATGCTTTTGATTCTGGCTGTTATTATGACCACGGTAGAAGCAGCGAGGGTAAATGTTGCAAAGGTATTTACAGAACGAGCATTAACCGCTGCTATGGATTCTGTTTTAGCAGAGTATTACCTGCCTTTATTCAAAGAGTATCATATATTTGCACTGGACAGTGGATTCGGGTCTGAAACGATACAAACAGATGCTATTGTAAACAGACTTGACGATTATATGGAATACACCTTCAGGCCAAGTAAGGATTTATATCTGATTGAAGATTATGTACCAATAGAAAACGTTAATTTATTGGGTCTTGAGACAACAAATACCATGGTTGATAAAATTACTTCAATTATGGATTATGATGGCGAGCTTTTGATAGGACAGGCTGTTGATTACATGAAATATCGGGAAGTGGGAGACCTTTTGGAAGAATTTCTTGATAAATCCTCTGATCTTAAGAAGAACACCGCGGCTAAGACTGTTTTGGAAGAGAAACAAGAAACAGAAGAAGAATTATATGAAATAGACGAAAAAGTATTAAACCTAATGAGGCTCGTTGATGGTATCTCTATTAGTGAAAAAGGGGTTAAGACGGATAAACAGGATAGGATAGTAATAAAGAACAGTTTTGTTAAAAAAATTACAATTCAACCTCTAACAAAAGCGAAGTTAGGTATAGAAAATGAACTAGTATATAACTCTTTACATACTCATTATATCAATGCACAGGAAGTTATTGATGCAACGGTTGATACAACGGATTTGTTATATGACAATATAGAGTTAAAGCGCAGTGCCATAGAAGAATATGAATCTTTATTATCCATAGATCAAAGTGACATGGATGAAGATGAAAAAGAATCGTTAAGCCGCTCAATTGCACAGGCTTCAGATAGCGTTGACTATTATTGTGATAGAGAAACAGAATTGACAAAGTCGTTGAATAGCAGTTTAAAAAGTATCAATTCATTAATTAGCGGGTCTTTATCAGTAACCCGGGATGCCTTGCCTATAGTTGATGATTTGGTGGTAAAACAGGGTCAGGTAACAGGTACTATTACTAATTTTGAATCTCTGCTTTTTGAGAACCAGGATGAGTTAGGAGAAGGGTTGTATCAAGGATTATCTGAGGATTTAGTAGAAATGCAAAAATATAAAAAGACCAATACTGTTATGGATGGTAACATCGGGAATTATAATTTCGAGGAAATGAAAACCACTCTTTTAAGTAATCAGGTAATTCTTGAAACCATACCCGTATATCCGTCAGCAACTGTATCCGAAGATTCTTTAAATACACTTAAGGAATCTCTCTTGTCTACAAAAAGTATGATTTCAAAATATAGCCATGCTGGTTTGCAGTTTAATTATGATAATTTAGTTAAATCGGTTGAAAGTGATAATTTTTTTCATAGTGTTAAGACGCTTTTAGAAGATGGAATTATGGGATTAGTAATTGATACGAATAGTGTTTCAGACAAGGAACTAACTACAACAAATCTACCTTCTTTTCTGCATAAGATAAGTGAAAGTGCAGAAGTACAGGATGTATCATTTGATTTATCTAACATGAGTATTGATAGTAAGATAGGTACCTTTACGGACATCTTTACTAAATTAGGAGAAGATTTAGACTTGACTGGAACGGTAATTGATGGTGGAGAGGCCATTGGAGAAATGTTATTATTTCAGGAGTATCTGATGGATCATTTTAATAGTTACTGTGCTACGGAAGTTGAAACATCTCTCAAAGCACTTAATTATGAAGTAGAGTACACCCTAATGGGAAAGTCAACGGATTATAAGAATCTAAAAGCTGTTATTATGAGAATTTTATTACTTCGCACGATACTGAATTTTATTACTTTGATGGGGGACAGCAAAAGTAGTGGAGAAGCCAGAACCATGGCTATATCATTTGTTGGATTTACAGGCCTTCCTGCATTGATTTGTATCGTAAAAGCTATGATTTTAACAATTTGGGCATTTACAGAATCCTTGATTGATATAGCGGCCATGCTTCAAGGGAAAGCAATACCGTTATTAAAAAATGGTACACAGCTACAGTTGGGACTTTATGAAATAACCCTTATAAATCAGCCGTTTATAAAAAGTAAAGCAGAGAAGGTGAAAGAAACTACAGAAACCATTCAATTGAAGTATCAGGATTATCTTAAAATATTTTTATTTTTAGAAGGAAAAGAGAAAAAAGCCTTCAGAGCACTGGATTTGATTCAGGAAAATATTCAGTTGCAATATGAGGATACCTTTTACATTAGAAACTGTCTGTTTGGTTTCCAAGCAGAAGCAGCATTTAAGATGAATCGTAAGTTCGTTACAGTCCCTTTTGTGAAAGAGTTACTAAGTAAAGAAGGCAGTGAATACTCTTTTTATTCTTCCTTGGAGTGTTCATATTAGTAGCGATAATAAAGTGAAACGTCAAAATAGAATGGATTGGGATATCCGTTCTTATCATAAGAATCGGTTTCAATAAAAAAACAATTTCTCTCTCCAAGAAAGCATTCATTCTGGAAACCACTCGTAAGAGGACGGATATCCCAATTCATTCTAATAAAAAGAATGATTTGAAAGAGGAGAGGATTCTTTGAATTCAGAATATGCTATCAAGAAAAGCGTAAGAGCATCGTTTACAGTAGAAGCAGCACTGGTATTACCTATCTTTATCTATGTAATCATTGCTTTTGTATATTTACTCCAAATATTTTTATTACAGGAATATCTGCAAAATGGAATTACAGAAACAGGATATTTTTCAGCTAAATATGCTTATATTTATGAGTACTTATTAAATTATGATGATACGAATGAGAAGAATAGCAATAAAGATAAAAGCACAATAGAATCGGGCATGGATGCTATCATTGCTAGAGCTATAGATAGTTCCTACTATAAAATTAAGTTACAGGAATATCTTGATTTAAATATAATTAATGAATCTTGTGTTAGAGGGGGATTTTCCGGAATTCACACCTATTTATCAAGTTATATGGCAGAAGAGGATGCTATCGATATTGTTATAACATATGATATAAAATTACCACTTCTTTTTATCCCTCTCGATAAGATTTCCATGGCACAGCGGGTACGTATGCGTGGATGGAGTGGGCATCAGGTGGAGGCAAAGAAAGGTTCTCCAAATGATTCTGATGAAGATGAAGAACAGCAGGACGAAATCGTATATATTACGGAAACCGGTACGGTATATCATTTGACGAAGGAGTGTTCACACTTAAAGTTATCTATACAAAAGACAACCTTTGGACAATTAGAAAGGTTGCGTAATGAATCAGGTGGAAAATATAAAGAATGTAGCTTATGTGGTAAAAATGTATTATCAGGGGGAGATTGTGTATATATAACGGATGACGGAGACAAGTATCATGGTAATCTTGGCTGCAGTGGTTTAAAAAGAACAATTATTGAAATCTCCTTATCAGAGGTGGGAAGTCGTAGACCATGTCAAAGATGCGGAAGCAGCAATTAAACAGAATCACAGCAATTAGCAAAGGTGATAAGCAAATGTAATAAGCAAATGTAATAAGCAAGGGGTGTAACTATGATTCAGCAAGGAAATATTATATCAACAATAATAACCATATGGTTATTGTTATGTAGTATTCAGGATATAAAGAAAAAGAAGGTCAATACAGACCTGATCGTAGCGGGGGTTTTACTTTTGACTATAGTCACTAGTATTTTTGGAAGCATAACTATGTTAAATCGTTTTGCTGGTCTTAGTCTTGGAGTTGTTTTACTTGGCTTATGTTATGTGACGAGGGGGCAAATCGGCATAGGTGATGGGTTAATCTTATGTATTACTGGCTTAAATCTTGGTTTCTTAAAGAATTCCTTATTACTTTTATATGCATTATTAGGTGCTGCAGTGTTTTCTGCAATTCTTATCTTCTTCTGGCGTGTCAATCGGCATAAAACAATTCCATTTGTTCCTTTTCTATTCCTTGGATATCTGGGGGTGTTGTTTCTTGAATAAACATAACGTAAGTGGGAGCTATACGGTCGAGGCAGCACTGCTCTTTCCTTGTGTTCTTTTTATTGTTATCGGACTTCTATATCTAGGCTTTTATATGCATGATAAGGTTAGAATACAGACAGTACTTAATCAGGCAGCGACGAAAAGCAGAGCCTTGATCCGTAACGAAGTGGTTATAGACTCAGGCGTTATTAATTATGAAGAATATCTACAAAGAGGGTTTTTATATTTCTTGGAGAATGATTTAACTGTAAAAAAAGAAGAAATAGTTAGATATTTAGAAGATAAGTTAAGCAATGGATTATTTCTTGCAGAAATTGAGACGATTGGTGTAACGGTAACGCTATCAAATATTCATATGGAGGTCAGTGCAAGTATGCAGATCCCATTTTTTGAAGTGAGAAATCTGTTTTATAAAAGTGGATTCTATATAAAACATAGCAACGACACTGAAATACATAATCCAATGGAATTCATTAGAATATTTGATGTCTTTTCAGGAGTTATCGATAAAATGGAAGCAGTAGACAGAGTTTTAAAAAATCTGCAGAAAATATTGAGTTCGATTCGATAAAGAATATAGTAGAAGGTGGGGTATTATGATACAAGCAGAATTCATAAGGGATATGCATAATAACTATTTGATTCTTACCGGATTAGATGAGAATTTAGCAGGATACCATATAAAAATGTTACTTAACAACACCATTCCGGGTTTGTTAAATGTAGAATTAAGATGTATAGATCAAATGAACTTGTTTTATTATGATATCACTACATTAAAATCAATCACTAGTATTTACGAGAATAAATTAATGAAATATGAAGAGATGAAAGATATTTTAAAAAGTATCCTTTGCACCTTAGAAAAGATAGGAGAATATTTACTTTCGGAAGATGATTGTATTATTTACCCGGAATATATTTATGTTGATCCGATAACACATTCGGTTTTTTTATGCCATCTAATAGGACTTAAGGAAAATGTCCAAGAACAATTAAGCAAATTCATGGAATACTTAATGAATAAGGTCGACTATAAAGATGAGTGTGCCGTGTTATTAATATATGCTATGTATAAAATGAGTAAAGAGCCGGATTGTACATTTCATAAGTTAATGGAGGAACTAAATCGTAATTTAAACGAAACTTCAGATAATACAACAGCAAAACGAGAAAGGATTATGAAAGAGAAAAGTGAATTATTAGAAAATAATTATAATGGAATTGTTACAAACAATAAAAACTTCAAGACAGGGAATGATAGGACACATAAGGGAAAAAATAATAATAACAGGACAGACACTAAAAACATAGATTTTAAATCAAATGATATAAAAGACAAAGATAATAACAAAGATAAAGATAACAATAGAGTTATAAAAAAGAACCCCGGAAAAAAGAACGACTTAAAAATAAAACCTTTTAATAATCAATTCCATAGTTTTAGGCAAAGGTTACTAACGCAAGTCGGGTTTAAGGATAACAACAGAGTTAAACCGATAGAGATTAACAAAATAACACATTGTGATAAAAAAACTGGAGTAATACCAGAAGAAATAGAAAACGATTATGAAACCATTTATTATAGTGTTAAAACATATAGTTTGGCAGTATTGTCCGTACTGGCGGGTATTGGATTTGTCATAGGAGCAATTCAAACAAAGCTAGTACATAATTCCTTTGGGACTCGGATTGATATTGTAAAACTGGCTTGCTGCTTTATTATCATAACTATGGCAGAAGTGTTGATAATGAGTAAACTATTCGATGAGAAAAACCAGTTAACACGAATGGAAATGAAAATTGAATATATTGATCCAAACACAGAAATTTTTAAAGAAGAGACAGAGAATAAAGACGTATTTGGTGGATTATTATTGGATGCACCCCTTCCCCCAATAGAGATATCAGGAGAAAACTTAGTCGATGAGACAACCATTCTGTGGTCGAATACAGACGACTGTAGAATAGAGCCAACTAGAGTATTAAAGGAACTTAGCCAAAAGAAATATTATTTTGAAATTAACAATACAACGGTTGCAGCATTGGAAGAAGGCCTAATAGTTATTAGAACTACAGAAAAAACAAGATCCGAAGAATACCGTTACGAGAATAAGCAATCAAGATTTTATATTGTAGACTTTCCATTTATAATTGGAAAGTCGATAGAAAGTGTTCATATGTTAATTGATGACCCTTCTGTAAGTCGTAAACATGCAATCATATCACGTGATGGAGAAGATATCTTTATTACAGATGTGAAATCTACAAATGGTACTTATGTAAATGGCAGAAGGATAGAAACCAATATCCCATACCCATTGTCTATAAACGATGAAGTTACAATCTCGAAGTATATCTTTGTTCTAAAAGAGAATATTTAAAAGGTAAGTATCTTTAAGTATCTTCTTATAACTTTCACATTTTCTATGTCTTAAAGTAGATCACTAACTACATCATAAAATTGTAATTGCTTGTAATAAAACCAAAAGAATAGTATAATTTAGCACAAGAATAAGTAAGGATTCCTAGCGGGAGTATACTTATTAATATGCAGAAATGATACGGATTTGGGAATATTACAGGCATTTTTATTTGGAGGAACTATCTATGGGGAATTATGTAATGGCATTGGATCAAGGGACTACCAGTTCCAGATGCATACTTTTTGATAAAGCTGGTCAGATTTGTAGCATGGCACAGAAAGAATTCAAACAGTTTTATCCGAATGCAGGTTGGGTAGAACATGATCCAATGGAGATATGGTTATCACAAATTAGCGTAGCAAAAGAAGCTATGGATAAAATCGGAAGCAGCTGGGAAGAAATTGCTACCATTGGCATAACAAATCAGCGAGAAACTACAGTTGTATGGAATAAACATACCGGAAAACCCGTTTACAACGCGATTGTTTGGCAGTGCAGAAGAACCTCAGACATGATTCAGGATATAAAGAAAAGTGGTTTTGATTCGGTGATTCACAAGAAGACCGGGTTGATTCCGGATGCATATTTTTCAGGGACCAAATTAAAATGGATATTGGATCATGTGGAAGGAGCCAGAGAAGAGGCAGAAGCTGGCAACTTATTATTTGGTACAGTGGATACTTGGGTTTTGTGGAAGTTGACGGATGGAAAGGTATTTGCGACAGATTATACGAATGCATCCAGAACCATGCTCTTTGATATTCACAAACTAAAGTGGGACGAGGAGATTCTAAATCAGCTTAATATTCCGGGTAATATGCTTGCCGAAGTAAAGCCATCGAGCTGTATATATGGATATACAGAGGAACATCTTTTTGGAGGAGCTATTCCGATAGCAGGAATAGCAGGGGATCAGCAGGCTGCTTTGTTCGGGCAAGGCTGCTTTGAACCGGGAGAGGTTAAGAATACTTATGGGACGGGTTGCTTCCTATTAATGAATACAGGTAATGAAGCAATTCACTCACAAAATGGTTTGATTACTAGTATAGCTGCAAGCTCAGAGAATGAGATTTCTTATGTTTTAGAAGGAAGTGTTTTTGTTGCCGGGGCAGCAATTCAGTGGCTTCGTGATGAACTTCAGATTATTAAAACGGCTGCAGAATCAGAAGAATATGCAACTGCTGTTCCAAATTCTAATGGAGTGTATGTAGTACCGGCTTTTTCTGGACTTGGCGCTCCATATTGGGATCAATATGCCAGAGGAACCATTATAGGGATAACGCGTGGATTTAATAGGAATCATTTGGTGAGAGCTACATTAGAAGCGATTGCTTATCAGACTTATGATGTACTAAAATCAATGGAACAAGATGCAGGAGTGAAACTGAAGGCACTCAAGGTGGACGGAGGAGCCTGTGCTAATAATTTCTTGATGCAGTTTCAGGCAGATTTGCTTGATACGATTGTGTATCGACCAGCCTGTATTGAAACAACTGCACTAGGAGCAGCATACTTGGCAGGATTGGCAAGTGGCTATTGGAAAGACAAAAAGGAAATCAAGGAAAATTGGAAACTATCAAAAACATTTGTGCCAAATATGGAAGAAGAACTTCGGAAGCATTTAATTCATGGTTGGGGGAAAGCAGTGAAAGCTTCTTTGCAATGGGAAGAATAAATAAAGTGAAAGTATAGGATTAGGATATATGATTGTTGACAAGGTAAATGCTGGGCTATCTGAAAAAGGGTTTCGTAATATAAGGGTAAATGTAAATGACATTTACCTTCATAGTTACGAGCAAGAACAAGGAATCTATCTTGTTATTGTACTTGATTGTCCCTTAGGCACAGAATTTACTTTGGCTCAGTATCAGCATATACGTACTCAAATTCATAGTAATTTCATGAAGCGAAGTAACGGACATATACGTATATTAAGCATTATCTGTACCAATAATGTGAAAGGCGTCCGGGATTTGTATACGGAGGGAGAAGAGCAGTGGATTATTGATGCTGTGAACAACAATCTGATTCTTTATGAAGATCAGACTGGCGACTTCTTAGGGCTAAGAGAGGATATTGAAACAATATTACAGAGTAGGACAAAAGAAGTTGAAGATGAAGCCATACATCCAAAAGATCAGAAGACAACAAAAAAATCAGTGAAAAATTATTTTTCAAAATACAATACACTGTTGGTTATCATAAATATTCTTGTATTCTTTTGGATGGATTTAAAGGGTTCTAGCTTAAGTACAAGATATTTGTTGGATCATGGGGCCCTCTATTGGCCAGCAATGGAACAATCGAAGGAGTACTACAGAATACTTACCTATATGTTTTTGCATTCTGGGTTTGAACATCTGATAAATAATATGATTGTTTTACTATGTGTTGGAGATAATCTGGAGAGAGCAATTGGAAAGTGGAAATACCTTATCATATATTTTGGAAGTGGAGTTATTGCGGGTATTGCTTCCTTGAGTTATAATATGCTAGGGGGTACTATTGTGGTGTCGGTTGGTGCTTCCGGTGCTATTTTTGGTATCGTAGGTGCGATGGCATTCATTGTTGTTATAAATAAAGGACATCTTGAAGATCTTAGCGCAAGACAAATGATTTTGTTTGTAATATTGAGCCTATATGGAGGACTAACCAGTCAGGGTGTCGACAATGCAGCACATGTTGGAGGATTGGTAGCCGGTATTATTATTACTGTTATATTATACAGAAGGCCGATTAAGAGACATAAAGAAGGGGGTATAGAATTATGAAAGTGAATATTTATTATGGCGGCAGAGGTTTAATCGAAGACCCGACTATTTATGTTATAAATAAATTAACAGAAGTATTTAAGGAAATTCGCGTAGATGTAACTAGATATAACTTATATGAGGAAAAGAATACTATATCTATGTTGCCCAAAACATTAAAAGATGCAGATGGTGTAATACTAGCAACCACTCTGGAATGGATGGGCATCGGCGGATATATGCAGCAATTTTTGGATGCATGCTGGCTTTATGCGGATAAGGAATATATCAGTAAGCTGTATATGCTTCCAGTAGTCATGTCAAACGCTTGTGGTGAGAGAGAAGCAGAAGCGACCTTAATGAATGCTTGGGAAATACTTGGTGGCATTTCCTTTAATGGTCTTTGTGCTTATGTTGATGATCATGTTGACTTTGAAACTAATTTAGCGTATGCACAGATTATTGAGAAAAAGGCAGAATTTTTTTATAGAGTGATTAACCAAAAAACAAAATCATTGCCAACGAGTTCTTCATTAATAAAACAAACACTATTAAAAACTGATACAATTGACTTGACCCCACAGGAAAGTGAACAACTCTCTATATATGTATCAGATGATACATACGTCAGAAAGCAGAAAGAAGATATTGAAGAACTATCACAGATCTTTAAAGGTATGCTTGGCACTCAGGATGGAGAAACAAATCAAGAGTTTATCAGAAATATAAAAGAGAGTTTCCGTCCACAGAATGATTTTTCTGCAAGTTATGCAATTACGATTATGGATACAAAAAAGACCTTGATCATTGAAGTGAATGGCACAGATCTGAACTGTTACTACGGAGAAAAGAAGGATGCTGATGTTTCTGCTAAAACAAATCATGAAATTATGAATAAATTAGTCGGGGGAAGAATGACATTTCAAAGAGCTTTCATGACAGGAGATTTAACTGCTAAAGGTAATTTTAAAACTCTGCGTACCTTTGATCAACTGTTTCAATTTGCTCCACTTTAAATTTCAATGACAAAAGACCATCTTAAAAAGATGGTCCTTTGATATCATATAGAAACTCCTTTTTTGGGTAGGAATAGCAGATTAATATCAGGGCGTATTCATAATGGGTAGTTTAATTAAAAAGCTGGTTTTTTCCTCGGACGAGGTTGCTTGAATAGTACCGTTATGAGCTGTAACAATATTAGAAGAGATTGCTAGTCCTAATCCAGAGCCACCTGGTTTATATGTAACAAATGGTTCAAAGATTGTGGATAATTCATCAGCAGGGATGTATTTCCCGTTATCATGGACAGCAATTGTAATAAAAGATGGTTGAGAAACTTTACATTCTACATTAATATAATCGCCTTTATTTGTTGCTTCAAAAGCATTTCGAATCAAATTAGTAAAGACTTGTTTAAATTTTATTTGATCAAAGGGGTAATTGGTGAAATAAGGTATGTCATCTTCGGCAATCGAAAATGTCAATTTAATACCATTTTGTTTAGCCTGAGCACCAAAGGCGTGTAATACTGATTTGATTAAAAGAAGAAAATCTTGTTCTTGTGTTGTAACTGTTTGGCTATTGTTGTATAAACTTAACTCCGCTAATAAATCAGCTAATCCGTTAATATCTTCCATTAGTTGCTTCCAATATTTAAAGTCCATTACTTCTGGATGATTGGACTCAATTAATTGTGCAGTACTTTTAATTAAGGTTAATGGGTTACGGAGTTCATGAGAGATTTGTGAAGTAAGCAATTTACAATCCTTGTTTGTTTTTGTAATAAAGTAAGCAAAATCCTTGTTAGCATTCATTAATTCGGTCAGCTTATTTTGTTCTTCCTTCGTATACATTTTTCTTCACCTCCTAAGAACATATTAGCAGAATTAGGAGTTTTATACAATATAAACTCATTTACAAGAAACGACGATATTTTTTTAAAAATACTATAAGATGTTAAGCTTTTATCAATGGACAATTAAAAATTGTAAAATTATAAGTTTTAGGAGGAAGAATAATGGATAAAAACTGTATATTTTGTAAGATAATTGGGAATGAAATTCCATCTTCAACAATATATGAAGATGAAAAATTTAGGGTAATAATGGATATTTCGCCTGCCGCGAAAGGTCATGCTATAATGATCGCGAAGAACCATATTCAGGATATCTTTGAATTGGATATAGAGACAGCGAAAGATGCATTCATAGTTGCATCAAAAGTAGCGAAAGCAATGAAAGATGAGCTGCATTGTGATGGAATCAATATACTCCAGAATAATGGTGAAGCAGCAGGACAAACGGTGTTTCATTTTCACATTCATATAATACCGAGATTTGAAAATGACTCTGTTGTTTTTACCTACAAATCAGTAAAATATGGAGAAGGAGAAGCTGGAATTTTAGCAGAAGCAATACGTAAGAGGATAGAACAATAATTTTTATAGCTTTACCAGTTTACAAAATAAAAAACCACGAGCTGTCATTAAGCCTGACGCTCGTGGTTTATGTTGTTGAAGTGATAAACAATCTAGTGTGCAGGGGGCATATAGACAAATGGGCAAAGTCGCAAATAAGATTGTTCTTTACTTGGAGGTTTCCTTGATGATTCCAATAATAGTTTCAATAGAATTATTCAATTTACTTTGGTTCATTGTATCAATATATTGTTTTTTGTTACTATATACATTTTTTACGGCATCTAGTAATGATTCAGGGGTAAGTGCTTCTTCTTTTATGACATAACTATAACCTTGACGTTCAAAGGATTCTGCATTTAATATCTGATCACCGCGGCTAGAGGCGGCAGATAAAGGGATTAGTATGTGAGGTTTACGAAGTGCTAACAATTCACAGATAGCATTGGCTCCAGCTCTTGAGATAACAATATCTGCAGCATCTAAAAGATCACTCAATTCTTTTTTTATATATTCAAATTGTATATAACCAGGTGTATGGTTTAGTTTGTCATCTGTTTTATCCTTACCGCATAAATGAACTACTTGATATTCTTCTAACAAGGTGGGGAGTATGCTGCGGACAGCTTCGTTTACAATTACAGAACCTGTACTTCCGCCGATAACCAAAATAACCGGTTTGTTTGCGGAGAATCCACAGAAATTCAAACCGTTTAATTTATTACCAGAAAATAATTCCTGACGGATTGGAGTTCCCGTAAGAGCGGCCTTCCCTTCAGGAAGATACTTTATAGTCTCAGGGAAATTAGCACAAATTTTACTGGCGGATGGAATACAAATCTTATTAGCCAAGCCAGGTGTCATATCTGATTCGTGTATAATAGAAGGTATTCCTCTGCGTTTGGCTGCAAGAACCACAGGAACAGTTACGAAACCGCCTTTTGAAAAGATAATATCCGGATTTAGTTTTTTTAATATAGAAGAAGCTTCCCAAAAGCCTTTTAAAACTTTAAAAGGATCGCTGAAATTCTTGGGGTCAAAATAGCGTCTTAATTTACCAGAGGATATTCCATAATAAGGGATACCAAGTTCTTCAATTAACTTGCGTTCGATTCCCTCATAAGATCCGATATAGTGAACATCATAACCTTCTTTTTTTAGAGCAGGAAGAAGTGCAATATTTGGTGTTACATGTCCAGCAGTACCGCCACCAGTTAAAACGATTCGCTTCATTCTTTGTTCCTCCATTCTTTTAGAGCTTTGCATAACTGATCAGGGCAAGAGGTAGATCGGTAACCACATTTTGTCCCTTCTAATCTGGAGATGACTTCATCTATTGACATTCCGGCAACTAATTTGGATATGCCGGAAGAATTGCCTGAACATCCACCTTTGAATTGAACGGATTTTATGATATTATTTTCAATTTCAAAATTAATTTCGGAACAGCATACGCCGGATGTTTTATAAATCATATTAAATTCCTTCCTTATGTAGAAATATTCCTATCACATAGAATATAGTATTGTAAAAGACAATGTCAGTTTAACATTTCCTATTATAACATTTATTTTATGTTACGCAAGAATGAATTTTAAAGGGATATGTTATAAAAGAACAAGACGACTATACAAATAGGCATGTGATATTATCCTTGTTAAATAATATGATTTCAGATATAATACAAGAACAGTAGATAAGGAGGTTTCTTGCTTATGAATAGAATAGGTATAATTGGAGCGATGGATGAAGAAGTTAGTCAGATAAAGTCAATGATGACGAATGCGCAGTTGGCGGTAAAAGCGAGCATGGAATTTAATTCAGGTACTCTTGGAGGGAAAGAAATTGTAGTAGTACGCTCCGGTATTGGAAAAGTCAATGCAGCGGTATGTACACAGATTTTGATTGATGAATACAATGTTGAGGCAGTAATTAATACCGGTATCGCGGGCTCATTAAAGAATGAAATAAATATTGGAGATATGGTGTTATCGACGGATGCTTTACAGCATGATGTAGATGCAACTGAATTTGGATATGACTATGGCATCATACCAAGAATGGAAACATCGGTTTTTTTAGCGGATTCTAAACTCTTAGAAATAGCATCTTCCGTATGTAAAAATGTTAATCCAGATATTAATGTATTTTTGGGAAGGGTAGTTAGCGGAGACCAATTCATAGGAGATAAGACCAAGAAGGATTGGATTGCAAATAGATTTCAGGGCTATTGTACCGAAATGGAGGGAGCTGCCATTGCTCAAACAGCTTACTTAAACAACATTCCATTTCTCATTGTACGTGCTATATCTGATAAAGCAGATGATAGTGCCCAAATGGATTATTCGGACTTTGAGGCGAAAGCAATAGAGCATTCAGTGAACTTAATGTCTGCACTGATACCAGTTTTATAATTAAATCTAGTTTAAGACTTTAAATTGAAAGATATAAATAAGGTTAGGCTTGGACAATATTTTATAGACCTCAAGAGACATTTATTTACATGATGTGCTATCAAATCCTTTAAAATTTAACTTTTGGGCTGGAAGGAAATATAATATTGAACAAGAATGACATATTTTGTCAAACGAATCTTAGATCCCCACTCTTTTCAAATAAGCAGTTATTCGGTATAATAATTGTAAATTATTGGTAAAGGGAAGGGGATTTTTCTGTGGTAAAAGAATTATATGAAAAACAGGTTTTTATTTGCATAATGCTGGGCCTTTGTGCATGCGGTATTTTAGTAAAAATACTATTGGACATTGTGTATAGGCGTCTTATAAGAGCCTCGGATAATATGGGTACGTCAAAAAATAAATTAACGCTAATGATGAAAAAGAAATTTGAGACCTGCTATAAACTAAAGATAGGTGTTAATAATGTGGATATATTTGTGGATAAGTATGTATATCGTCATAGATTTGGTGGAATCTTATTATCAACATGGGAAAATATTAGTGGACAAGTTCTAATGCTATGTCTTCTAATTGGCTCAACTAGCTCGGTTTTAGGCCTCATTTACGAATGTGGAAAAGACGCCATACTACGTTCCTTCTCCGTGGGTATCCTAACGAGTGGATTGTTGATAGTTTTAGAAGGTATGCTGAATACCTCCACAAAAAAAGAATTGATACGTTTGAATATGAAGGATTACTTAGAGAACTTTTTCAAAGTAAGGTTAGAACAAGAACTCTTACATCCAGAGTTAATACAGCAATACAAAAATGAATTACGCCTTCAAGAAGGAGATGCTTTAGCAGTTAATTCGTCCTATGGTAATGAAACTGCTGTACAATCGGACTTAAAATCAGAGAGGCGCACTGCTAAAATTCAGCAAAAAGAAGAAAAGCGATTGGAAAAAGAAAATAGTAAAAAAGCCCAAAAGGCTGCCCGTGAGAAGTCTATAGAAGAAAAGAAACTTGCAAAAGAAAAGAAACAAGAGGAGCTGGAGCAAAAAAGAATAGCGGCTCGGGAGATGCAAGAGAGAATTCAGAGAGAAGCCAAATTGGCAATAGAAAAGAAAAGAGAGGCTGAAAGAGCAGAGATTGCACAAAAAAAGGCAGAGATCAGAGCAGAAGAAGCACGTATGAAGGAAGAAAAGCGCAGACAAGAAGAAATTAAAAAAGCATTATTAATAGAAAAGCAATCCATAAAAGAAGGAAAGCAAAAGAACGCTCCTAAACAAAAAACAATTGCCCAAGAAAGAAAAGAAAGTTTAAAGAAAGAGATTCAAGAGCGTAGATCTTCGATAGGAAATGAAAGTACCTTTAATACTACAGATACAGTTGCTCAAGATGCCTTTGATTCTGTAGAAAAGGGCAAACCAGCGACGATTACAACGGTACCGGTAGAGAAATTAAAGTTAGAAAAATATACAATAAAAGAAACACCCAACGTTCCTACCAGGATTCATAGCAAACGGAAGAAGCAAGCAGATCCAACCGAGGAAAAATTAATTGAAGACATTTTAAAAGAGTTCTTGGCTTAAAACAGTTTAATAAAATCTGAGCTATATTATAAAAAAAGTAAAAAGAGATTGATAATCACGCACGCATTTGATAGAATAAGTAGGAATATTATAGAAAATAGAGGATAAAATAAGCAGTTAGAATGCTAAAGGAGTGCATGATTATGAACAATAAGGTTACATTTGATTATTCGGCAGCAAAAGGGTTTATCAACGACTCTGAAATAGAGATGATAGAAAAGCTTGCAGAAAATGCAAAGGAAGAATTACTGAATAGAACTGGTGCGGGAAATGATTTTTTAGGTTGGATTGATTTGCCTGTAGACTACGATAAAGAAGAGTTTAGCCGCATTCAGTCTGCTGCTAAGAAAATTCAACAGGATTCGGATATATTATTAGTAATTGGAATCGGTGGTTCTTATCTGGGAGCTAGAGCAGCGATTGAATTTTTAAGACACAGCTTTTATAATTCGGTATCTAAGGAAGTTAGAAAAACACCAGAAATTTATTATGTAGGAAACAATATCAGCAGTACGTATATCAAGCACTTGTTAGATGTGATTGGAGACAGAGATTTCTCCATTAATATGATCAGTAAGTCAGGTACAACGACTGAGCCTGCAATTGCGTTTCGTGTATTTAAGAAACTTTTAATAGAAAAGTATGGTAAAGCAGGTGCTGCAGATAGAATATATGCTACTACGGATAAGTCGAAAGGTGCATTAAAGAATCTTGCAAACGAAGAGGGCTATGAAAGTTTTGTTGTACCGGATGATGTAGGTGGTCGTTTCTCAGTATTAACTGCGGTTGGTTTATTACCGATTGCTGTAAGCGGTGCAGATATATCTAAGCTGATGGCTGGAGCTGCCTCCATGAGAGAACGTTGCTTATGCAATTCCTTTGATACCAATGACTCTGTACAATATGCTGCAATTCGTAACATATTATTAAGAAAAGGTAAGAATATCGAAATACTTGCTAATTATGAGCCATCTCTTCATTATGTGTCCGAATGGTGGAAACAATTATATGGAGAGAGCGAAGGAAAAGATCAGAAAGGTATCTTCCCTGCAGCAGTTGACTTGACAACAGATCTTCATTCCATGGGACAATTTATTCAAGATGGACAAAGAACGATGTTTGAAACGGTAGTAAATCTTGAAAAGTCCAGCTGTGAGATTATATTGGATGAGGAAGAGGTTGACTTAGATGGTCTGAACTATTTAGCTGGCAAGAGCGTTGATTTTATTAATAAGAGCGCGATGAAGGGGACAAGATTAGCACATACGGATGGAAATGTTCCAAACCTTATTGTAAACCTCCCAGAACAAAGCGAATTCTATTTAGGTGAACTATTCTACTTCTTTGAATTTGCATGTGGTGTTAGTGGTTATATGCTAGGCGTTAATCCTTTTGATCAGCCGGGAGTTGAAAGTTATAAAAAGAATATGTTTGCTCTTCTTGGCAAACCAGGATATGAGAAACAAAGAGAAGAGTTGCTAAAGAGGTTATAATAAGAGTGTATTAGAAACTGAAAAGTGAATTATATAAAGAGGTTCGTTCAGACTTAAGTTTTTCTTTGAACGAACCTCTTTTTGTTTATAAAAACAAAGGATATATTCTTATTTTAAAGTTTTTTGAAAATGTTGATAATCTTTATTACGCCAAGTGCCGCCCCAAGTAAAGCCACGTTTTATGAAAGCTTGATAACATAAATCCTTTTTCTTAATATAATAGGGACAATCTAGAGTACGGTCAACATATTCAATGGCTTCTTCTGGTGAAACATTGCTCCCTTTCTTTGAAGACTGAACATATGGATTATACAAAGGATTAATATCAACAGCTAACCCTAAGGCGTGCTTAGAAAGGTTGGTGGATCCGGCTATTGTTCTGTAATTAAAGGAAGAGGTATTATTGGCCGCCATGGAAGCGTCATCATCAGCATCAAACTCATCTACTAATAGCATTTGCTCGATAGGATATTTTGCAGTATAAAGTTCTTTGAAAATATCAACGATATCTGCGGCAATCGCTTTATTGACAATGAGTTCGCCAATATGTATTTCATCATCAAAACCATAGTGCAATACTCTAACATATCGTAACTCTTCATAGGGTACGGTGCAGTCCTCTCCATAAGAGTTTCCTGTGATTCTGGACTTAATGTCATCTTTAATTTTTTCATAATAAAAAGCGGTATCTGGCGTTTTGCCTTCTATTTTCGTAATATCTATAATTGTTCCGGCAGATAACGTTCGCATGTCTCTGCGGGATAAAATGTTATTTTTCTTTTTGGTATTATTAATTTGAATAGTAGTATAGTTGGAAGTTACCACGGTATCGGTCTTTCTTGTTTGATACATATGGATTTCTTGGTCATTGCTTTCCTTATTAATAGAATTTATTTGCGTTGGATCATTCAAAGTAAGATGAAGGATGATGGAACACAAGAAAAACATGCCGGTTCCTATGAAAAAGTATTTTACAATATGTCGTTTCTTCATAATAATTCCTTTCTATCTAATGGAACTCTAGTAAATTACCCTTCTTCAATTACCTGTATTTCAAGAAAGTCAAAATCAATTGGATCTATGAAATTATCTTGATAAAATCTAGTCTTGTCGTGCTTTTTAAAATCTGCAATGGTGGAATCTAACCAGATCGGTTTGGATAAGTCAAACTGATAGCATATTTCTTCTATGGCAGAGAATATTTTACGGGTACGGTTCAAATCAGAACTGTCATTACATATTACAATGTCCCGTAACATTCGATTGTCTTTGAAAACTTTGGCCCATAAGCGGAACATAAGGAATCTCCTTTCAAAATCATTAAAATAATAGATATAATATAAAAATCTATCAGGAATTTAAGTATAACACTTCATTTCTTGTTTTAGAACCCCTATTTATAAGCAAGCTAATAGTAAATATTTAACACAACAACAAAAAAGCATAAAACCACACATGAATAGACACAAATATGGCAAGAACTATTGAAACTGTACAATTATTATGGTAAAATAAGTGAAGAATTATACTATTTATAACAATTGGGAGGGAATATATGAAAATAAAGGGATTACGTGGTAAAGAAAAAGGAAAAAAACATTATAATGAAAAAGAAAGTATAAGAAAAGAAAAAAAAGGGGTTAAAACTAATTTTTTCAAGAGTGTCGGTTTTAAAATGTTAGTTGGATTTATGCTGCCAGTAATATTAATTGTTATATTGGGGTTTATATCATTTCAGAAATCCTCCGAAGGTATGATTCGAAATTATGAGAACTCCACTCAGAATACGCTAAGTATGACACAGAAGTACTTTGGGGTTGTATTAAATTCTGTATCTAGTCATTCTTCACAGCTGAATTCCAACAGCATAATCAGTGCTTATTACGGTGGAGCATACAAAAATGAACCATATGAAGAGTACAAAAGTATTGAGACCATTGAGAAAACCCTGAAAGCAGTCGTTGATGCTGATCCATATCTAAATCAAATTTATCTGTTTGCCAATTATGGTCAAGGCATCTCCTCTAAGGGTGTTCTTGAAGAAGAATACTATGAAGGGTTTTCCAAAACGGAAGAAGGAATTAAGTTACTCAATTCTTTTGATAATGAAATCTGGGTTGGAAATCACTCCTATTTGGATGAACAAACCGGTAAAAACAGTAGTGATTACAGCATATCCTGCATAGCGAGCCTACAAAATAATGTGTACAGTGATATCGGTTTTATCGTTATGGATATTGATAAAAAAATGGTTGAAGATGCTTTGGGAGAAATGAATTTAGATGATGGTAGTATGATTGCGTTTATAACGCCGGATAAAAAAGAAATTCTTATCGGCAATGAGAACGACACGTATTCATTTTTGGAACAGCAATATTTTCAAGATAGCTTAACTGAAATTACGGATGACGGCAAGATAGCAGAGGGCATGAAAACAGTTGAGTACAAAGGGGAGAATTATCGCTATCTATATTCCTTGAATGGGGTTGGCGGTATATCAGTATGCGCATTAATTCCAGAAGAAGCTATTATAAGTCAGGCAGAGGAGCTAAAGATAATCACAATGGTTTTTGTAGTTGTTGGAAGTATACTCGCTGGGCTTATAGGAATGTATCTATCTATAGGTATCTCAAAGGTTATACGTAAGATGAATCGATATCTGGAGAAAGCATCAGAAGGGGATTTGACTAAAACATTCAGCGTAAAGAGGAAGGATGAATTTAATCTTCTTTCCGTTGGTATTAATACCATGATATCTAGTATGAAAAATCTTATTGGTGAGATGGCGCGGGTGGGTGGAACTGTTACCACGGCCTCTGAGCATGTAGTAGATAGTGCGGCAATTATATTAACCGCAACAAAGGATATAACAAGTTCTGTCAATGATATCAGTGGTGGAGTGGTTCAACAGGCACAGGATGCCGAAAGCTGTTTAATTAAAATGGAATCCTTATCTGACCAGATAAACAAGATGCAGGAAAACACTTCTAAAATTAGTAATTCAACAAAAGATACGAAAGAAACCGTTGGTCAGGGAATTGTTATAATGGATGATTTAAATAAAAAGGCGATGGACACGAATGATATTACACAAAATATCATTTCTGATATAGAAGCGCTTAAGGAACAATCCTCGGCAATTGTTAAGTTTGTCGATATTATTAATACAATTTCAGAGCAGACAAATCTACTTTCCTTAAATGCGTCCATTGAAGCAGCTAGAGCCGGTGAATATGGAAAAGGGTTTGCGGTTGTAGCAAATGAAATAAAAGCTCTAGCGGAACAAACAGTTGTAGCAAGCGGTGAAATATCTAATATTATAGAGTCAATTCAGTTACAGACTCAAAAAACTGTAGAAACGGCGAAAGAAGCCGAGGTCATAGTAGATTCTCAAAAGCAAGCATTGGCTAGTACGGTAAAGGCTTTCCGTGATATTGACAACAATGTTTCTGCGCTGGCAGATAATCTAAATGTGATTGTAAATGGAATTGAAGAGATTGAAAGAACTAAGAATGATACGCTTGCTGCAATAGAAAATATATCTGCAATATCAGAAGAAACTGCTTCAGCTTCAGAAGAACTCGCAACAACATCGGAAGAACAGTTAAAAGTAGTGGAAGCATTGAATGTAGCAGCGTCTGAATTACAAGTAAACGCAGGAGAACTCAAAGAAGCTATTAAAGTATTTAAAGTATAAATCGTAAGCACAGCAAAAGGAGAAGAAGACATGAAAAAAGTAATTAATCAACCAGAAAACTATGTAAATGAAATGTTAGAGGGTATTTATCTGGCGCACAATGATTTAGTTACCTATACAAACAATGATCTGCGATGCCTTGTAACATCGAATAAGGTTCAAGGCAAAGTTGGTATTGCTACAGGAGGCGGTTCGGGACATTTGCCACTATTTCTGGGGTATGTTGGAAAAGGAATGCTAGACGGGTGTTCCGTTGGGGATGTGTTTCAATCTCCAAGCGCGGAACAAATGCTTGCAGTAACAAAAGAAATCGATTCTGGTGCGGGCGTACTTTATATATATGGAAATTACAATGGGGATATTTTTAACTTTGATATGGCAGCAGATATGGCAGATTTTGAAGAAAATATTAGAGTGGAAAGCGTTGTCGCTGGAGAAGATGTTGCATCTGCTGTACCTGCAAAAGAAGGTGAGAAAAATTTGAGGCGTGGCGTAGCAGGAATTTTCTTTGTATTTAAATGCGCTGGTGCGGCAGCTGCTGCGATGCTTTCTTTGGATGAGGTGAAACGTATTGCAGTAAAAGTATGTGATAATGTAAGAACTATGGGAGTTGCTTTAACACCTTGTATCGTGCCACGCGTGGGTAAAGCCGGTTTTTCCATAGGAGACGATGAAATGGAGATTGGCATGGGAATACATGGTGAAACAGGAATTCGTCGTGCAAAACTCGCACCAGCCGATGCTATTACGGATGAAATGATGGATAAAATCATAGCTGATCTGCCATATCAAAGTGGTGATAAAGTAGCAGTTTTAGTTAATGGACTCGGAGCAACAACTTTGGATGAACAATATATTGTTACTAGGCGCATTGGCCAGTACCTTAAGGTGAAAGGCATTACTGTACACCGTTATTATGTTGGTGAATATGTGACGTCCCTTGAAATGGCTGGTTTCTCAATCTCCCTACTAAAGCTAGATGAAGAGTTAACTAAGTATTTGGATGCACCTGCACAAACACCATTTTTTAGACAATAATATAGGAGTGTAAGTATGGATACTTTGCATATAAAGAATTTCTTGAAAGAATTAAAAGAGATTATGAAACAAAATAAGGATTATTTGATTGAGCTTGATAGTGTTGTAGGAGATGGTGACTTGGGATTAACTATGCAGGATGGATTTGCTGCAGCTTATTCTGCGGTTGCTGATAATGAGGAAACGGATATTGGAAAACTTCTTTATACTGCTGGTAAAGCGATGGGCAATGCTGTCCCATCAACCATGGGAACTTTAATGGCATCTGGATTCATGAATTCCGGTAAAGCTCTTAGGGGTAAGACTGAGCTGTCAAAAGAAGATTGTGTATCCCTGTTTCGTGCATATATGGAGGGAGTTGCTAGCCTTGGGAAAGCGAAGGTAGGTGAAAAAACATTTTTGGATGGTATAGCACCTGCTGTTGATGTTATGGGAGAAGAGATAAAAACGGGTGATGATCTGAAAGATATAGCAAAAAGAGCAATGCAAGCAGCTAAAAGAGGCGTAGAAAACACGACTACTATGCGCGCATTGCACGGAAGAGCAGCCATTCGAGGAGATGCCTCTATTGCCTTGATTGATCCAGGGGCAACGGTTGCTGCTCTGATGTTCGAAGCCTTCTATAAAAGCTTGTAGTAGAATAGTAATTTAATCATATTATGCGATAAGGCATCGTTTTATGTTAATAACATAGCGATGCCTTAAATTTTGTGGGTTGGAATAATTTACATATAAAACAAAATAACCAAATAAAAAATCTTACACAAACAAAACAAACGGATACAATGCTATGTTTTTTTGGTGGATCGGGTTTTGTTAAAAAGTTATGATGCTGTTAAATAATAGTACTAATAGTAACTAATTATATTTGGTCGTTTGTGCAAAACATACAATAATAGTGTCGAAAAATTGGTGAAATAATAAATTATTTATTCTTTTTATAAAAAATGTTGTAAAATGTTTGTCTAAGTGGTATTATGTAATCACACCAAACAAATACCGTATAAATGAGGTATAAAACAACAATTACAATTGAGGAGGTAATTTATGAAGAAGTATTTAGCGCTTTTATTAGCAGCAGTAATGGTAATGTCTCTGACTGCTTGCGGAAGTAAAAAGACAGAAACACCACCAGCTGACAACACAGCTACAGAAACACCAGCAGAAACACCTGCAGAGACACCAGCAGAAACGCCAGCAGAAGATACAACAGGTGATGCAGCAGGTTCCGATTATGCATCAAAATTAAGTGGTAAAAAAGTTGCAGTTGTTAGAAACTTAGCAGCTGGTGACCATACCCAACAGTTCTTAGATGGATGTGTATCAGAAGGACAAGCTTTTGGATTTACAGTTGATACTTTTGTAACAGATGGCGACGATGTTAAGACTCAGGAAGTTGTTGCTCAAGTAATTGCAAAAGGATATGATGGAATTATTCTTTCTCATGGTCAGCTATCTTACACCTATGACATGTTAAAACCTGCAAGAGATGCTGGTATGGAAGTTGTTACATTCGATAGTATGCCTTTTAAAGATGGCGATGCAAATAGTGAATTACTTGAAGGTGTAACATCAACTGCACAGGATGACAACGCATTGGCAGAATTATCCCTTGGCTATATGATGAAGGAATTTGAAGAAGCAGGCGGCACATATCCTATGAAAGTTCTTAAAACATTCATGGGCCCTGGAATCCCTCCATTGGATAGACGTAATGTAGTTTATACAAAGCTTGAAGAAGAAGGAAAGATTGAAACACTTGAAATTATCGCTCCATCTGACACTGCAAACGCACGTGGTGATATGACTACAAAGACAGCGGCGATTCTTCCTAAGTATGCTGAAGGTTCTGTAGATGCTATTTGGGGTTGCTACGACGAATTAGCAAAAGGTGTATTACAGGCATTAAATGATGCTGGACGTACAGATATTCCTATGTATACTATTGATATTTCAAATGATGATATCCAATTGATGCTTGCAAATCCAGAAGTTTGGAAATCAACAGCAGCAGTTGATCCTAAGTTAATCGGTATTGTTAACACAAGATTATTAGCTATGAAATTTGCTGGAGAAGAAACACCAGATTTCTTTAACTTATCAGCTAGTAATGTTGCAACAACTCAATTAAATTCTGATATCAATATGACAAATCTCGGTACAGTAGTAGACGGCTGGGGTAATGCTACAGGTGAAGATTCCTTTAACCTTCCTTGGATGGAAGAAGTAAAAGCGAAATAGTAACAGTTATGTATAATCTGTGTATATCGCAGGATAACCTGCGATATACACAATATGATCATATGAATAGGATGACGCAAAATGAATGAATTTAAACTAGAAATGAAAGATATATCAATCGAGTTTCCAGGAGTTAAAGCCCTTAGTAATGTAGATTTTAGTTTGACGGGTGGAAGAATTCATGCGCTTATCGGTGCAAATGGCGCTGGTAAATCAACCTTGATGAAGGTTTTGGCTGGTGCTAATGCACACTATACAGGACAAATATTTGTCGAGGGAGAACCGGTTGAAATCCGATGCCCTAGGAACGCTAAAGATCTTGGAATAGAAATCGTATACCAAGAGGTAGATACAGCATTAATACCATATTTAACAGTTGCAGAAAATGTAATGTTCAATGTGCTTGCCAATAATATGGACAAGAAACATTTTATTCATTGGGGAACAATCCGAGAAACTGCTAAAAAAACTCTGGAAAGACTCAATGTAGTATTGGATGTAAACCAGGTAGTTTCGGAATTGACACTTGCAGAAAAGCAAATGGTTTTAATTGCTAGATGCGTAGTGGAAAAATGCCGTCTTTTAATTTTGGACGAACCCACAGCACCACTATCGAATTCTGAAACACAGGAGTTGTTCCGTATCGTTCGTGAACTAGCGAAAGATGGGGTTGGGATTGTATTTATATCACACAGATTAAAAGAGTTATTTGAAATATGTGAGACCATCACGGTGATGAGAGATGGCAGAGTGGTTGAGAATATGCCTATAACATCTGACCTTAAAACTACGGATATCGTAGAGTTAATGCTTGGTCGTAAAATGGATGATAATTATTTAAAGAAAAAAATTAAGATCGGTGATTCTTTACTAGAGGTACAAGGACTTAGCGAAGCAGAAGGCAGAGTTGATGATATTAACATGAACATTAAGCGTGGTGAGATTGTTGGCATTGCAGGTCTGGTTGGAGCGGGAAAAACCGAGCTATGTAAAACTTTGTTTGGAGCCTTTAAACAGAGCAGTGGAACCATAAAATTAAATGGAAAAACTATAAAATATAAAAATCCAAGCGAAGCAGTAAAAAGTGGATTTGCATTAGTACCGGAAGAAAGAAGAAAAGAAGGGGTTCTAATTACAGATCCGGTATACTCCAATATTACTGTAGCATCAATGAAGAAATATACAGGATTATTTTCTGTGGTAAATAAATTAAAAGAAAAGAAAGACGCCTGTCGGATGATTAAGGATTTAGGAATTAAAACTCCTTCCGAATGTCAGACAGTTGCGCTTTTATCGGGTGGTAATCAGCAAAAGGTTGTACTTGGTAAATGGCTGAATTCGGAATCTGAAATTTATATTTTCGATGAACCTACAAAAGGTATTGATGTCGGAGCTAAACGAGACATGTATGAATTGATTGAACGGCTAGCGGAACGTGGAAAAGGAATTATTTATGCTACCTGTGAATTCCAAGAAATTTTAACGATAGCTGATAGAGTGTATGTAATGTATGATGGTAAAATAGTGAAAGAATTAATCGTTGCAGACACTGATGAAAAAGAATTGCTTTGTTTTTCAACAGGAGGAAAATAGGATGAGTGAAAAAGCAGTAACCACAAAAAATAATGCAGGTGGTAAACAAATTATGAGTATTATTCAAAAGTGGGGAACCCTTCTTACGATTGTAATATTATTCGTATTCTTTACCTTTGCCAACTGGAGTAAAGATACGAACTCCAGTATCTTCTTAACAACCGCTAATATGGTTACCATTCTCAGAAGTATATCTATTACGGCAATTATAGCCATCGGCTTAACCTTTTCGCTAGCAGTTAACGGTATGGATTTATCCATCGGTGCAAATGCGAACTTTGCCGACTTCCTCGTTATGACGATGTTTGTATGGTATAACCTAAGCATAGGAGTATCCATTTTAATTACGATACTTATTTGTTTAAGCGTAGCAGTAATCAACAGTATATTAATAGTTAAACTAAAAATACCAGATATGGTAGCGGCTTTGTCAGTTATGTTCATGTTTCAAGGTGTTGCAATGACCTATTCAAACGGTGGTGCAATTACGGAACGTATGACCAGGCCAAACGGGCAAGTTGCAGAAGGCTTAGTGCCAGCTGCCTTCCGTTCCCTTGGAAAGGAGCCTTGGTTAATTATTGTAATGCTGGTTGTAGTGGCATTTGCCTTCTTTTTCTTAAATTATACCAAGCACGGAAGATACATGTATGCAGTAGGTGGTAACCCTGAAGCTGCAAGACTTTCCGGTATTCCTGTTAACAGATATAGAGTTTTAGCATATTTCTTATCTGCAGTATTTGCCGCTTTGGGCGGTGTGTTTATAGCAGCTCGTGTTGGAACCGCGCAGGTGAATGCTGGAGCAGCATATCTGATGCCTTCGGTGGCAGCAGCTTATATTGGATTTTCCGTTGCTGGAGCAGGAAAAGCAAATGCTTTAGGAACTCTGGCCGGAGCAGCACTGGTTGGTATGCTGGAAAATGGTCTTATCATGATGTCTGTTCCTTATTATGCAATGGATATTGTAAAGGGCGGTATCTTGGCAGTTGCATTAGCACTTACCTATTCACAGAGCAAGAAACATTAGTTATTATCTAATTAAGATACACCATGCGGCATGTATATAACTATCATGCCGCATACCTCCCCCGATAGAAATTTATAAATATATTTATAAACCCTCTGCCTACCGTACGAAGCAAAGGGATAAAGAATAACCCGTACGGAGAAAGGTGTTACCTATGTCACGTTTTGATTCCTATTTTTTAATGAAAACTGAAGATATTAAAGAGTATGTAAATGAGAAACTTTCCTTTTTTCCTGCCGATGCAAAATTAGAGTGCAAAGAAATTGGTGATGGAAATCTTAATTATGTATTCCGCTTGTATGATATAAACACCGGAAAATCCATCATAATAAAACAAGCAGGTGAAGTTACAAGAATTTCTGCTGATATGAAGCTTTCTACAGACAGAGGAAGAATCGAAGCCAAAATCCTTAAACTCCAAGGGAAGTATGCACCTGGACTAGTTCCAGAGGTATATCTTTATGACGAAGTAATGTGTGCTATGATGATGGAAGATATGGTAGGTCATACTATGATGCGTACTGGATTAATGCAACATAAGACCTATCCTGTATTTGCAGAAGACATAACTACATTTATGGTAAATTCTCTGCTCTTATCTACAGATGTTATCATGGGGCACAAAGATAAAAAGGAAAACGTAAAGAGTTTTATTAATCCTGATTTATGTGAAATTAGCGAGGACTTGGTATTTAGTGAACCATTTATAGATTATAATAGTAGAAACAATGTGTTTGCACCAATTGCAGATTTTGTAAAGAAAGAATTATATGAAGACAAAGCACTTCATTTAGAAGCGGCAAAGCTTAAGTTTGCATTTATGAATAATGCACAAGCTTTAATTCATGGAGATCTGCATACGGGATCCATCTTTATTAACCAAGAACACACCTTTGTATTTGATCCTGAGTTTGCCTTCTACGGACCAATGGGATATGATGTCGGTAATATCATAGCCAACATGTTCTTCGCATGGTGTAATGGAGATGCTACCATAGAAGATGAAACACAGAGAGCTGAGTTCTGTGGTTGGGTATTGGATACAATTGTTGAAATTGTAGATAAGTTTATTTCTAAATTCAAGGTAGCATTTAAAGATAAAGTTACAGATACGATGGCAAAGACTGACGGATTTTTAGATTGGTATCTAGGAAGCATTTTAGCAGATACAGCAGGAATTGCCGGTTTAGAATCCATTCGTCGTACCGTTGGTATGGCAAATGTAAAAGATATTACTACAATTCCGGATGTTAATAAGAGAGCAAGAGCAGAAAAGATTGTAATAACTCTAGCTAAGAACTACATTATGAACAGAGAGAAATTTTTATGCGGTGCAGATTATAGAAGAGCAATTGAAGAAACAATCGCTAAATTCTGATTGGATAAGCAAAGAAAGGAAGAAAGAGCATGAGCGAAAAAAAGTCAATTTTAGACTATGAAACCGTGGCTTTGGATGATGAAAACAGTGCGTTAGTCATTATTGACCAGACACAACTTCCATACAATACAGAGATTCTTAGTCTTACAAAACAAAAAGAAATTTGGAATGCAATCTATTTACTTCAGGTAAGAGGGGCTCCAGCTATCGGGGTTGCAGCTGCAATCGGAATCTACCTCGCGGCAAAAGAAATCCAGGCAGATAACTTTACAGATTTTTATGATCAATTTAAGAAGGCAAAAGATTATCTGGCGTCAGCACGTCCTACAGCAGTAAACTTATTCTGGGCACTTGACCGCATGGATACTGTGGCTAAGAATAATTCGGATAAAACAGTAGCAGAGCTAAAGGAAATACTTCATGATGAAGCAGTAGCGATTCGAGAAGAAGATATCTGGGTTTGTAAACAGATTGGTGAATATGGATTATCCTTAGTAAAACCTGGAGATGGTCTTCTGACACATTGTAATGCAGGAAAATTAGCAACTGTAAAATACGGTACGGCAACAGCACCGATGTATCTTGGACAGGAGAGAGGTTATAACTTTAGAATATTTGCTGATGAGACAAGACCTCTGTTACAAGGTGCAAGATTAACAGCTTTTGAACTACATGAATCTAAAATGGACGTAACCTTAATCTGTGACAATATGTCTGCGACAGTGATGAAGAACGGATGGGTTAATGCTGTATTTGTAGGATGTGATCGTGTAGCAGCAAATGGTGACACTGCAAATAAAATCGGAACATCTGTAGTTGCAACAGTTGCTAAAAGGTATAACATCCCAGTATATATTTGTGCACCAACATCTACGATTGACTTAAATACAAAAACAGGTGCAGACATTCATATAGAGCAAAGACCTGGGGAAGAAATTACAGAAATGTGGTATAAGGAACGTATGGCGCCAGAGGGAGTGAAAGTATTTAATCCTTGCTTTGATGTTACGGATAATGATTTAATAGCCGGAATTGTTACGGAATATGGAATTGCGAGAGCGCCTTATACAGAATCACTAAAAGAAATATTTGCCAAAAAGGAAGCTGCAAAATCTAAAAAATAAAACGGTGTTAGTTTCTTATAAACAGGGGGGACGGTTAGCCGTCCCCCCATTATTTATTCGTTATATTTACGTTATTTACATTCGTAGTAAACAACATTGTTTTCAGCCAAGAAATTAATCCAGTCTTGATCGAGTTGCTTATCGGTTATAACACCGTCTATGTGATCAAAATTACAGATGGATATAAAAGATGTTTTGTCAAACTTTGAGTAATCTGCAACAACATAAACACTATTGCTTCGGTTTAACAGCTTTTGACGAATTTCCGACATGGACTCATTAGAATCTGTTATTCCGTGAATTTGTGAGAGTGACCGGCAGGACATGAAAGTTTTATCAACATAGTAATTATCTAAAGATTGTAGAGCGCTTCTTCCAATAAAGGACATATTATTGGAATTAAACAGGCCGCCAATGGAAATGAGGCGGATATTTGGACAATCGGTAAGAAGGTTAATAACTTTTAGAGAGTTTGTTAAAATGGTAAGACGCATATCCCGGACAGCTTTCGCTATAAAAAGAGCAGTAGTAGAGGCATCCAAAAAGATGGAGTCGCCATTACGAATAATTTCAGTACATTTGTCAGCAATTAATTGTTTGCTCTGTGTATAAGCAGTTTCTCTTATGGAAAGGTCTACTTCATTTTGAACACCATCTTGAATAAAGGCTCCACCATATGTACGTATGAGAAACCCCTCATCTTCTAAAGTTTTTAAATCTCTCCGAATTGTTTCTTCTGTTACAGAGAAAGTATTGGCCAGTTCTGAAACGACAACACTTTTTTTCTCTAATATAATATCTTTGATTTTTGATTTTCTTGTTATTGCGAGCATTTTATCGACCTCGGTTCAGTTTATTTGGTATTATATTGTGGTTAAATGTTGTTTTGAAACATGTAATAAGAATGTAACCACAAACTAATTTTATACCACATTATCGCATATTTTAAAGGATATGTAAAGAATAATTACAAAAAATTGTGGAATGCCAAAATAATCAAAGATAAAAACAGAAATAAACAAAAATAAAACAAAGATTTGTGTTGTTTTCTGTTGACTAAACAACACAAATATAGTACAATTTATGCATAAACAAAAATGATAAAGCAAAGAAGGTGCAAAAAATGATGACGATACAAGGTGTTAGGTATCCTTCCGACTTTGAAGCAAAAAAAGCAATCATTGAAATAGGAAAAAGGATGTATAACAAAGGGTTCGTAGCTGCAAATGATGGAAACATCAGCTGTAAAGTTGGACCCAATGCTATATGGACAACACCAACTGGTGTATCAAAAGGGTATATGACCCTGGATATGCTGGTAAAAATGGACATGAATGGAAAGGTACTGGTTGGATCCAGGAAACCTTCCTCTGAAGTAAAAATGCATTTAAGAGTATATCAAGAAAATCCGGATGTAATGGCTGTAACACATGCACATCCTCCTGTCGCTACATCCTTTGCGATTGCAGGTATTAGTTTAGAGAAAGCAGTCCTCCCTGAAGCAGTTGTACAATTAGGATCTGTTCCAATTGCACATTATGCTACACCAGGGACGCAGGAAGTACCAGACTCGATTGCACCATTTTGTAAGACTCACAATGGAGTGTTATTGGCAAATCATGGAGCATTAAGCTGGGGAAAAGATGTTTTCGAAGCATTTTATCGATTGGAGTCAATAGAGTATTATGCAACTATATTAATGTATACCGGAAGAATAATTGGCAGACAGAATGAGCTTTCATGTTCCCAGGTGGATGATCTTTTACAAGTTAGAAAAAATCTAGGAATAAACCAAGGTGGCATTCCACCATGTGCATTGCAAGCCACGAATACACAGGATGTGATTTCTTCAGTACCTCAGATGACAGCAGTGGACATGCCAATAGCAAAACCCTTAGAAGGAGTTACCCCACTCATACGTCCTGAGAATAAAACAACATCAAATATAGGATGTGGATGTGGAAGTACATTGGTGAAAGCAGTAGAAGCAAAAAGCAGCAATGTACAGACCAAAGAAGAAATGATAGCAGAAGTAGTACGGCGAGTAACGGAACAGGTAATGAAAGGGGTGTAAATCATATGGAATTTGGAGTACAAGAGATTAGCATTATTGTTAATCAAGTACTTAAAAATCTTGAGCAAAACAATCCTGGTTTATTGACAAAAGAAGCATCCCCTTCTTATGATAAAGGTAATTATGGTGTATTTGATCATATTGAAGATGCTATAGATGCAGCTTATAAAGCCCAAAAGAACTATATAGAGAATTATCAGGTAAAAGATAGAAAACATCTGGTAGAGGCAATACGTAAGGTCACTAGGGATAATGTTGAGACATTAGCAAGAATGGTTCGAGAAGAAAGCAAGATGGGTAGATATGAAGATAAGATTCAAAAGCATCTTGCTGTTATTGACAACACACCAGGACCGGAATGTCTAACTACGGAGGCAATATCAGGCGACAGCGGACTCATGCTCGAAGAATATGCGCCGTTTGGAGTAATTGGTGCAATCACTCCTGTGACGAATCCAACAGAAACAATTATTAATAATACAATAAGCATGATATCTGGTGGTAATACCGTTGTATATAATGTCCATCCGAGTGCAAAACATGTATGTGCCTACTGCTTACAGATGATAAACAGAGCAATTATTGAAAACGGTGGACCAGAGAATCTAATAACAATGGTAAAAGAACCGACGATGGATACGGTTAAAGCATTAACAGCAAGTCCCAAGATTCGTCTGATGGTAGGAACAGGTGGCATGCCAATGGTGAATGCACTGCTTCGTTCAGGGAAAAAGACAATCGGAGCTGGTGCAGGGAATCCTCCGGTAATTGTTGATGAAACTGCAGATATTAAAAAAGCAGCAAAAGATATCTTCTATGGAGCTTCCTTTGATAATAATTTGTTGTGCTTAGCGGAGAAGGAAGTATTTGTAGTAGAAGAAGTAGCGAACAACTTTATCTATAACATGGTAGAAGAAGGTGCCTATCTGCTAAACGGGGTACAATTAGAAGAACTTCTTAAGCTGGTATTTGTATATGACGGCAAATATGATGTGAATAAAAAATGGGTAGGTCAAGATGCTGGTAAAATGTTGGAAGCCATAGGAGTGACAGGCAAATCAGACACCAGATTACTAATTTGCGAAGTGCCATACAATCATCCATTTGTATTGATAGAACAGCTAATGCCGGTGCTTCCAATTGTACGTTGCAAAAATCTAGATGAAGCAATTGAATATGCATTAATTGCAGAATCCGGTAATCGTCACACCGCATCCATGTTCTCAAAGAATGTAGACAATATGACGAGATTTGCAAAAAAAGTAGAAACGACTATCTTTGTTAAAAACGGATGTACCTTACAGGGAGTTGGAATCGGTGGAGAAGGATTTGCTACGATGACAATTGCAGGACCTACCGGAGAAGGAATTACCTGTGCAAAAAGCTTCACCAGACGAAGAAGATGTATGCTTGCAGATGGGGGTCTCCGAATTATTTAAGGGATGTTTACGCAGTAAACGAAAGGTTTATGCAGAAATGAGGCAGAAATGGCAATAGGATTTTTAGAGTGTGCAGGGTACGGAGCCTTGCTCTATGCAATGGATAAGGCTTGTAAGGCGGCAGATATAAAAATTCTGGGTATCGATACCATTAACCCGAAAGACACAAGTTCTTTTATTCCCTTAACTGCACAGGTCAAATTTGAAGGTAGTATCTCAGACGTTAAAGTAGCAATTGATGTTGCAAGAATTGAGGCACTTAAGTTTAATGAAGAAAAAGATATAATCACGGCAATAATTGAACGACCTTATGACGGGGTGGATCAGCTTGCTAGGATAACAAAAGTAAAATTTAAATAATATAAATTAAAATTATTGGAGGTAATTATTATGTCAGCAATAGGAATGATCGAAACAAGAGGTTTAACAGCATCCATAGAGGCGGCAGATGCAATGCTCAAGGCAGCAGACGTAGAATTAGTAGGAACAGAGAAAATTGGATCAGGATTAGTAACAGTAATTGTTAAGGGCGAAGTTGGTGCAGTAAAGGCAGCGACAGAATCAGGTCAGGAAGCAGCTTCAAGACTAGGTGAATTGGTAGCAGTACACGTAATTCCAAGACCACACGCTGATATTGCAAAGATTCTTCCTGCAATCAAATAATAAGGGGCTGTTAAATTGAAGATAAACGCAATCGGCGTAGTTGAAGTAAATTATTTTGTAAACTCTGTCGTAGTTGTAGATGCAATGACGAAGGCTTCTGATGTGGAGATTGTCAGTTGCCATAAGAAACTAGGTGGAAGAATGGTTCATAGCATTGTGGCTGGGGAAACCTCTTCCGTGAATGCGGCAATCGAAGCGGCAAATGCAACAAAAGATATTATTGGAGAAGAGAATGTGAAGGTTGCTGTTACCATCAGCAACCCACATCCTGAAATCATTAAGTTGTTAAATTTAATTAACTAACAGAAAGGTGGTAATGAAATGGCAGCTGATAATTCAGATACAAAAACAGTAAAAACCGTTAAAACAGGATTACAGGCTTTAGGTATGATTGAAACTAGAGGTTTAGTTGCTTCCATCGAAGCAGCGGATGCTATGTTAAAGGCCGCTGCAGTTGATTTGGTAGGAACAGAAAAAATTGGTTCGGGATTAGTAACAGTAATGGTTCAAGGTGATGTAGGTGCTGTTAAGGCAGCGACAGAAGCTGGTCAGGAAGCAGCATCAAGACTTGGTGAATTGGTAGCAGTACATGTTATTCCTAGACCTCATAATGGTGTTGCCTCCATGCTTCCATGCATGAAATAGAAGTGTTGGACAACGGATTAATTTTGTACAATAAGAAGAGGTAAATAGATGGGTTATGATAAAGCGCTGATTGATCAGATAACAAGGTTGGTCATACAAAGCCTACAACAATTCAAAGATGCGGTAACAGGTATTCCGGTAGGTATTTCTGCCAGACATATTCATTTGACTAGAGAACATCTGGAGCTCTTATTTGGAAAAGGTTATCAACTGACATATTTGAAGCCTCTCAGCCAGCCTGAGCAGTTTGCGGCAGTAGAAACGGTGGATTTAATCGGACCGAAGGGGACCATTCCAAAGGTTAGGATACTTGGACCAGAGAGGGCCTCCACCCAAGTGGAAATTGCTATGACGGATGCCAGGAGAATTGGATTAAATCCACCGGTTAGAGCCTCGGGTGATTTAAATGGAACTGTAGGAATTACCATTCGTGGTCCGAAAGGTGAGATTTCCATTGAAGAAGGAGTTATGATTGCTGAACGGCATATTCATATGACACCAGAAGATGCCAGCAAATTTGAGGTAAAAGATGGACAGAAGGTTCAATTACATGTAAGTGGTGATAAAGGTGGTATTTTACACAATGTAACCATACGTGTCAGTACAAAATATGCTTTGGACTGTCATATTGATACAGATGATGCAAACGCTTTTCAGATACAGCAGGGGCAATTACTAACTATAGTAAAAGACAAATAGAAGAAGCAGAAAGGGAGAAAAGGATGATTTTAGGTACAGTTAAGGGTACAATCGTTTCTACGCGGAAATGTAGTAATCTGGTTGGATACAAGTTGCTACTGGTAGAGCCCTATTATGGGGACAAGTCACAGATTATCGTAGCAGCAGATTCTTTGGGTTCAGGAATCGGAGAATTAGTGTTAATTACCACAGATAATACAACCCAGTATGCTTTAGAAAGGTCTGCTCCTATTGATGCTTTTGTGGTTGGAATAGTAGATGCGCCGCCTCAGATAGAGGAGTAACATAAGAAGATCAGGGCTGACTTATCAAAAGGACAGCCCTTTGTGTTATACGCTCGATATCGATTTAATTTTATCGATGGTATGGAAAGTCGATAATTTCTCGGAGAGGAAGAAAGAATTTATGGATAGAGTGGTAAAGGTATTAGCCGTAGCAGATCCTGCGGTATCTGTATATGTTGATAAAAAATTTAAAATTTTAGATAAGTTTGATGGAGATGTACAATTCGATGTTGTGCCTTGGGCTAAATATTATAGTACCATGATGGATGTTTTTGCAGGAAAGGCATTTTATGATGTAATTATGGTTGCAGGCCATTTATGGCTTCGTGACTTTGTAGAAAGTGGATATTTAATACCGATTGAATTTGAAGAAGAAGATATTCTTCCTGGCATAGTACAGGAGATAAAATATAAAGAGTTTACCTATTTATCGCCATCATTTTGTGATGGACATATGATAGTTTATCGAAAAAAGATATTACAAGAAAAGTACGGTAAACTATTTGATGAGGTTATCACACCACATGAATATATACAAGCAGCAATTAATGTAGCATATAATGATCAAATGGCTGCAGTAGCAATGAAAGCGCACCAATCTGAGATATTTACGGATGCTCTTCCATTCTTAAGAATGGGTGGACAGGATGTATATGATAAAAATACATTTAAAGTTAATTGCAATAATTCTAATGTGATTAATGGTTTAAAAAGTTATTGTGTTATGAAAAAATTAGCACCAAAGGATACAGATACCTACGGAAATGAGGAAATCGCAGAGGCTATTCAAAAGAAGAAAGCTGCCATGGCGGTAACTTGGAGCGGGCAGTTAGGTGTGGTATATAATGAAGATTGTGAAGATAAGGAAGATTTAGGTTTTGCAACTTTTGATACGGCATGGAATGTTACCTGGTCTTTTGCAATCAGTTCAAACAGCAAGAATATAGAAAAAGCAAATGAGTTACTTCGTTATTTACGTTCTCCAGAGGTTGACTTAATAGCTGGAGCACATAGTGGAGCACCAGTGCGAAGAAATAGTTATACTGATGGAATGAATAAGTATCCATGGTATTCCTGCCAATTGCGAATGTTAGAGAATGCACAACCTATTCCATGCATAAAATCTGCTGGAGATAAAAACGGTATACTTTATGAAGAGATAGCAAATGCATTTACAGGAGCAAAGCCGCCTGAATTGGCTATGGAAGATGCGGAGCGAAAAATTAATGAGATAGATGACCGTAAACAGAATTGACATTTTTAATCTTGATGTATGGAGGTAGTTATGAGAGTAATTATTATAGGCGGAGTTGCAGCTGGTATGTCAGCAGCCTCTAAGATTGCCCGGATGGATAAGGCGGCAGAGGTGGTGGTCTATGAAAAAGGAGGCTTTCTTTCCTATGGGGCCTGTGGTCTTCCTTATTATGTAGGCAATTATAACGATGATTACAGACGTATGATTGCTCGTACACAAGAACAGTTTGAAGAAGCGGGTATTAAGACACATCTGTACCATGAAGCAGTTAAGGTAGATATCGATAAGAAGCAGGTATTTATTAAGAATCTCAAAGATGGAACGATGTTTATCGATAAGTATGATAAGCTAATGATTGCAACCGGTGCAGCCTCTATAGTACCGCCATTTCCGGGAACAGAGTTGATGGGTGTTCATGTTTTAAAAACGTTAGAGGACGGAATATTCTTAAAGGAGTATGCTACGAAACCAGAAATACAAGCAGTCACCATAGTAGGTGGTGGTTATATTGGAATTGAATGTGCAGAGGCATTTTTAAGCCTAGGTAAAGAAGTCCGATTGATTGAAGCATCCAATAGAATTTTGACTCCATTTGATGAGGAAATATCTGATATTGCCTTGGAGGAATTAAAAAAGCACGGAGTAAAAATACATTTAAATGAAAAGGTAGCTGCATTCCGTGGAACAGAAAAAGTGAATCATATAGAAACTGATAAAGGCACCTATGTAACGGACCTAGTTATTATGGCAATCGGAGTTAGACCAAGCACTGGATTTCTTAAAGATACCGGTATCCGTATGGCAAAGAATGGAGCGATTTTGGTAGATCGAGAACTTAGGACTTCTATTGAAGACGTTTATGCAGCAGGGGATTGCATCCTAGTCTATAATGAGGCAATGGAAGAAGATACCTTCCTTGCTCTTGGGACCGTTGCGAACAAATGTGGACGTATAGCAGGTGCAAATATAGCTGGAGAACATCAAAAGTTTATAGGAGCCTTGGGCTCGGCAGCAATTAAGGTTTGCAATATTGAAATGGCTAGAACTGGTCTTGGAGAAGCAGATGCAAAAAGATTAAAGAAAAAATATAAGACACTTGTTGTTCAGGCAAATGATCACCCTGCTTATTATCCAAACCCTACTCCAATTACAATTAAACTTATTTATGAAGAAGGTAGCAGAAAAATATTGGGGGCACAGGCGTGTGGAGAAAAGGGTGCAGTGATGAGAGTTGATGTATTCGCAGTGGCCATCCATGCCAAAATGACAACAGATGAATTAGGTATGACGGATCTTTCGTATGCGCCTCCATTTTCGGGCGTATGGGATGCCGTTCAAATCGCATGTAACATAGCGAAATAGGTGCACGGAATTGAGTATGTGTGTTTATGAGCATATGCAGGAATGGAGATTAGTATGAGTAAGTTAATGCCACTCACACAAGCGGTGGAAATGATACAGGATAATGATATTGTTGGGATAGGCGGTAATGTTCTACATCGCGCCCCTATGGTTTTGATCCGGGAAATAGCTAGACAGAAGAAAAAAAACCTGCAAATTGTAAAGACGGCAGGTGCGATGGATGTTGATTTACTGTGCCTAGCAGAATGCGTAAGTAGTGTTGATGCAGGGTTTATAAGCTATGAAAGTGAATATTCTCTTGCGGGCCATTATCGTAAAGCAGTACAAAATGGTTCTGTAAAAGGAAATGAGCATGCTTGTTATACGGTAATATCTGCTTTGCGTGCCGCTAGCATGGGAATACCATTTATGCCTGTCAAAGGGTTACAGGTAAGTGATTTAATTGACGTGAATGAGTATTTTACAAGAATTACAGATCCGTTTTCCGGAGAGTTGATAACCGTTGTAAAGGCAATACAGCCAGATGTTGCCATACTACATGTACAGGAAGCAGATGTCAATGGAAATGCCAGAATTATAGGTCCAAAGTTTGAAGATGTATTATTATCTAGGGCAGCAAAGCATGTAATCCTATCTGCAGAGACCATTGTTCCAGAGAATAAATTCACATTTTCACAAGAAAAAGCAGATATACCACATTTTCTGGTTCAAGCTGTAGTACGTGCACCAAAGGGAGCTGCTCCCTGTTCTTGTCCTTCAAAATATGACATTGATAGAAAACAGTTGGATAGTTTTAAGAAAATAAAAGATATCAAGGAATTATATCAGTACTTGGAGAAAAACCGAGCAAATGACTGTAAATAAATAACGGAACTGGGTGTTTTCAGGAGGAAAAATGACTTATATGAATGGTGAATTAAATCGAATAAATAAAGAGGTATATCGCCCGTCTGACATTATGATTTGTGCTATGTCGCGACTGATATATAATAAGGAAAAGGTCTTTCACGGTGTGTCTTCTCATATGCCGATGATTGCTCTAATGTTGGCAAAATCACTTCATGCTCCTGACGCAGTGCACTTAAATATTCCTGGGGGTGTAGATCCGAAACCAAGAAATCTTCAAAAATATACAAGTGCAGGTGCAGAGCTATTTGAGAATTGTGTCTCTGAATTTCCTCTGGCAGAGGTATTTGATCTATCCATGCGAGGTGGACTTGATGTTGCTTTTTTAAGTGGAATACAATTTGATGCACATGGTAATGTAAATGCTTCTGTAATCGGAGATTATCATAAACCCAAGGTACGTATGCCGGGTGGTGCAGGCAGCGCAGTTTTGATACCAACGGCTAAAAGGGCTATTATATGGCGTACAAAGCATGATAAACGGACCTTTGTTGATCGTGTTGATTTTATCACAACAAGGGGTAATATTGATAGAATTGTGACACCTTTATGTATATTTAAATTTGAGGCAGGCGAGCTTCTTCTGGATTCCATTCATCCAACATCCAGCATAGAGGAAGTGATAGCAAATACTTCTTTTGAAATCAAATATTCAAAATTAGACTACACACCTCTTCCTACAAGAGAAGAAATGATGATGTTAAAGAGGATTGATCCAAAGGATTATAGAAACATAGAATTCTAAAGAGTAGTAGAAGAAAAGAGGCAGGATAATGCAGATGCAGAGAGTAAATGCGGTAAGCACTAGTTTCTTTGGAGAAGGTTCGATTTGTATGCTTCCTGAGGAATTACGAAAAAGAAACCTAAAACGTGCTTTAATAATTACAGACAAGTTTTTGTATGAAAATGGAACGGCAACCCGTGTCGGGGATGAACTCTTAAAAGCAAAGATAGAATATGCCATTTTCTACAAGGTGTTACCCAATCCTACGATTGATGTTATTCAAGAATGTATCAATGCAGCAAAAATGCTGGAAGTAGACTTTTTAGTTGCAGTTGGTGGTGGTTCGGCCATCGATACATCAAAGGCAGTCGGAATAGTTTTAAGTAATGGTGGTGAAGTGGAGCAATACGAAGGCGTTAATAAATCCAAAAACCCTTCTATACCGATTGTTGCTGTTAATACAACTGCAGGAACAGGCTCTGAGGTTACAACTTTCTATGTAGTTACTAACCCGAAAAATCATTCTAAAATGGTTATGGTGGATACGAATTGTATGGTTAGTATTGCAATTAATGACTCTAGTTTTATGATGTCCATGCCAAAGAGACTGACAGCAGCAACTGGAATGGATGCTATGACTCATGCTATTGAGGCAGTGCTTGCCCGCGATGCAACGCCCTTAACCGATAAAGATGCTTTATGGGCGATTAAAACAATTAAGGAGTATCTCCCTCGAGTAGTAGAAGATGGAAATGATGTAGAAGGAAGAAATATGATGGCATATGCAGAATATACTGCTGGTATGGCTTTCTCTAATGGAGGACTTGGTATGGTTCATGCTATGGCACATTCTTTGGGAGGCTTTTATAATTTACCCCATGGTGTTTGCAATTCCATTCTGCTTCCTTATGTCATGGAGTTCAATGGGAAATCTGCCGAGGTGCAAAAACGGTTTAAATTAATAGCGGAAGCCTTAGGAATTCCCGGTAATCAACAAATGTCTCCAGAGAGAGCGACCAAGGCATGCATTGACGCGATCCAAAATCTATGCAGACAGGTTGAGATACCAAAAAGTTTCAAAGAGTTCCACGTGAAAAAAGAAGATTTTGCTGCACTGGCAAATTTAGCTCTTGCCGATACCTGTATGCCTGCGAATCCAATACAGCCCACGAGAGAAGAAGTTATAGCGATTTATCAGCTGGCGTGCCAGTAATCATTCAGAAAGTCCGTTTATGTCAATATGTTGTACCCGGAGACTTCCATGATGGTATTCGTATAGAATAATGATATTATTATATACGATATAGCTGTAATGTACGTAAGAAGTAGAAAGAATAGGTTTATATGTACAGTCGTTGATACAATGCATTCCATTGGACATAAGAGAGTCACGGTTTTCGGTCTGTATACTTTGAATAAAATTATTAAAAAACGGAAGGTTGATGCTGCGGTTCATCTCCGGTAGCTTATGAATAAGGGCGAATTGACAGAATGCTTCATAGGTGTTAATGATGGTAAAGTGTTGAAAGGATTTTGCATAAAATGGGTAACTATAATTTCGGACATCGGTCAATATGCTGATGTCCGTTGTTTCTTTCTCACCCGGAAGAAAATAATTAACCAGCAAAACGATTCTGTCCTGACTGATCACACCATCCGGGTGGCTTTTTTTAAGATTCAGATTAATTGCGCCGTTACATACAAGAAGATAATACTTATAACTGTTGATATCGACGCGGAGCAGGGCGGCGGTGGATTTTAGCAATAGGGCATTTTGTTTATGATTGCTTCCATAAGAGTAGATACTCATCAGATTTGCAGTAAGTTGCTTGCGGAGAGACTCATCTTTTAAGATTAATCTTCTTGCATTGCGGTAATTGGTGTCATAAGCCGTTGGAATACCTTTTGCCAGAAGATCACCACTTTGGAAGCCTTTTGAGGTCTGGATAAACTTATTAAAAGCTGGATAGGTATTAGAAATTTTTAAATTATAAATTGATTTGTTCTTCATAGGGAAATCTCCTTGTCTTAAATTAATATGAAACTAGTAATACCAGGGTTTAGTGATAAAAAGATATGTTTAACTTTCTTTGAATGGATATCATTACGAACCATCTTTTGTAATGCGTTACCATGGCTATGTCCATGAATGATTACGATTTCTTTTATAGTCTCGTCCACCGTTTTTAATATACTTTCTACATATGCTTTTGCAAACCAGTACGTCATGTTATGTAAATCCAGCGTTAATATTTCATTATCCTTAAACCAATACTTATCAGAAATTAACATGAGAGTATCTCCTTTTCTAATTTTTTTATTAGTAATTTGCCCTTTTCTCTTCTTTCAATTTAGATTATAATGGACTTTAGTTTAAGAAAGGTCGCCTGTCGGGCGACATTTTAGGAGATTTCTATGACGAGAATAGAGTTAATCAGAATAAAGTTAGCAGTAAAATCTTATCGTAATAAAAATAGTAGTTACTATGACTTATTATATGATGATGAGATAGCATACCTAAATGAGTATTTTAAAGGAGAAACAGAATCAGTCCTATTGACTGAACAAGTTGCCTTCCTAAGATCAGCTCCCATAAGCGGCGTCGCGGCTGCTGGCCCTGTTATTATACCAACCATTGCTGCTGGAGCCATTCAAAAATTCATTGAGTTACATAAGTCAAAAGAAACGTTTAGTACAAAAATATTACAGTATATTGATGAACTAGGACGAAAAGATTCGGAAATATACAAGAAGGCAGGAATGGATCGAAAACATTTCTCTAAGCTTCGTTGTGATAAGAATTACAGACCTACAAAAGATACTGTGATAGCATTGAGCCTTGCCTTGGAGTTAGACGTTAACAAAACGATAGAAGTATTAGGATTGGCGGGATTTTCTTTCAGTGGAAGCAATGAAAGGGATTTAACAATACTTTATTGTATACAGAGTAAGATCTATTCGTTAGTTGATGTCAATCAGGTCTTAGATTATCAAGGGATGAAGGCAATTGGATATTGAAAATACAATATTCATAAGGCGAAAGACGGCATGTACAGTAGATTAGAGTGATAGGATGAATAAAACGGAGGATCATAGTATGTTTGGAGTATTGATAAATGGAGCAGCTGCATTTGCAGGTGGGCTAATCGGGTTGTTATTTAAGAAAGGAATTCCGAAAAGCATAGAAAACAGTATCAATAAAGCGATGGGTATCGTGGTTATTATCATAGGACTAAATGGTGTTTTGTCAAACATGTTAATCATTGGAGACGATGGAAGTTTACACAGTAAGGGAGAATTGTTATTAGTAATAAGCTTTGCATTGGGTACATTAACCGGAGAAGTTTTAAAAATAGATGACCGGTTTCAAGGTTTTAGTAATAAAATTGAAAAGCATTTTCATGTGGATGGATTCTCTAACGGTTTTATTACTGCCTCTAGTATATTCTGTATTGGAGCCATGGGGATCATTGGTTCATTGACGAGCGGTACAACGGGAGATAACAGCATATTAATCACTAAGAGTATTATTGACTTCGTAACAGCGATTGTACTTGCAGCAAGCTTGGGCATTGGTGTTATGTTTTCTTTTGTTCCAATTTTATTATATCAAGGAGCTATCTGCCTGCTTGCTGGTGCATTAAGCAGTGTTCTGGTTGGTGATTTGTTGATACAGATTTGTATGATTGGTTATACCTTAATTATCTGTATCGGACTCAATTTAATGACATCAATTCAAATAAAAGTAATCAATATGTTACCTTCGTTGCTGGTACCTGTAATTTATTATGGTATAGTGCTTGTTATGTAAATAAAGATTTTAATTAGAATAGTTTATTGGTTTTGGGAAGATAATAGTAGTAATAACAAAGGAAAGTAGGGAAAAAGCTAATGATCCACTCATCGATACAGGATATTCCATCCACCACACCGTTAACTCCAAATCATGAAATACCGTCTACCACACCACAACCTCGGACTCCTGAGATTCCTATGCCGGACCCAACGCCGGTATCAAACCCCACACCAGAGATACCGAATCCTGGTTCTATACCGGAAACCACACCGATACGTATGTAAACAGAAGCAAAATCTTCCTAATAAAAAAATATACAATATAGGCAATTTATATACTTGCTTATATTGTATGTTTTTTCATTTACTGGGACTTGGTGTTGAATGCAATTAGCTTTCCTTGGGTTAGCCTTGCATTTCATATCTATTTATTATAGAATAAATGTGAAGTAATGATAAATTCATGAAGATAATAAAAGGAGGTATACTAAGGTGGAAGGTCAAGAACGTCGTGAAAAACTAATAGAAATTTTGAAACAAACCGAGACCCCCATTTCAGGTACCGAACTGGCAAAAGTACTAGGTGTTAGTCGACAGGTTATTGTACAGGACATTGCCTTACTTAGAGCAGTGAATAAAAATATCCTGTCCACTACAAAAGGATATCTTTTATATTATCAGGAGAAACAAAAGGTCAATCGATGTTTTCCTGTTCGTCATACTACAGAACAGATTGAAGATGAACTTTGTACCATTGTCGATAATGGTGGAAAAGTATTGGATGTGATTGTATCCCATGAAATCTATGGAGAGATTTCAACGGATCTTATCATGCAAAACAGACAGGATGTCTACGATTTCGTGGAAAAAGTTAGAAGGCAAAACACAGTTCCTTTGAAGGAGTTAACGGATGGCATACATTTACATACCGTTGAAGCAGATTCTGAAGATTGTCTGGATAAGATTGAAGCAGCACTCAAAGCAAAAGGTTACTTACGGTATTCTAAAGAACCTTTTGACAATTGGACATGATATTGATACAATAAAATTCGTAAGTAAAGTAGAATAAAGAGGAAATGAACATGTCATATACTGCCCTTTACAGAAAATTCCGGCCTACCGATTTTAACGATGTAAAAGGTCAGGATCATATTGTTACCACCTTAAAAAATCAAGTAATGGCGGACCGTATCGGTCATGCCTATTTGTTTTGCGGAACAAGAGGAACAGGCAAAACAACGATTGCTAAAATTATGGCTAAGACGGTAAATTGTGAGCATCCGGTGGAAGGTAACCCCTGCAATGAATGTGCTATGTGCAAAGCGATTCGCAGTCAGACTTCAATGAATGTAATTGAGATTGATGCTGCATCCAACAACGGTGTTGATAATATCCGTGAGATAGTGGAAGAGGTACGTTATTCACCTACCGAAGGCAGGTTTAAGGTATATATTATTGATGAGGTTCATATGCTTTCGGCAGGAGCATTTAATGCCTTGTTAAAAACGTTAGAAGAACCACCCTCCTATGTCATTTTTATTTTAGCAACAACAGAAGCACATAAGATTCCAATTACTATCTTATCACGTTGTCAGAGATACGATTTTAAACGAATTACTATTGAAACGATAGCAGACAGGCTAAATGAACTGATCCATGAGGAGAACGTAAAGGCGGAAGAGAAAGCAATCCGCTATATTGCAAGAATGGCAGACGGGTCTATGCGTGATGCTTTAAGTATTCTGGATCAATGTATAGCTTTTTACTTTGGCGAGAAACTCACATATGATAAAGTCTTAGAAGTATTAGGAGCAGTGGATGTAGAAGTATTTGCTAAATTATTAGGATTTATTCTGGATAACGAGGTTACTGCTTGTATGTTGCTTCTTGAAGAATTAATTATAAGCGGCAGGGAATTAACACAGTTTACAGTTGATTTTACATGGTACTTAAGAAATTTACTTTTAATAAAGACCTCGGAAGAAGCATCTGAGATGATAGAAGTGTCTTCGGATAACTTAGGCTTAGTGAAACAGCAGGCGGAGCAAGTTGAGGTAGACCTTTTAATTCGATATATACGAATCTTTTCAGATTTATCCACACAGATTAAATATGCTACTCAGAAAAGAGTTATGGTGGAAGTGGCATTAATAAAATTATGTAAGCCACAAATGGAACGTAATTATGAAGACATCCTAAACCGTTTAAAAGTTATCGAAAAACAACTGGAAGGTGGAATAATCACCACTGCGTCAGCAGTTGCGTCAGCAGTTACGTCAGCAGTTGCACCTACCGGTAATGTCCAAGCAAAACCGGTTTTGGAAGAGAAAAAACAGGTTGTTTATGAAAAAGCCATTTCGGAGGACTTAAAGGAAGTTGCAAAAAACTGGCAAAGTATTATATCTAAAGTTTCTCCATTAATCCGTGCATATCTGATGAATGCGAGGCCAAGCATTGGAAATAATAACATGCTTTTGCTAGTGTTTACAGAAGCAATGGATAAAGAATTTGTATCTCAAGAGGCTCATTTAAAAGAGCTGAAGGAAGCGATTGCTTCGATTATACACAAAGAGGTAGAAATTCAGACAAAATTATTAACACAAGGCAAGGAAACCTTAGAGGATATTCCAGACCTTACAAAAATCATAAAGAATATCAAGATTGAATATGAAGATTAGAAATGGAAGGGAGAATATTTAAATGGCAAGACATGGAGGATTTCCGGGAGGATCAATGCCCGGCAATATGAATAATTTAATGAAACAAGCGCAAAAAATGCAAAAACAAATGGAAGAAAAAACCAAAGAAATCGAAAGTAAAGAATGGGAAGCTTCTGCAGGTGGTGGGGCAGTTACGGTAAAGGTATCTGGTAAGAAAGAAATTACTTCCGTTGAATTATCAAAAGAAGTAGTTGATCCAGATGACATCGAGATGTTACAGGATTTAATAATGGCAGCAGTAAATGAAGCATTCCGTAAAATGGAAGATGAAACACAGAACGCAATGAGCCAGATTACTGGTGGATTAAGCGGTTTAGGTGGAGGATTTCCTTTCTAATATCTGCAGTGACAATTCAAGAAGGACATGTATCAAAAGGCATGAGGTAGAAACAGGAGTGCATCTTGTATTCACTCATGCTTTTTTAACAAGAAGGAGTGGAAGCTATGAATTATTACAGCAGTGAAATCAGTAAATTAATAGAGGAATTATCCAGGCTTCCGGGTATCGGAGCCAAGACTGCCCAGAGGTTAGCATTTCATATCATAAATATGCCACAGGACCAGGTGAACAATCTCTCACAATCAATTGCATCTGCAAAAGCAAATGTCAGGTATTGTGCCAATTGTTATACCTTAACGGATAAAGAACTTTGTCCAATCTGTGCAAGTGATAAACGAGATCCACGTATTATCATGGTGGTTGAGAATCCAAGAGATTTAGCTGCTTATGAGAAGACAGGGAAATATGAAGGTGTATACCATGTACTTCATGGAGCGATTTCACCCATGCTTGGTATCGGACCGGATGACATAAAATTAAAGGAATTAATACATCGGTTACATGGAGATGTGGAAGAAGTTATTATTGCGACAAATTCCAGTCTGGAAGGAGAGACTACCGCCATGTACTTAGGCAAGCTGATTAAACCAATCGGTGTTAAAGTAAGTCGTATCGCTAGTGGGGTTCCGGTTGGAGGGGATTTGGAGTACATTGATGAAGTTACGTTGTTGCGAGCTTTGGAAGGGCGTACAGAGTTATAGAAAATGAATAAGAAGGTATAATGATATCAGACCTAGGCTGGCTGCAATGACCCGTCTCAGGTCTTTTTTATTAATGGGAAGCATAAATGAACGAACCAGTGGTTGTGGATAATAATGTTACTAAAATTTACTGTTTTGATAACGATAGTCGCAATACATTTATATGACACCTACTTAGGATTATCAGCCGCGAAACTAACAGGAGGAGGTCTCGTAGAGATGTATCGAAACTATCAATCAAATTAAGAAGAAGTAGGATGTATTATCTCTTGAGGAAGTCAATCATGTTTCGTATCCAAGCTATATTTTCTTTTTTGTCTTTATTAATCGGAGCAATTTGATTCCAAATGTCATTAAAATACTCTCCAAACGCTTTTACTATTGTAGGTTCTTCGATGTATATTCGTACGGGCGTTAAATTTTTCGTTGTATCCAACACATGAATATACACTGCGTTTTTCTCCTTAATAATATAACGATAGGCTTTGGTTTTCATTATAACGTCAGTATTTTGAAAAAGAATTGCCGTATGGAAGTTCTCATAGGTTGATAAAAAATAAATAATATTTTCTAGATATTCCATCAAATCATGGTTATCCAATGTTACTTGTTCGACTCTTGAAAAAGTAACTAGATTAATAGTGCGACAAGTCAATAAACTGTTCATAGTTTCGGATAAGCATATATGTTTATAAGTGTGGTTTTCTAAGTTAGCGATCATTACGTTCATGTGTTTTTCATAATATTGTAACGATAATAATACTTCTTGCTGGGTTATATTTATACTCAATAATAACTTCTTATATAAGTTCAAAGGGATTAACATCATACTTATTCCAGAATTATAATTAAGTTGATTTTCAGCCTTTTCTTCGGTTTCTATTAAAGTTCGCCAATAATCGCTATTTGTATCATCTAAACAAGATTTGTTTAGTTGCTTGGCATTGTTTTTTATGAGTAAATTCATATAATTTGAAAACACATCAATTGCTGGCATATTCGTTATGTAAAAAGCGAAATTACATACGGAACCTACATCCATTGGGAAACAAGATAGAGCACCAATTCCTGAAACTATATAAAGTTCTTTTAATGGCATAAGGTTATCGTAATTGGTTGTGTAATAGATGTTAACTTTTCCAGTTTCAATAAATGGGAGAAAAAATTTGATAGCTATTTTCAACCTATCAATATGATGATTTATTTTTAATAAGATATTAACCTGCCACTCATTATGGATAGCTCTTAGTATTGCATCTTGTAAATAAGCCAACTTATCGTTGGTAAAAAAAGACTTATCTAAACTATTAAGATAAGTAAGATAGATTCTATTATTTTTTTTTTGTTTTTTTTTGGCTGCAAATTCGAGTAAAGATATAAAAGTGGTAAAAAAATTATCAGTACCATAGATCAGTTTATCATTGCTTGATAAATCAAGGGACTTTTTTATTTCTTTTGACCTGGTAGGAAGCTCCATGTCGCCGCTGTGATGCTTTTCTTTACATGAAATAGAATAATCTAAGGCTTTCAATAATATCTTTTTAATCTTAATTTCGTTTGTTTCTGCCAAATCCTCTTGGTCATACAAATCTAGTAAAAGATCATCTAATAATATAATTTGATAGGAATGGTAAATGTTTTTTGATAGATGTTCAGAGATATTATCGATATAAGAGGTACCATAGGGAGGGATTCTAGTTCCTTTACACCATCGACTAATTAGTGAACTATCTACATTGATAGCTCTTGATAATTGACTCATATTAATATCAAAATTCTTCAGTAATATTTTAAGGCACTCAGCAAAAGTTATCTTAAGCGACATTGTAAGTTTCTCCGTTTTAGTTATTATGTACTATACCCTATTATAACTTTAAGGATGAAATGATACAACTAAATATTACCATGCTGTTTCATTTTGTCATGGCACATTTTATGACAATTGTGTTGTACTGGTACCTTTCATATTCTTTATATTTTATAATTACGTATTGAAAGTGCAATTTATCAAAAAGAATATTGGAGGAAAAGTGTATGGGAAAGAGAGATCACTATAATGAAGGAAGGAATCGTAAAAATGTAATTAGTATAAAAACAAAATTGATATGTTGTTTTTCAATTTTAGTTTTAGTTTCCTCACTTGCATTAGGTGTTATAGCAGTCAACATTGCAAGTGATATTATACTTGAAGAGGCGAGAACTACCATGTCTTCTTTAGCATCCGAAGCAGCAAAAGTAGAGGTTAATCGATTAGCAGGACAGAGGAGAACGTTAGATACTATAGCAAATATTCAGGAAATCCAAACTATGGATTGGTCTAAGCAGCAGCCAATGCTTCAAAGTATGGTGGAAGAAACAGATTTCTTAGAACTTGGGATTATCAATTTAGATGGAACCCTTACCTATTCGAGTGGTAAGTCCCTTCAGAACTACGATACGGTTGAAACTAGAGAAGCATTAACAAAAGACTATTCTATTTCATTTACTATTAGTCCTGATACCAACGAATTAGTCTTAATACAGACTGTTACTATAAAGAACAATGGGAAAGTAGTAGGGGCCTTATTTGGACGAAGAGATGGAAATGTTCTAAGTGATGCGATAGCGGATACAGGCTACGGGAAAGATGGTTATAGTTATATTGTTGACGGTAACGGTACTGCAATTGCACATGTAAATAGAGAACTAGTATTCAATCGGTATAATCCAATTGAAGAGGCTAAACATGATAAAAGTATTGAGTTATTAGCTGAAACAATTCAAACGGCCTTAGAAGAAAATAGCGGCACAGGAAAGTATTACTATAACGGTGGACAACAATATGTAGGATATTCGGCGATTGAAGGGACCGATTGGATTTTTATATTAACAGCTAGTGAAAGTGCAATATTAGAACCTATCTCAAAGTTGGAGAATTGGATTACCCTTGTTACAGCAGTCGTACTTGTATTAGGCATTATCTTTACTTATACAATTGGTGTTACGATTACAAACCCTATAATTCAAACTGTTTCATATGCAATTCAGATTTCTAATTTGGATTTGACAAAAGATTTGGAGTCGAAGTTTGTAAAAAGGAAGGATGAAATAGGTGCTTTAGCAAATGCATTGCAAGGCATTACCATTGGTATGCGAAATATCATAAGTGAAATAAGGAACTCATCGGAACAAATGGCGGCTTCTTCTCAAGAATTAACAGCAACTTCTCAACAAACAGCTACTTCATCCGAGGAGCTTGCAAAAACAGTTGAAGAAATTGCACAAGGTGCTTCTGAGCAAGCAAGACACACAGAAGAAGGTTCCATGAAGGCCGCACATTTAGGTAAGACAATGGAAAAGGTTCGAGATTATATTAGCAATGTGAATACATCTTCTAATCAGGTAACAAACGTTGTTACCGAAGGGTTAAGTGAAATGGATACCTTAAGTAAGATTACGAATGAAAGCACAGCGGCTGTGAAAGAAATCTATCAAGTAATTTTGGAAACCAATGAAAGCTCCAATAGGATTAGTGAAGCAAGCGAAGTAATTGAATCCATAGCAGCGCAAACGAATTTATTATCATTAAATGCAGCAATAGAAGCAGCTAGAGCTGGTGATGCAGGTAAAGGGTTTGCAGTCGTAGCTGAAGAAATTCGAAAGCTAGCAGAACAGTCTTCTAATTCTACAAAAGTTATTAATGAAATTGTGAGTGAATTACAGAATAATACAAGCAATGCGGTACAGACGATGAATAGAGTTACCACCATATCAAATGAGCAATCTAACAGTGTGGATGATAGTAAGGAAAAGTATTTACTAATCGCAGATGCTATGAAAGATTCGACAGTTGCCGTGAAACAATTAAGTACTTCAGGTAATGAAATGGATGAAATGAGACAAGATATTCTTAGCGTGTTAGAAAACCTTTCTGCAATCGCGGAAGAAAATGCAGCTGCTAGTGAACAAGCATCTGCGGCTACCGAAGAACAGACTGCCTCAGTGGAAGAGATTTCGGGAGCTAGTGATAGTCTATCTGAACTTGCATTAAAATTAAATGAATTAGTTGCTAGGTTTAAAATTTAATAAGAAAAGAGGAAGGAGAGCATTTTATAGTTGCTCTCCTTTGTTTAGATCTAGAGTAGTTAATGGGCAAGCAGTTAATACCTTTACATACATGTCCAACCAAACTTGTTAATAAATTATTTATAAAAGGCATGGATAGTTTATGTGTAAATGTATTAGCGATATGTTATAATAGATTTAAATTCCAAATAGAGTGAAGGAATATGGAAAATTACACATGTTAAGTAGGTGAATTATTTGAAACTAAAGAGTCGTCTGTTGACTGCTTTTTTAATTATAACAGCATTGCCAATTATTCTAATCGCAATTTCGGGCGGAACAATATTGCGATATCAGGTCAACTCCATTAAGCAGACTTATGATGTAAGTTCTGACCCAGTACAGGTATTTACAAACCCATTACAAATATTAAGCCGTATAACCCGCGGTGTTTACAATGATATTGTAATTACTGCTTTAAAAGCACCTGAAAAATTTGAGGATGTAGATTATATTAATTACTTAGACCAGGAGTTAAAAGGGAAATATTCCTACATTGTATTGCGAAAAGGTGAGGAATATATTTATTGTGGTAATGCAGAAAAGTTTGATCAAATAGTAAATCATTTGCCTAAATTCGGAGATTACAACGCAGTTATGGAGGGTGGATTCTACGTAGATGGTAGAGAACCATTTTTACTAAAACAGCAGGATTTTCAGTTTGGAGATGGTAGCAATGGAAGTATTTTTATTATCACCGATGTAGATACATTGGTTCCCCAAATAAAAGCATCCATTGTACAAATTGTATATGCATTGATCGTTGTTATCATTATTACAGCGTCTGTTCTTCTCATTTGGATCTACCGAAGCATTTTGCAGCCACTCAATATCTTACATGCGGCAACAGATGCAATGAAAGAGGGGAATCTGGATTACTCTATTGCAGGAGATCCAGAAGATGAAATTGGACAATTATGTGTTGACTTCGAAGAAATGAGAATTCAGCTAAAAGAATTAATTGAGGTGCGTTTGAAGAATGAAGAGGAAATAAAGGAATTAATCAGTAATATTTCCCATGACCTTAAGACTCCCATTACAGCTATAAAAGGGTATACGGAAGGAATTATGGACGGAGTGGCAGACACACCAGAGAAGAAAGAGAAATATTTGAAGACGATATATACGAAAGCATCTGACATGTCGGTGCTAGTAGACGAATTATCATTCTATTCAAAGATTGATTGTAATACCATGCCATATAACATTAAAGTCATGAATCTTCACGATTATTTCAGTGATTGTATAGAGGAATTGAGTCTTGACCTAGAAGTAAAAAATGTTGAAATATCTTATATAAATGACACAGATCACAATTTAAAAGTTTATGCAGATGTTGAACAGATAAAACGAGTGATTAATAATATTATTGGTAATTCTGTGAAATACATTGGGAATAAAAAAGGAATCATTCAAATACGGATTCAGGATATGGGAGCTTTTGTGGAGATAGCTTTCGAAGATAATGGGAAAGGAATAGCAGCAAAAGATTTACCATTCATATTTGATCGGTTTTATCGGGCGGATGCTTCTAGGAATTCAACAAAAGGTGGAACCGGTTTAGGCCTTGCAATCGTTAAGAAGATAATACAAGATCACATGGGAGATATTCGAGCAAGTAGTGAGGAAGGCAAAGGAACAACCATTTACTTTACATTAAAGAAGTGCAAGGAGGATACGAGAAATGAGCAGAATATTAATAATTGAAGATGAGATAGCAATTGCAGAATTAGAAAAAGATTACTTAGAATTAAGTGGCTTTGAAGTGGAGATGGAGCATAGCGGTGATTCGGGCGAAGCAAGAGCATTAAAGGAAGATTTTGATCTGATTATTTTGGATTTGATGCTCCCGAATGTCGATGGTTTTGAGATTTGCAAAACAATAAGGGCTACGAAAAACATTCCAATTATCATGGTTTCGGCAAAAAAAGATGATATTGATAAGATTCGTGGACTTGGGCTTGGCGCAGATGACTATATGACAAAACCCTTTAGTCCAAGTGAGCTGGTTGCTAGAGTAAAGGCACACCTGGCCCGTTACGAGAGACTCATTGGTTCTGGAGTAAAAGAGAATGATATAATCGAAATCCGTGGCATTAAAATTGATAAGACGGCTCGAAGAGTCTATGTAAATGATGTTGAAAAGAGTTTTACCACAAAGGAATTCGACCTGCTTACGTTTCTTGCCCAAAATCCAAATCACGTATATACTAAGGATGAACTCTTTACAGAGATTTGGGATATGGAATCAATTGGAGATATTGCAACGGTTACCGTGCATATTAAGAAAATTCGTGAAAAAATTGAGTTTAACACCTCTAAACCACAATATATTGAGACAATCTGGGGAGTAGGATACCGCTTTAAGGTGTAAAGAAAGAATAAAAAGCCTTGAACAGCGCATAAACACTAAGGAAAACCGCTTTTGTTATGTGGTAATATATGATAAAATATTACCAAAAATATTACCATAGGCTGAAATTCACGAAGTAAAGGAGAACACTATGGAAGAATTAGTATTTAATTTTGACGAAAGCGAAGCACCAAAGAAGAAAGAAGTAATCACTTATGAGCCAGTTGAGAAGGGCATAAGGCGTAAACTGAAAGACGGAAAGAAATTTTCCTATGAGGCTACTGCCGATTTTGGCAGGGTGGAAATTTATGACGAAGAATTAAAGAAGTTTGTTAAGAAGCAGGACAAACGGAGAAAGACCTTTAAGACATTGGCAGAAGCAAGAAAATGGCTTCACCAAATCGAACTGCAAAAGGCAGAAGCCAAAGAGAAAAAGGTCATTTACAAAAATGAGGGTATTCGTTTGGTGGATGTGGCTGATGAATTTCTTGAAATGAAACGCAAGCAAGCCAAAAAGGGAAAAATCAAAGATAGTTATGTTGAACAATTACGCATACAGACAGACCATTTCAAAAGGTTCTTTAATGGCGAGCGTACCACCTTTGTAAAGACGATACAGACCGCCCAAATTGAAGCATATTTTGAATTTGAAGAAAAGCAGGGAATTTCTAGGAAGTCTATAGAGAAATATAAAACTCACTTAAAGCAGATTTGGGCTTATATGCTGAAAGATAAAGTAAGATATGGTGTAAGTGAAAATGTTGTTGAGGGTGCGGAAATTTCAGCACCGAAAAAGGAATATAAAGCCTCTGCACTTGATTACAAGCAATTAAATGAACTGATTTATGAAGCCACCACAATGGAAGACCCGAGTTTTCTGTATCTTGTTGTTATGTCTATGACACAAGGACTTAGACGAGGGGAATTGTGTGGTTTGATGTGGAAAGATATAAACTGGGAAACTAAAAGGGTTACGATTTGCCATAATCGTGTTCAGTTAGTAACGAAAGACACCGTGAAACTGCCGAAGCGTGAAAAGGTTCGAGAGATTGAACTGCATAACGCTGGCTATACCACATTAAAAATATACAAGGAATGGCAGGAGGCTATACTTGGCAGACCAGTAGCACCCGAAGCCTTTGTTTTACAGTGGGAAATCAATCTATTGCAAAATTATGTATGCCACACTGGAAAAGTATCTCGCAAGTGGAAAGAGATTTATAATTATCTCAATAAATGCCGAGTGAAAGCCAAAAAGGAAGAATTACCTTATGGCAGAATACATGACGGACGACATACATATATTACTTTGCTATTACACGGAATAGAAAAGGACGATAAGAGCATTATTGCCCCTGCTTCTTTCTTCCAAGTGTATGAAAGTGCAGGTCATACCCTGCCGAGAGCAATGCAAAATGTATCTAATACTGTTTATAATGAAGATAAAGGCGATAGGTGGGATATTACAAGATTTTGGAATGAGGCTATTTTTACCGATATTGCAGAATGTTGGCGGTTTGCTTGTGAGGTTCGACAGATTGAAGAGGAAATGATGACCGAACTGGAAAAAGCCACAAAGCAGGCACAAAAGCAGCAACGATTGGAAAAAGCCAAAGCAGAACGATTAAAAGGCAATCCACCCGAAGACATACTTATTGAATACAAATAGCAAACAAGCAGGAGCATAAAAACTCCTGCTTTTGTCATTTAAGAAAGAAAAGAAGCAAAAGAAAGAATAGGGGGGACACTCTGGCGGTTTCCCCCTTGCCCCCTTTCAGCGTTGAAACTTCACAAGTTCAGTTTCAACAATTATCTTTTCTGAACCAGTAAAACCGACCTTTTCGCCTAGTCAAATAATGAGAGAAAGTCTTGACCACTCGCAACCAAAAATATAGAAATATCTATACTTTTTACGATTGCGAATGGTCAAGTCTGTAATAAAACAATTTTCGCCTGTGAGTGTGTTTAACCCCGCACACTTCGGAGATGTTTCATTTTCTATACATAACAGTAATATGGCGATACCACCAAAGTCGATCTTTTAATTACTATACGCAACGTGCCCTTGTTTTTCATATGTACCAGACTGCATTATACTTTTCATATAATGCACACGTCATCCAATGCCGTAGCCGTTCATTATCTTTCAATAATCAAGTCGCCCTCACTTGGTTCGGCATTATTTTTGAGGTTGTCCGCCGTGGACATTTAACATTTTGTTTCCTTTGGGTGATGTTTTTTCTTATCGTACACCCATTAAAAAAGTCCTGAGGTGGTGAAGCACATCAGAACTCTATATATAAAACTTTACAGTTTAGAACTGTCTTTTGTCCTTGTAATTGCTTCACCAACTACCCCCACCAAAGCGGTGGCTTTTTTAATTTATTTACTTGTCAAAAACAATATGACCGATAGAGAACAGTTTGGAGCAAAAACTTTTATTAAATTCGAAAAAATTTTTGAAGTGCCGATTTTATCAAAAATTGATTTTTGAAAGATGGTATTTGGGCGGTTTTAGTGTTGTTTTGAGGCTATTTTTGAACAAAAAAGGCTATACAGAAGAAAATTGATTTTTAAAGATATTTTTGTCCGAAATGTATCAAAAATTGATTTTTCCCAGTGTATAGATTTTATACCCTACCCACAAGCCAAAAGGCATATTAAGGGTGAGGGGAGGTGTTTGATGTGGCAAAAATAGACATAGATGATAAAATGTTTTATATGGCTTCTCTTGATGTTTTACTTGAAGCAGTAGCACAAGATGAAGCAGAAGAACATAAACAACCTGCAACAGATACAGAAGATGATTTTGTAAAGGTTGAGAAATATCAAAGGCAGACCGAGGAGGAACGATAACCGAGCCCCAACTTTGCTCGCAAAGTAAAGGGGCTTATACCTTGGGGCAAGATTTAGAAGTTTAGACGGTCTTGCTCCAAGTATTTGAGAGGAGGGGGGAATTATGGCAAAGTTCAGTTTTCATTGTCAATGCTATAAAGCAGGGCAACTTGGAGGGATTGATAGGCATAACCGCAGATTAAACAAGAATTATATCAGCAATCCCGACATAGATACGGAACGAAGCGGACAAAACCGCATTTATATTGCACCGAAGCAATCTCTTTATAAAGATTGTAAGGAACAAATAGAGAAGCGAGTTGTGGCAAGCGGTGGCAGAATTACCAAAGCAAGTAATTGGATTTGTGAAGCGGTATTTTCATACCCCGAAGAATTACCACTTGAACGCTTGGACGAATACAATGATTTAATCATCAAATATATGAATGCAAGATTTAATAATAATGTAGTAAGTGCAGTATGTCATTTGGACGAGGGAGGAAGTGCTGACGGAAAGGGCGGACTTCCACACTTGCACTTAGATATTTTAATGATAACGGAAGACAACAGACTATCAGCAAAAACTCTTATTACAAGAGATTTTATAACTTCTATGCACAGAATTATGCCTATCATACTTAAAAAACATGGTTTTAATATTGATGAATATGAAGAAACCGAAGAAAAGAAGCAGGGAGGATTGTCTGCAAAAGAATATAAGAAGAAAATGGAGCAGGAAAAAGAAGAACTTAACAAAAAATTGGAGGATATGGTAAAGGAATACAACGAATTGGCAGACCGATATAATAAACTCATTGATGATAAAGCCGAATTGGAACGAAAGAACAAAGAAAAGGCTTATGAAGTGATGTATCAGCAGGAACATAGCCGCTAAATCTGATTGTAAAAATGAAGATATATGATATAATAGAAAAGTAAAACTTGAATTTATGGAGGAATATACATATATGAAAAAATATAAAATTGCAGCGGTACTTATGATTATCCATGGTGGTTTTATGGAACTTGGCGGAATATTTGCAATGATACCAGCATTACTTATAGGAACTGATAAATATGACATAGGTCAATATTTTGAATTCAAACTTCCGTATTTTCAAGACAATCTTTATATGATGATGGTTATGGGAGCAATATATGGAGTGTTTAGACTTATTGGAGCAATAGGATTGTTGAAAAATAGGATGTGGGGATTAGTGTTGTCTGTAATAAACTGCGTTATTACAATTACATTGATGATGTTTTTGTTGCCTGCTGGCATTATGGACGGAATACTTGCAGGAAGTGCACTGATATTAATATTGATGCAGTACTTTGGTGATAAAAAAATAATAGAATAGTCCATGAATTTTCAGTTTATTGCAAAATAATTTTTTGATTTACAAAGATACTATGCTTAATGTGTAGTATCTTTTTCTTTGCCAAAAACCTCGAAATATTTCCACAAAATTCATCTAAAATATGAGTTGCTTTTGGGGTGTTATGAGTTATAATTTTTATATCAGCGAAATGGTAATATTACCACTTTTGAAAAGGCGGAGCAAATATTACCAAAAATATTACCACAGAAAAAATAAAGTAGTTTGGAAAAAGTGTTAAAAACAATTTTCTGTATAGCCAAAAACTTGTAAAAAGCCTTTAAACACCCCGAAAATAAGATAAAAAGGCTATACAGAGAAGAAAATAGCGGTGGGGTGTGCTATACCGCTTTAAAGTATAGGGGCAAGTGACTTCTGGTGGAGAGGTTTGACAAAGTAAGAAAGAAAAGGTACAATATGGATAGTCAATTTATAAGGTTAGCCTGATGGAGAGACAAATCTATTATGTAAGCGTAAAGAATCGTTCCAAAACCACAGGGTTTGTCCCGAAGGATAAGGCGACTGAATAATAGAATGAATGTCTATATGTCTAAATGTTTGCCCTATATTGTTGATATAGGGCATTTATTATGTAGTTCAACAAGGATGATTATAAGAGGAGGCATCACATGGAAACAAGAATAGCGTTAATTGGTATTATCGTAGAAAATATGGATATGGTAGACAATGTTAATCAGATTCTTCATGAATACGGGAAATATATTGTTGGAAGAATGGGGATTCCGTACAAGCAAAAGAATGTCAGTATTATCAGTATTGTAATAGATGCGGATAACAATAGCATCAGTTCTCTATCAGGCAAATTGGGAATGCTGGAAGGAATCAGTGTTAAAACAGTATATTCCAAAAGTGGAAAGTAAGATATATAAAGTATTTTTATTAAGAAAGAGGGAAAACAATGAGAAGATTAATTTCGATTATACTGGTAACAGTTTTAGCTATTTCTTTACTAAGCGGCTGTAATAAAAAAGAACAAAATACAGATATAGTACAAACAGAAGATACAACAGAAGTAACACCAACGGTAGAGACAGAAAGCCCAGAAGCAACCGAGGCAGCAACGGTAGAAACAGAAGCTAAGAAAATTGATATTAACATAGCGGCCATGACAGGACCTACAGGAATGGGTATGGTAAAGGTTATGGAGGATTCTGCAAATGGCCTTACGGCGAATCAATACAACTTTACTATTGCCGGTACTGCAGATGAAATCTCTGGCGGTATAGTAAAGGGGGATTATGATATAGCAGCGATTCCTTGTAACCTAGCTTCAGTATTATATAACAAATCCCAAGGCGGAGTTGTAGTTGCAGGTATTAATACGTTAGGTGTATTGTATATTGTAGAGACCGGTACGGACATAATTAGTGTAGAGGACTTAAAGGGAAAAACCATATATTCAACTGGAAAAGGGACAACTCCTGAATATACCTTAAACTATCTTCTTTCTTCTCATGGTATTGATCCAGAGAAGGATGTAAAAATCGAGTATAAATCCGAAGCAGCCGAAGTAGCAGCTCTACTAAGTGAATCAACGGATGCAGTTGCCATGCTGCCTCAACCTTTTGTAACTACCGTAATGATGAATAATGATAAGGTAAGAATTGCGCTGGATGTTTCAGAAGAATGGAGTAAGGTTAGTGACAACGGCAGTTCCATTGTAACTGGTGTAGTGGTCGTTAATCAAGAATTTTTAGATAGCAACAGAGAAGCTGTCGAAGCGTTTTTAGAAGAATATGAAGCGTCCACCCAGTACGTAAACGATAAAACAGATGAAGCAGCAGCATTAATCGAAAAATTTAATATCTTTAAGGCTGCGATTGCAAAAAAAGCAATCCCTTATTGCAATATAACCTTTATCCGCGGGGATGAAATGCAGACAAAGATTCATGGATACCTAGAGGTTCTTTATGACCAGAATCCGAATGCAGTTGGTGGAACGATACCGGAAGAAGCATTTTATTATAAGAAATAATACCAAAGAGGTGTATTATGACACAAGATAAGGCAAGGAATCAAAATCGAAAAATTAGAATTTTGGCAATTGTCTTTTGGATTGCCTTTTGGCAAATCGCTAGTATGATCATAGATAAGGAGATGCGTTTGGCATCTCCCGTTGCCGTAATTGGAGCATTCTTTCATCTAGTTGGAGAGGGCATGTTTTGGAATTCTATTCTCAGATCATTTACCAGTATTGCAGGTGGATTTTTTCTTTCGCTATTATTTGGTGTGATTTTTGCAATTGGCTCCTATTGTAGTCTGATTTTCAGAGAAATGATTACCCCATTAATAAAAATCATTAAAACTACCCCGGTGGCATCTTTTATTATTCTTGCATTGCTTTGGGTAGAGCCAAATAAATTGTCCATATTAATTTCATTTTTGATGGTCCTACCTGTAATTTATACGAATGTATTGCTAGGATTAAATAATACGGACCGTAACCTTCTGGAAATGGCAAAGGTGTTTCGAATGGGATGGACCAAAAAGCTACGATATATATATGTTCCGGAAATCATGCCATATTTTGTTTCCGCTTGCTCTGTGGGACTTGGGTTTTGTTGGAAGTCGGGTATTGCAGCAGAAATTATTGGATTGCCGAAGAACACCATCGGTGAAAACCTATACGAAGCAAAATTATATCTTATGACAAAAGAATTATTTGCATGGACTTTTGTTATTATATGTGTCAGTGTGATTTTTGAAAAATTAATCCTGTGGATGTTAAAGTTATTACAGAATAGTTTAACTCAAAATCAAGCCAACAGGTATCGTAAAAGGAGTAGGTAAATGCCAATTCTAATAAAGGAGTTATCAAAACGTTTCAAAGACATCGTATTATATCAAAATTGGAATGCCATCGTAAAGGAAAATGGAGTTACCTGTATCATGGGACCATCTGGATCGGGTAAAACTACCTTGCTTCATATCATGATGGGGCTTAAGAAAGCAGATACTGGAACGATAGAAGGTATGGAAGGTAAAAAGATGACTTGTGTTTTTCAAGAGGATCGTTTATGTGAAGGAATTGATGCAATACAAAATGTGTTATTGGTTTGTGATAATACAATAAATCATCTTCATGTGGAAGAAGAGTTTACAAAAGTAGGCTTAACCGATTACGAAAATAAACCCGCATCAGAATTGAGTGGTGGTATGAAGCGCCGAGTTGCGATTGTAAGAGCTTTGTTACCTAAGAGTGACATTGTATTCTTGGATGAACCTTTTAAAGGTCTTGATGAAAAATTAAAAAAGCGGGTTATCAATTATGTAAAGGAAAAAGTTGTTGGCAAAACAGTAATACTCGTAACACATGACAAAGATGAAGCAGAAGAACTTTCTGCAGAATATTTATATCTTTAACAGTGTTCCAAAAATAAGGCACTTTACGACAGAAACCACCTATGGTATAATCTTCACGATGAGTAGATTAGTCCATGAAAGATCGGACATTTTTCGTGCTCGCACGAAAAAATGTTTGAACTTTCATGGATAAGTGCAACGTGAACGAAAGGGCGTAGCCCTTGAGTTTCTAATCTACGAAAACGAAGTCCATGAAAGATCGAACATTTTCCGTAGCTCGCAAAACTTTAAATAAAGTATGAGAAAATGTTCAGAAAGAAGGTTATAATGCATATTACAATTACAGGTAATTTAGGTAGCGGGAAATCAACTATTTGTAAAATACTTGAAGACAAATACGGATTCGAAATTTATTCTACCGGCAAGGTTCAGCGTGAAATTGCCAGAGAGATGAACATAACCACGTTAGAAATGAATCAATTAATGTGTAGTGATCATAAATATGACACTATGATAGATGACACAACCGCGAGAATCTCAAGGGAAAACAGAGATAAGAATATTATCTTCGATTCCAGACTGGCCTGGAATTTTGTGGAACAATCCTTTAAAGTATTTCTATCTGTAAGCATAGATGTAGCAGCAAAGAGAATATTGAATGATAATAGAGGAAAAGAAGAGAAATATTCTTCTTTTGAAGAAGCCAAAGAGTTATTGCTAGCACGTGCAGCTACGGAAGATAAGAGATATAAGGATATATATAATTTGGATTATTTTAATTTTACAAATTATAATCTAGTAATTGACAGTACCTGTAGTTCACCAGAGAAGATTGCATCCATCATTATGAAAGAAGCAAAAGAGTTTTATACCATAATGAAGGATAATAAAGAATTTTCTCCTGGCAATCAGGGCATCAATAAAGTATTGATATCTCCAACCAGGTTATATTCGGAAGAAATTAGCCAGGCAGAAAAATCTAAATTATCAGATTTAATTACAAAATTTAAGAATAAAGACTGCATAGAAAGTATAATTACAGTTAAAAAAGATGGTGAAAACTATACTATTTTGGAAGGTATGGACGAAGTGAAAGCAGCAATTTCTGCAAACATTCCTTTTGTTCCAATTGTAATTAATTTTTAAACCATTCTTTTGTAAAGCATGAAGTAATCACCTAACATACAATTTAATAATCTACGAACAATAGAAACAGAGAGAATTTACTTTTATATCAGTAATTTTCTCTGTTTTTCTCATGAAATAGGACTTTGCATTCTATTACATAATAAATATTTTACTAGGATGCTAATTCAGACAAGTAAGGGAGGATTCTATGATAAAATTAGATAATAAGACAAAAGTTTTACTTATTATGATATTAACAATCTTAGGAGTCTATATAGGCTTTGAATATGTACTACCTCTCTTTATTCCATTCATTCTGGCATATTTTATTGCATGGATGCTTTCTCCTATTGTTAGATTTTTAAATCACAAATTAAGGATTCATAAAACGATTGGAAGTCTACTTACAATAGGACTTACGGGGGCATTATTTATCTGTGGAATATTGTATTTGTTAAATATTCTATTGAAACAAATAGTAATATTTTTAAAGAATCTCCCTATTCATATATCTGTAGTATCCAGTTATCTGGATTCCTTTTGCTCCGGATGTGATAAGCTTCTGGGAATGCAGATTGGTTCTGCCAGAAGCATGTTGGATGGTAACATAGAAAAAATGCTAAATATAGTAAAAAACGATCTGATTCCTCAAATTACAGTCCACAGTTTTGATATCGCACTCAATTTTGTAGGTATTTTGGGAGTAATTCTCATTGTAATAGTATCTGCAACTCTCCTCATGAAAGATGAGACCGAGTATAAAAAAAGCTTTCAAAATACTATCTTTTATCCGGATGTTCATATTGTTACAGGCAAATTATCCGAGACTGGTATAGCATATTTACGGGCACAAGCTATTATGATGATATTTGTAGCGGCTCTTTGTACGGGGGCTCTTTTACTGTTAAAAAACGAATATGCATTACTGATTGGTATTGCAATCGGAGTATTTGATGCCTTTCCCATTCTTGGGAGTGGATTAATTCTAGTGCCCTGGAGTATTATTTCCTTGTTCAATAAAGACTTGTATTCTGCTGCGGTACTAATGACCTTATATCTTGCCTGTCAGATTCTCCGCCAGTGTTTAGAACCCAAATTACTTGGCAACCGTATTGGGATAAAACCAGTATATACCTTAATGTCCATGTACATTGGAATCCGCCTATTTGGTTTTGCAGGTTTCTTACTAGGACCACTTGGGTTGGTTATTATCACTACGGTTGTCAAGGAAACGGAAGCAAGATTAATTTAATTCCATAATTGCTGTTTTCATATTTCTCACGTAATCGGTTATTGGTTCAATGCAATTGATTCCATACTTTTCTGCCATCTTAACGATAGCACTTCCGACAATGATGCCATCTCCATGTTTGGCCATTGTTTTCGCCTGTTCTATCGTAGAAATGCCGAATCCTATAGCACAAGGAATGTCTTTTGCCTCCTTAACAAGGGCTATCATTTCATGAATATTAGTAGAAATTTCATTTCTTACTCCGGTTACTCCCATGGAGGAAACACAATAAACAAAGCCATCAGCGTCGCGAGCAATTCTTTTAATTCGATCGTGTGAAGTTGGTGCTATCAGAGATATTAAATCAACACCATAGGTGTCACAATAAGGTTTTAATAAAGACTTTTCTTCATAGGGAAGATCTGGAACGATGATTGCATCTATACCGGTTACGTAACAATTACGTAAGAACCGTTCTGGGCCATAGGTATAAATAGGATTGATGTACGTCATAAAAGCTAGCGGTACATTTGATTTATTTCGCACCCTAGATACCATATCAAATATTTTATCTGTAGTAGTACCTCCCAAAAGGGCCCGCTCATCTGCCTGTTGTATGGCTATTCCTTCTGCTACTGGATCAGAGAATGGGATACCAAGCTCAATTAAATCGGCACCAGCTTCCTCCATTTTTAAGATTAATTCTTCGGTTATGGAAAGAGAAGGATCCCCTGCTGTAATAAAAGGTATGAATGCTTTTCCATTTGAAAAGACGTTACGAATTCTACTCATAGATCTGTACCCCCCTGTATCGTGCGATTGCAGCGACATCTTTATCGCCTCTTCCAGATATATTAATAACAAGAATTTTATCCTTGCTCATAGTAGGTGCAAGCTTTTTGGCATAAGCAACAGCATGAGCACTTTCGATTGCAGGAATAATTCCTTCTGTTCTAGACAGATATTCAAAAGCTTCAACAGCTTCTTTATCAGTCACTGGAACATAGGAAGCTCTTCCGATGTCATGTAAATATGCATGTTCAGGTCCAATGCCTGGGTAATCAAGTCCTGCTGAAATCGAATAAACTGCTGCAATTTGACCATATTCGTCCTGACAGAAATAAGAGTTCATTCCATGAAAAATCCCCTTTGTACCGGCAGCAATGGTTGCTGCATGTTTATCTGTATCTACACCAAGTCCAGCAGCTTCACATCCTATCAGCTTAACGCTTGGGTTTTCAATAAAATCATAGAATATTCCCATGGCATTACTGCCACCGCCAACACAGGCAAGTACGACATCCGGCAATTTACCTTCTGCTTCCATTAGTTCCTGCTTTACTTCTTTTCCTATAATACTCTGAAAATCACGAACAATCGTAGGAAATGGATGTGGTCCCATTACGGATCCAAATACATAATGGGTATCACTTACCCTGGTGGTCCATTCTCTTAGTGCTTCGTTTACTGCATCTTTTAAGGTCATAGTGCCACTGGTAACAGGATGTACCTTTGCGCCAAGAAGTTCCATTCTAAATACGTTCAAAGCTTGACGTTTCGTATCTTCCTCCCCCATAAAGATTTCACATTCCATGTCCATTAAAGCCGCTGCAGTTGCTGTTGCAACGCCATGCTGACCAGCGCCGGTCTCTGCAATTACTCTTGTTTTACCCATTTTTTTAGCAAGTAAAACCTGGCCAAGAACATTATTAATTTTATGGGAACCGGTATGATTCAAATCTTCTCTTTTTAGGTAAACTTTAGCTCCACCCAGATCTTTGGTCATCCTATCTGCATAATACAATAGAGAGGGCCTTCCAGCATAATGTTTTAACAAGTCATCTAATTCTTTGCAGAATTTTTCGTCATTCTTAAAATGATTATACGCGTTTTCAATTTCAATCACTGCGTTCATTAAAGTTTCAGGGATAAATTGTCCGCCATATTCGCCAAATCTTCCATTTACCATTTCGTTCACACTCCTTATCTTTGTTACGATATCAAATATTTTCCTGTCATCTTTGAAGCCTTCGGTTTCCACGCCACTGCTTAAATCGATACAATAGGGATTGCACTGTTCTTTCGCTTGCAGGATATTACCGGAATGGATTCCTCCTGCTAAAAAATATGGTTTTTCTATATTGGCTAAGTAAGACCAATCAAAAACTTTTCCACTGCCTCCGAATTGCTTCTCCTGATAAGTATCAAACAATAAATAATCACAGGATAACCTAGTGGCTTTTGTTACATCTTCTAAGTCTTTTACGCGAATTGCCTTAATGATAGGGTTTGAAACCTGCCTTTTTAACGCATTAATATAATTCTCATCCTCATCGCCATGCAGCTGAACCAGATCAATTACATTGGAATCACATAATTTTGCAATAGTATCAATGCTTTCATTTACAAAGACTCCTACAGCCTTTATTGCAGGATTCAAGCTATTTTTTAGCAGTTTAGCTGTCTGAACACTTATCTGCCTTCGGCTTTCGGCAAAAACAAAACCAATGAAATCCGGTTGTACTTTATTCACGGCTTCAATATCCTGTAATTTTGATAATCCACAGATTTTAATCTTACTCATAGGAGCCACCATTTTTTTGTTTCGGAGTTAAGGAAGCAAGCATCTCTTTTTTATTTGTTGAACGCATAAGTGCTTCTCCAATTAGGACAGCATCTACTCCAGCATTTATTAAAGTGGAGATGTCATTAGAAGTTTGAATTCCACTTTCTGCAACAAATAAAATATTATGTGGAACATTTTTACGTAAGCTGGTGCTGTTATTAATATTAACTTCAAAGGTCTTAAGATTACGATTATTAACCCCGATGATTCTTGCTCCGGCTTTTATTGCAGAGTCAACTTCTTCTTTGGTATGTGCTTCAACAAGAGCAGAGAGTCCTAAATCATCACAGATTTTTATATAACGCTTTATGGTGTCGGTATCCAACAAGGTACAGATTAGCAACACGGCATCTGCTCCAATAACCTTTGCTTCGTATAGCTGATACTCATCCACTGTAAAATCTTTTCTAAGAACTGGGATATTAATATTTTGGCTAATCTCAGTAAGATAAGTATTACAACCCTTGAAGTATTCTGGCTCGGTAAGTACGGAGATAGCAGTAGCACCAGCCTCTTCATAGTCCTTTGCAATATCCAGATATGGAAAGTTTTCTGCAATCACCCCTTTCGAAGGGGAGGCTTTTTTGACTTCACAGATATAAGAAATTCCTTTTTCCTTTAATGCTTTTTCAAATGCAAAATCACCTCTGTTATGAAAACTTTGAACAATATTATTGCAATATATCAGGGATTTTAAGGTGTCAAGTGTAACACCTTTTTTTGCTTCTTCAACTCGATGCCTGCTTGACTTGGCTAAAGTATCTAAAATCATAGTTCCTCTTTCTACCTGTACCAGGTACTCAATTTGGGTTACCCAGTACGGGACTTATAAGTTTGACAATTGTATAAATTTTTCTAACTGTTTCATAGCTCTACCGCTATCGATTACATCAGCTGCCATCTTTACACATTCACGTAATGTAATGTTGTTATAAGACATATATAGACAGACAGCGGAATTAAGGAGAACGATATCACGTTTTGCTCCTTTTTCACCATTTAATATTCTTCGAGCTATATCTGCATTTTCAATTGGATCACCGCCGACTAAGTCCACCGGTTTACAATACTCAAAACCAAACTGATGTGGATCCAGAAAGAAGCTGTTGAGCTGCCCGTTATTTACTTCACATACAGTGGAGGAGGTACTTAATGATACTTCGTCCAGACCATCATGACCATGGACTACCATTGCGCGCTTTACTCCTAAATTGGACAGAACCCTTGCCAGTGGCTCTACCAGATTCTCATCATATACACCTAACAACTGAAGATTAGCACCTGCAGGACTAGCTAGGGGACCTAAAATATTAAAAATTGTTCGAACACCTAATTCCTTTCTGACTGGTGCTGCGTGTTTCATGGAGGAGTGATAAAGGGGAGCTGACATGAAACAGATTCCAATCTCCTTAAGAATTCGTTCACTCTTTTCCACCGGGATATCTATTTTGACTCCAAGTGCCTCTAGGACATCGGCACTTCCACACTTGCTGGATACACTTCGGTTGCCATGTTTTGCGACAGGAATACCGGCAGCAGAAATCACCAGAGAGGATATGGTCGAGATATTAAAGGTATATGCTTCATCGCCGCCGGTACCGACAATCTCCAGAACATCTCCTTCGTGCTGCAATTTTTTTCCGTGTTTACGCATACTCATAGCACAGGCTGTAATTTCATCAATGCTTTCACCTTTCATTCGTATGGCTGTTACAAAAGCTGCAATCTGAGCATTCGTAGCTATACCGTTCATGATTTCATCCATGACGGACTCTGTCATAGAAAGGGATAAATCTTCTTTATTTAGTAATCGATATATTGCCTCTTGAATCATATGATGTCACCACCTATCTGTAGGAAATTTTTCATAATAATGCTACCCTTTGGTGTTAAGATAGATTCAGGATGAAATTGTAAGCCGTAAATCTCATAATCTCTATGCTTAACTGCCATTACCTCGCCATTGTCGTCTTCTGCAATTACTAGAAGTTCATCGGGGAGAGCTGCCCTGTCTGCAATTAAAGAGTGATATCTGGCGGCCTGTAGGATTGGCGGCAGCCCTTGAAATATCCTGCTTCCATTTGCTATGTGTATATTACTTTGTTTTCCATGAATTAATTGCTTTGCCTTTACAATCTTGCCACCAAAGGTTTCACAGATAGCCTGATGACCCAGACAAACACCAAGCAGAGGAATTATTCCCTTCAACTTAAGGATTGCTTCTTCGCATATTCCTGCATTGATCGGATAGCCCGGTCCCGGAGAGATAATAATATGGGAAGGGTGTAAAGCTTGAATTTCTTCTACTGATAATTCATCATTACGAACTACTCTAATATCTTCTGTGATGCTACCTGCAAGCTGCACTAAATTATAAGAAAAGCTGTCATAGTTATCAATTAACAAAATCATTAATCATCCACCTCACTTGCTGTAATAATAGCATCCATTACTGCCTTTGCTTTGTTCTCGGATTCTTCATATTCCTTTTCGGGGTTGCTGTCGGCTACAATACCACTACCGGCTTGCACATATACGATATCATTCTTTTTCACTGCCATACGGATGGCGATACAGGTATCCATATTTCCTGTAAAGTCAATATATCCAATCGCTCCACCGTATAATCCTCTCGGATTAGTCTCTAGTTCATCAATAATTTCGCAAGCTCTGATCTTTGGAGCGCCGGACAAAGTTCCTGCAGGAAGGAGTGCTTCGATAGCGTTCAGTGCATCTTTGTCTTGCCTGATAGAACTTTCTACTTCTGAAGTTATGTGCATAATTTTAGAGTATCTTCGTACAACTTTGTATTCCGTTACACGTACACTGGAATATTTCGATATTTTTCCTAAATCGTTTCTACCTAAATCAACAAGCATATTATGTTCGGAGAGTTCTTTTTCATCGGACAACAGCTCCTTCTCTAAAGCGGTATCTTCTTCTACGCTTTTCCCGCGTGGTCTAGATCCCGCGATCGGGAAAGTTGATAGTTTTCCATTCTTTAAGCGGACCAGTGTTTCGGGAGAGGCACTGATTAACTGTGTTTCTCCATTTTGCATAAACACCATGTAAGGAGATGGGTTGGTAGTTCTTAAGACGCGATAAGCATTGAACAGACTGTTTTGGTATTCTGTTTCAAATCGTCTAGAGATAACAGCCTGAAAAATATCTCCATTTTTTATATATTCCTTTGTTTTATCAACCATGGCACAGAATTCCTCTTTTGATACGTTGCAGGTGAAGGATGGCTTGCTGGTTAATTTCTGTCGAGTCATCTGTAAGGGTTCATGAATTAATCGATTTATGGATTCAATATCTGCGACTGCCTTACCGTAATTCTCCATAACTTTATCTGTTTTCATATTAACTACGATACTAATTTTTTGTTTTAAATGGTCATATGCTATTACTTTGTCAAATAGCATTAAGTCAAAATCATTGAATTCACTGTTCTTAAGTTTTAATTTTGCTTCTGCATATCCGATCATCTCATAAGAAAAATATCCAACAAACCCTCCAGTAAAAGGGGGCATCCCTGCCATTTTTGGAGACTTGTATTTACTTAGCAGTTCCCTAAGCACTTCAAAGGGCTTCCCAGAAAGTAGGCTTTGTTTCTCTCCATCATCAATTGTAATCATTCCATTCTTACAAGAAACATGTAGAATTGGAGAAAAGCCTAAAAAGGAGTATCTTCCCCATTTTTCACCACCTTCAATACTTTCAAGCAGATAATATCTAGTACTTGCCTGAGATATCTTATACAGTAGAGTGATCGGAGTAATAATATCTGCATATATTTCCTTGCAGATTGGAATAATGCTGTACTCTTTTGCTAATGACTCAATATCACTACAATTTGGTGTTATCATAAAATTCACCTTATTTTTCATCAAGATGGGATGAAAAACTCCTTTCTTTGTTTTCGTTTTGAGGAAGGGAAACAGCGGAAGTTTTATTATAAATTGGAAATGTGATAATAAATTGGGTATAAAAAAAGCTCCTGCCCCTGTAAATTATACAGGGACAAAAGCTATCACTTCTGCGGTACCACCCAGTTTGGCGTAAAATACGCCCACTCATTTTGCATACCATCATATGCACCCCACTGATAACGGACAGGGTTCCCGTCAGCGCCTACTCCTAATTAAGTCTAGTTTCTGGCTGCCCTCACAAGTCCATTCGGAAAAATCTATGCTGCCGCATTCTCACCTGTAGCGGCTCTCTGGATACACCTAATCTTTCTTACTTCTCTTGTTCATCGGTTTTTCTTTTTTATTACTATATTCTACTTGGTAACATTTGTCAAGCAAAACTTTTGGAAATAATAGAATATTATTTTTATAACAATTATATAATCTGCACCACAAAAGCTGTAGTCTGTGGAGGTATACTAGGTGTTTGGAAATTTGCATGCTCAATTCGCACTCTCTGGCCTGGTCTTATATTTCTTATAGGTATTTCATTACCATTTCTATCTAATATTGATGTTGTATTAGTAATTACAAATCGCATTTGACTTGATAAGTCGCCCGGGTTACCGGTGTAAAGGAATCCATTTCGTAAATCAACTGTTAATACCCTTCCTACCATCACATCAAAAGCTTGATTCCTATTGACAACAGTAATTCTATATGCTCTGGCTTGCGGAGGGATACTAAACGTCATTGCCGAAGAAAATTCAGCATCTACAACCATTCCTTCTCTTAAATCAGACAGTAACAAACTTCGTCCAAATCTATCTTCTATTATTGTATCTCTACTTACAACCAAAGTTACAAGCTCCATATGAACCACATTAAACTGACCAATTATTCCATAAGAAATAGTTACGAATCCAGTATTACGATCTTTAAAAATTTCCTCAATAATGGAATCTTGTGCACAAATAACTTCACCATTACTTGAGCATCCGTTGCTTTGACTTGAAAGTGTAAAGTCTTCCATAATATTAGCTCCTATTGCTTATTATACAATATGTTATGAATTTCATGGGATAATGTGCATTGTAATATTTCAAACAAATTCCGGAAGTAAATTCACCTCTTGACAAAAACCCTGAGGTAGCATAGAATCAACACATAAGCGTTGAAGAGGAATAGTATATAACAGCTATCATCCCAGAGAGAGAGTCGATTGGTGAAAGATTCTTATGATGGTAATATAGAACCTACCTTGGAGCACTGTATGAAAATACAGCGTAAAACCGGCGTTAACGGGATGAAAAGAGAACTGGATTACAGTTAATTAGGGTGGTACCGCCGAGGTCTTTCGGTCCCTTGTGGATGGAGGACTTTTTTTATTGTCTTTTATCAAATTTAATGAAAAAGGAGAACACGACATGGCGAAAGAAAAGAAATTAGTAGAAGCAATTACCTCCATGGAAGAGGATTTTGCAAAATGGTATACGGATGTTGTTAAGAAGGCTGAATTGATTGATTACTCCAGCGTTAGGGGATGTATGATATTAAGACCAAACGGTTATGCAATCTGGGAGAATGTTCAGAAAGAATTAGATGCAAGATTTAAGCAGACTGGTGTTGAAAATGTCTATATGCCGATGTTTATTCCAGAAAGCTTATTACAGAAAGAAAAAGATCATGTAGAAGGATTTGCTCCGGAAGTTGCATGGGTAACCCAAGGTGGACTTGAACCCTTACAGGAGAGGCTGTGTGTAAGACCTACGTCAGAGACTTTGTTTTGTGATTTGTACGCTAACATTATACAATCTTACCGAGACTTGCCAAAGTTATATAACCAATGGTGTTCTGTAGTGCGTTGGGAAAAAACAACCAGACCATTCTTACGTTCTATGGAATTCCTATGGCAGGAAGGTCATACGGCTCATGCTACTGCAGAAGAAGCAGAAGAAAGAACCATTCAGATGTTAAATGTATATGCTGATTTCTGCGAACAGGTGCTTGCAATTCCTATGATTAAGGGAAGAAAAACAGACAAAGAGAAATTTGCTGGGGCACATGCAACCTATACGATTGAAGCATTAATGCATGATGGTAAGGCATTGCAATCTGGAACCAGCCATAATTTTGGAGATGGATTTGCAGAGGCATTTGGCATTCAGTATACGGACAAAGAAAATAAATTACAATATGTTCACCAGACGTCCTGGGGCTTATCAACCCGTATCATTGGTGCGATTATTATGGTGCATGGAGATGACAGTGGCTTAGTATTACCTCCACGTATCGCTCCGACTCAGGTTATGATTATTCCGATTGCACAACACAAGGAAGGTGTACTTAGAAAGGCAGCAGAATTAAAAGAAAGACTTGGAGCCTTCCGAGTTAAGGTGGATGATACTGATAAGAGTCCGGGTTGGAAATTCAGTGAACAGGAAATGCGTGGCATTTCAATCCGTATTGAAATCGGACCAAAGGATATCGAAGAAAATCAGGCAGTCATCGTTCGCCGTGATACTAGGGAGAAAATCGTTGTTTCCTTAGATACCATCGAAGAGTCTGTAGCAAAGATATTAGATACCATGCAAGAAGAGATGTTAGAGCGTGCAAGATTACACCGCGATACCCACACCTGCAATGCAACGAATTATGAGGAATTTAAAGATGCAGTTGCAAATAAACCTGGGTTTATTAAGGCTATGTGGTGTGGAGACAGAGCTTGTGAAGATAAGATCAAGGAAGATACCGGAGCGACTTCTCGTTGTATGCCTTTTAAGCAAGAAGAAATCGCAGATACCTGTGTATGCTGCGGCAAGAAAGCAAAGGAAATGGTTTATTGGGGCAAGGCTTATTAATATGTTAAAGATTTAAATTAAATAAATTTATTGGATTAAGCCGGTGTATGGTTGGAATACTTTGAACCATACACCGGCTATGTTAGAATTGCCGGATTCGCTTAGTGCTGTTAATCTATCTTTATATTTCCTGCATTTGTATACACCTTTATAGTGCATGTATCTGTGTTGTCAATTTGCAGTTCAAGAACTTCACCTAAATTCATATTTCCAGGCTTTACTTGGTCAGCCAGATTATTTGGCACTTGAATCCTTCCACTATCGGTCTTTGCTAAAATAGTGCCTGATATGTTGTTAAGCAATACGGCTCCAGAGTCAGTTTCAATGTTTAGTTGCGATTTAGTGATACTGCTAGCTTCAATTTTTCCAGAGTTTGTTTTAGCTGAAATGTCACCGGATACATTCTTTAATATTATGTTGCCAGAGTCCGACCGAAAAGCCAGATATAGTAATGATACATTTTCTGCCTGAGCTGTTCCAGCTTTCGAGGTTACATCGACACTTCCATTCCACTTGCCGGGTATTCCAATAACAAGCTTGGAAGGCTCTTTGATATTGATGATTCCGCTTTGGGGTTGCAACTTAATTTTTAATGACTGTTCCTCTATCGTTCCTATTTGTTTTACATCCTCGCTTAGAGACAGGGTGATTTCCTCGCCTTGTGTATCTTCCAATACAATGGGGTGATCTCCCGCATCAATGTTTATGTGACTGATAGAGCTACTGTCAAAAGATTGAGACGATTCCCTTCTGTTTTTTCCACATCCACATAGAAGTATTAAAAAAGCTATGAATATCAATGTGAAAGCAATACTTTTTCTCATCGTAAACTACCTCTCTTTCCAAATTCAAATATATGACTGATTAAAATTAGAATGAAACTTGCATATAGGTAAAAAAGGTTGCCGCCCGTTATTCCCAGGAAATCAAATGCTCTTAAGCCGTTTATTACGCCCATATAGAAAAACACGATATATGCTGCTTCAAAAAATCTTGTACTTCCACTCACTCTACTGAGAGTCATTGCAAAAGACGTTACAAATGTAATGCCAATGATCCAAAATACTGCATGGGAATAGTGTGAAAGGATCACAAAGCGTGCAAGTATTGGAATGGAGAGAATAAAAGACATTGTAATACCGGACGAAAATGTTATCCACCATTTTATAATGGGAGAACAGGAACTAATCATAAAGTTTTCTGTACGGTTTAGCTTTTCATAGCACCCTAATTTGGACCAAATACCTATGGGCAGCAAAAGAATAAGACAAGACCATCTTAAAAACAAATTGACCGGCAATAAAAAACAGACTATTTCACTGCTGATGGCTATAATATACCACCAGACCGAAGCAGGCAGCAAAATTCTTAATTCTAGAATTATTGTCCGTAAGAAAGAAGGCTTGGAACTTCTTCTTATTTTGGGTAGAAAAACTGGTTTATATGGGTAGAAACTTTCAACAGCCTGAAAAGAATGTGCTGAATTTCTTATTGTCGCACAGTCATTTGCTGATGTCTTAAATTTTAAACGGTTAAATAGTATTGCTGAGATTATAATTATCAGAATAGAGATACCGATCCACATAAGCCTTGCGGCTAAAAATTGACGACTGTATACCACGCTGTCAAAGTAGAAGGTGGGGATAGTTCTATCAATGGGAAAATATCCAAAACTGCCGACGCTCGTGCTAATGCTTGGGTAAAATTGCTTGACTGATTGAAGAAGCTGGTCCAGTAAAAAACCAATTCCAAACAGATCGTAGGGATTTTGGGGCATAGCTACCGACATCGATGAGCCCAAAATCCATATTAAAAAAATCAGTATATTCCCGAATACACCCTTTAAAAAAGGAATAACATCAAAGAAAATGCTTAATGATGCAACTACACACAATGCTGGAAGTGAAACAGTAATAAATGGTGCCATATAATGAGCGATTGTTATGTTTATGTCTTCTTGCCTGATTAGCTGCATAATCATAAATGATATTAGAAATAGACCTTGAAGAGTAATCAAAATCAAAAAATTCGTTCCAGCTTTTATAGACAAGTACTTTATTTTACTAATTGGCGTTGCTGTAATCATTGGCTGCATTCTTAGCTGTATGTCTTCTGTAATCTGGTTTCTCAGCAAATAGAAACCGGGGAGCCATAATAAGATACTGCACAGCATGGCTCCAAGCATGCCCAGCCAGGCTGAGTTATATAATCCCCTCACACCTCCCAAATCAAAAACTGCATAACCGGCCGATGCACTTGGCACGCAAAACACCCCAAGGAATATTATTGTTGCAGCAATTGCCATAAAACTGTATTTCCGAAGAATCTTTGTCATGCCTAATCTTAACAAGGATAAAATTCCTGTCATTTACATCACCTGCTTTCTTTGATTGAATAGAGGTAGGCATCTTCTAAAGAAGGAGATGCCATGACCGCTTCCAGACTTGGTTTATTCGTTGAGATAATTCGTATATGGATACCATCGCTTTTCTGTATTGAGCCACTGATAAGATAGGATTTTTGTATATCCGCAAGCTTTCCGGAAGAAACAACCATTTCCCAGACCTTTCCATCTACAGTTAAGAGCAACGACTCTGGAGTGGTATCAGCCAATAATTTGCCATTCTTTAAGACAAGGATATTAGGTGCAATGGATTCGATATCTGTTACAATATGTGTAGACAGTACAATGATTCGATTTTCCCCGAGTTCAGAGAGCAAATTACGGAACACAATCCTCTCCTCAGGGTCCAGCCCCACAGTTGGTTCATCTACAATAAGTATCATTGGATCATTAAGCAAAGCCTGAGCAATTCCGACTCTCTGTTTCATACCGCCAGAAAAACCACCCATCCTTCTTTTTTTTACTTCAGTTAGGTGAAGAGATTCCAGGAGTGCTTCTATCCTTTTCTTTGCATCGTATTTGGACAGATTTTTCATAGAGGCCATGTACTCTAAAAATTCCAAAGGATTCATATTTGGATATACCCCAAAATCCTGCGGTAGGTATCCCAATGCCCTGCGAAGTTTTGCCGGGTTTTTAGCAATGTTTATTCCGTCCCATAAAATTTCTCCGGTAGAAGGCATTTCCACGGTTGCCATGAGGCGCATGAGTGTTGATTTTCCAGCTCCGTTAGGGCCAAGCAGTCCGGTAACCCCATTTTCAAACGAGCAGTTTATGCCGTCTAACGCCTGCTTGGAGCCGTATTTTTTTGAAATATCTTTTAATATAAGTTCCATCGTAGATTCTCCTATTCTAATTGTTCTGCAGATATTGTATAAAACGAAAACCAAAACAAAGTAAAGTGAAAACCAACAGAATTTAAAATTGTTTTAATGTGATTGAGAACGTAATGACTCTATGCTAAGATGTGATTAATAACGGAAGGAGTGATACGATGGTACTTACAGAAAAAATCCTGCTTGTAGATGATGAAGCAGGACTTTTAGACTTATTAAAAATAACTTTGCAAAAAGAACGATATCAACATATTTTTTGTGCCGGCACAGCGGCTGAAGCCCTCGAATTGATTAAGAAAAATAGCTTTGATCTTATTATTCTGGATGTTATGCTACCTGACTTTTCAGGCTTTGATTTATGTTCCGAAATTCGAAAGTATACTTATGCGCCTATTATCTTTATAACAGCTTGTGGAAGTGATTATGACAAATTGAACGGACTTGCTATAGGGGGGGACGATTATATTACAAAACCATTCAATCCCCTTGAAGTTATTGCCAGAGTAAAGGCTATTTTGCGCCGTCAAAATCAATATTCTGGTAAACTCATAACAGAATCGGAACAAGTGTATGATTTTGGAACCTTTACAGTGGATATAAAAAAGGCTTCTCTTGTTGTAAACGGTGTATCCGTGTTATGTACTGCGAAAGAATTTGAGCTTCTTATATTTTTCTGCAAACACCCAAATCGTGTTTTTACTTCATCCCAGATTTATGAGGCAGTATGGGATGAACTTGGAATCGGTGATGAAAAAACAGTAGCTATGCATATTAGTAAACTACGGAAGAAGCTTGGTGACGACCCCAAAGATTCTAAAATCATTGTGAACTTACGCGGGATTGGCTATAAATTCACGCCCTTAAAAAAGGCGGGTGTCTTATGAAGATAAAGATAAAATTTACATTGTTTTTCTTTATAGGGTTACTATTTTTTATCTTTTATTCAGGCTTAGTAATGCTGTTTTTCTTTGATTTATTTCTTCCTTTGTTTCGAGTAGGAAGCAATGATAACTTAAACGTTTTTCTAATTGTTTTTACCTTTGCTCTTCTAAGTGGAGGTATGTTATTCAGTAGGTTTTTTATTCATCCTCTCGTTTTTATATTGTCAATTACAAATAGATTATCTGAGGGTAAATATGATATTTCTGCAATGGAAGAAACACTTTATAATAAAAGGGGAAAACTTAAAAAAAAGTACATTTTATACAGTGAAGCAATTGATAGCCTGAATAGTTTATCCACAGCCTTGCTGACGGCCAAAGACGAGCATCGAAAATTAGAAAAAGCTAAGAAAGACTGGATTAGTGGTATATCACATGATATAAAAACGCCTTTATCCTATATTGTAGGTTATAGCGCATTGCTTTCGAACAAAGATTATAGCTTTGAAGAAAATGAGATACAAAACTACCTTGCTCAAATTAATACAAAAGGCAAATATTTGGAAAACCTAGTGGAGGATTTAAACCTGAGCTTTATGCTTACTGACGGTGAGGCCCGACCCCCTTTCCTTATCACAGATTTTGATCTCATCCGTTTCCTTCGAGAAGTCATTGCCGATGTTGCAAGCATTCCTTATGCAGATGGATTTTACTTTAGTTTTGATGCCGATCAAAGTGGGATTCAAATAAGTGCGGATAAAAAACTTCTTTATCGTGCATTTCAAAATATTTTACAGAATGCAGTCAGACATAATCCGACAGGAACCCATATTGACATTTGCGTTAAATCAAGTCCTGAAGGAATAGTAATATCAATTTCTGATAATGGGATAGGTTTTTCTAAAGAGGATGCAGCAAAAATTTTTGACCGATATTCAAAAGCAGCAGAAGGCTCGGGACTTGGATTGAGTATTGTAAAAGAAATTATTAAAGCCCATAATGGCAATATATATGCAAAAAGTCAACCCGATATAGGGAGTACCTTTTATGTTTCACTTCCTTGTTATGTGAGAACATAAGCATGTTTTTGCTAATGTAGTAGAAACCGGTAAATGGTTGGAATGCTTCCTGCCATTTAGAAGCGATGTAACAAAAAAGATTGTTATACCTTATTAATTCGGCTATAATATATACAAAGATTTTTATTAAAAAGATATTAGGAATGGAAGAAATGCGTATCAGTAGTGCGCTGGAATGGGGAAAATATGAAGGTAAAACTGCCACAGCAAGTGGCTTATATCATAAATGAATTAATGGAGCATGGATACGAGGCATATGCCGTAGGTGGTTGTGTTAGGGATTCTATTTTAGGGAAAGAACCGGAAGACTGGGATATCACTACTTCAGCAAAACCGATGGAAGTGAAAAAAATCTTTCGAAGGACCATAGATACTGGTATCCAGCATGGAACAGTTACTGTTATGTTGGACAAGGATGGGTATGAAGTAACGACCTATCGGGTAGATGGGGAGTATGAAGACAGTCGGCATCCTAAGACCGTAGAATTTACGGCAAATTTAGTAGAAGACTTAAAAAGAAGAGATTTTACCATTAATGCGATGGCTTATAATGAGCAGGACGGAATCGTCGATGTTTTTGATGGTCTTTTAGATATTAAACATGGCATAATACGTTGTGTAGGCAGTGCGTCCGACCGTTTTGATGAAGATGCCTTACGCATACTTAGGGCGGTCAGATTCTCTGCTCAACTGGGTTTTGATATCGATCCCAATACGCTTTGGGCAGCAGGTGAAAAGGCTTCAAAGTTAAAGAACATTAGTGCAGAACGTATACGTGTTGAATTAAGCAAACTTCTTTTGTCAAAACATCCGGAGAAGCTAATAACTGCTTATGAGATAGGAATCACTGAAATCATACTCCCGGAATTTACTGCTATGATGAAGACGGAGCAACGGAATTCTCATCATATATATTCCGTTGGTATTCACACCATCAAAGCCGTTAAAGCAGTGGGGGAAAATAAAAAACTCCGCTGGGCTATGTTACTGCATGATGTTGCTAAACCTTTCTGCAAATCTGTAGGGATAGATGGAGAAGACCATTTTTATGAACACCCTGAAAAAGGTGCGGAAATGGCGAGACAGATTCTTCGAAGACTAAAATTTGATAATGATACAATTGAAACTGTCACCCGATTAGTAAAATGGCACGACTTCCGCTTTACCCTGACTCCTTCCAAAATGCGTAAGGCGGCTAATAAAATCGGTGAAGATATTATGGAACTGCTTTTCGAGGTTAAAAGAGCAGATATTTTAGCGCAAAATCCTATAACTCATGAAGAAAAACTTTCGGAGCTATCTCAGGCAAAAGCACTTTATCAAAGCATTCAAAAGAAGAAGGAATGTATAAATCTAAAAATGTTAAAAATCAACGGAAAGGATCTACTTGAACTCGGATATCATCCGGGAATAAAAATTGGTGAAGTATTAAATCGGCTTCTCGAACAAGTTTTGGAGAATCCAGAATTAAATGAGAAAGAGATATTAATAGATAAGGCAATACAGTATAAAGACTACGATAAATGATTACTTATGTTATAAATTGATTTAAAATATGTGTAATGTTAAAAGCTTCCTAAATTTATGAAAAACACTTTAATACCTGTCATGAATCTGGAATATATATCATAGGATTAAAGGAGACACCCCTATGTAGTGGTGCAATTGTTTGGGTTAGGAGGCTTTCCTATGGAGGATAGAAACCAAGAGGTATTACGGCAATATAATTTTAAAATCTACAATACATACAGAACCAGGGGGGCATTTATCTTAGAGACAGATAGGGGGCTCAAATTACTTAAGAATTTCGAGGGATCAAAAAACCGGATAGAATTTGAGAATGCATTACTGGATTTTTTAGTAGATATGGATTATCCTTATGTTGATTCTTACGTTCGTAATTCAGCAAACGAAATTATTACAGAAGATTCTTCTGGTAATAAATATGTGATAAAAAATTGGTTTCCAGGAGAAGAATGTAACTTAAGAGATGAGGCAGATGTCTCAGATGCTGCAACAAATCTTGCCACCTTACATTCCCTTCTACGCGAGGTATCGCTTACGGAGGAACAAATTCAACATAACTCTTACATAGACTTAATGGAAGTATTTGATAAAAGGAATAGAGAATTAAAGAGGGTTAGAAGTTATATACGTGAAAAGAAAAAGAAAAACGAATTTGAAATGTGTTATATGAGTTGCTATGACGAGTTTTATTTGCAGGCACAGGAGGCTACAAAAATCCTTGGTGAGTCTTGTTATTTAGAACTTTTAAAATCAGCAATTACTCATAGATGTATTTGCCATGGTAATTATACCTATCATAATGTTATAATGTTAAAAACAGGACGTATGGTGCATGAAAAGAACGTGCAGGCTTCTTTCAATGACAATTTTCAAAATTTTGATAAAAGAGAGGCTTTGAGTGCGGCTGGATTAAGAAAAAAAATAGTATCCAATATGGCTACTACCAACTTTGATAAGGCTTACATCGGGATACAGATAATGGATTTATATCATTTTATTCGAAAGGTTATGGAGAAAAATGATTGGGATCTTGATTTAGGAAGCATGATCTTAGATACGTATCATTCCATATTACCTATTAGTAAAGAGGAGCAAAAACTATTATATGTACTTTTGCTTTATCCTGAAAAATTTTGGAAGATAACTAATTTCTATTACAATGGAAAGAAATCTTGGGTGCCACAGAGAAACATACAAAAATTAATGGGGATTCAAGAACAGGCACAAAGGAAGAGCAAGTTTTTACAGTGTTTAGAAGGAACTTTAATATAGGAGAAAAAGTGAGGGGTACCATTGGGAGAGAAGAGAAGCTATCACGAAGAACATAAGAAGAAGAGAACTGGAATAGTACCGTTTCTATTATGCTGTGCATTTTTGATTATTGCTATTACAACTATTAAGGCAGCTACAGGGAATGACACGTCTAAGAAGAATAGCTCTGATTCAAATGTTCAAACAGTTGATGAAAAAGGTGTTACAGGGAAGGACAAGCCAGATCTGTATGTAATAAAGGAGATAAATGAAACAGATAAAACGATGATATTGCTTCCTGTTGACAAGGAAGAAGAAATTGAATTGACTTATACTGGCGGAACGGAAGTCTATGATAAATATAATCAGGTTATTTCTATCTCCCAGCTTACCCTAGGGGAGGTTGTAGATGCTAATTACTCTACCAAGAATGCTAAATTAACAAAAATACAGATTTCCAATCAGGCATGGGAGTATCAGGGTGTAAATAAATGGAGTATTGATACCGATAATAAGATATTTAATATAGTTAAATCAAAGTACAGATATTCCAAAAATATTGTAATCATAAGTCAAGGACAGTTGGTTGACATTCTCACACTAAATGAAAAAGATGAACTAACGGTTAAGGGAAATGAATATCAAATATACTCCATCATTGTAACTAAGGGACACGGGACCATACGGTTTGTGGATTACCAGGATTTCCTCGGAGGTACCGCCTATATTGGCAATTCAGAGACACTTTCCATTACGCCAGGAATGTCGATTACAGTTCAGGAAGGAAGTTATGATGTAACCTTGGAGAATGGAGATCTCACCGGCATCAAACATGCTGTTGTTGGTGCAAATCAAAAGGTTGTAGTTGACATGGGTGAATTTAAAAAACCACCAACAAAGACAGGACTCATTGACTTTACCATTACTCCAAAAGGTGCCGAACTTTTTATAGACGGCTTGTTACAGTCTTATAATGAGGCGGTTACATTGGAGTATGGGTTGCATAGTATAAAAGTAGCATTAGGAGGTTACACAACATATTCTGGAGACTTGGAGGTAGATAAGGAAAGTCAGAGTTTAACTATTGGTTTGGTAGAGGCACAGAACACAACCGATGAAACAACAAGTACCGACAATTCAGGAGGCACACTGGATAATACAAATAGCTCCAGTAGTGTTGATGGTCAAGTATCCGGATCAAGTAATACTGGTCAGACTGCTGAAGAGGAAAGGGACTCCAATGATATACAAACAAATGATGAGAATACTGGTAATTATGTGAGTATTTTGCAGCCGATTGGAGCATCGGTGTACTTTGATGGATCCATCTACAAGGGTGAAGTGCCTGTGAGTTTTCCGAAGACGGTGGGTACCTATCATATTACATTCATTAAAAGTGGTTATGTTACAGAAACTCACACGGTAGAATTCCTCGACGACGGTAAGGATGTAACACTTCGATATGATGAGATGACAAAAATGCAATAGGTATCTTTTCGCATGTTTTGAGGACTTGTAACATACAATGAATTAAGGAAATTCGAAATTCATTGGAGGATATATGCGAAGGCTTAAGGTGATTTTACTGCTTCTTGGTATTGTGGGAAGTGGATTGCTATTTACTGGATGCAAAACAGAAGAAACAGACATAAAAAAAATAAAAGATTTAGAATTTACTGTTGTAGAAGATGCAGATGTGCCGGAGCAATTAATGGAAATAATTAATGAAAAGAAGAAAGAACCTTTCAAAATGTCTTATGGTAACACTGATAATTTGTATATTGTAGTTGGTTATGGAGAACAACCAACTGGTGGATACAGTATATCCGTAGACGAATTGTTTTTAACTTCAAATGCCATATACATTAATACGAATCTCATAGGACCATCCGAAAAGGATTATGTATCCAATGCAATTACATATCCGTATATTGTCGTGAAAACTGAGTTTATTGATAAAAGGGTTGTATTTAAATAAGTATTAGAATTAGAAAAGGAGCTTAGAAAGGGCTCCTTTTTTGATTCGCCCAGCATGGACAAATTGTTGAAAAAAATACCATTTTAATTGTAGATTGTACAATGATAACGAATGAAAAATGTAGTAAATTAAAGTACCAAATAATTGCTTTAAATGATAACAAAATGAAGGGGATAAATCATGAAAATTGCTATTTGTGACGATGATTCCATCATCCGTTTAATAACAAGCAAAAGTTTATTACAATATAGTGAAAAGTATGATTGCAAGATTGAAGTAAAAACCTTTTCTTCTGGAGAAGAATTGCTAGAAAGTCCGATTGCTTTTGATATAATATTACTTGATATAATTATGGAAGGTATTGATGGTATTGAAACTGCATACCGATTAAAAGAAAGAGATAACAATGCAAAAGTAATACTTTTAACCAGTTGCCAGGAACGTTTTAAGGACGGTTTCAAGATACAAGCATATCGATTTATGACTAAACCATTGGCATTGGAAGAATTAGAAGAGTATATGAATGATGCCAGAAAAGATATTCTCTTGGATAAAGAGCTTGTCTTTCGAAAAGATGGAATAAAAATAAAATTAAGTATGCGTAAAATTTTATACCTTTCAGCACAAAGTGGTTATACTGAAGTATGGACGGATACGGATATGTATCGAAGTAAGAAAAGCTTAAGCAGTTGGGAGGAAATGTTAGACTTACGCTTATTTTACAGATGTCATAAGAAATTTATTGTTAATTTGAGTCACATAGAAAAAATAGGAAGCTATGTTGTGATGAAAAATGGGGAGAGAATTCAGTCATCTAGAAGAAAGTCTGTTGATTTGAAACGAAGGTTTAATGATTTTGATTTATCCTTATGAAAAATCATTATACATACCGTTCATTCCCTTGTTTTTACCGTTGGTTGGTATAGTTCTTGCAGGAGTATAGGAAAAGAGTATAATAATGGTGTCAAATGATACAAAAAGAGGGGAGACTTCTAAGCTATTAAATGACAATACATTTTTATATTTATACATTTATACAAGTGTGAAAAATGAGAAACAGAATACGACGTGGAGGAAAGTAAAATGAAGAAAAACAATTTTATGAAAGTACTAATACTTTTATTAGTATGCAGCATGTTAACTGCATGCAGCAGTTCAAAAGTAACTACTACGAAAAAAGACGATACTGATACTGCGAAAGTGGAAACAAATGATTCGGAAGATGCGACTGTCGAAAGCGAAGAGGAGTCCACAACAGATGCAGTGGCTCCGGAAGAAGCTGGGACAGATCAGAAATACGGTCTTGGAGATTTAATCTCTGTATCTGTTGATGGTCAGGAAAAATACATGATATCTATAGATGGTGTTACTACTACCGATGAAAGAAATGAATATGCAGATACTAATCCTGCTCAGGTTATAGTAATTGATTATAGCTATTGGAATGTAGGCTGTGAAGAAGATATTTATATAAGTGACTATGACTTTAAAGTAATAGATGCAGAAAAAAATGTATGCTCTAGTTATCCGGGAACTATTAATTATTATCCTAGCAATGCTCCTTTGGGAACAAAATGTTCTGCTCAAGCATGTTTTGGACTTGATAAAGAAAGCGAAAATGTGGAGCTGCATTTTTATGATAATTTGTTAAGTACTTCTTCAGACTTCATCATTGATATTCCTACAAATGCTGTAAGCGAAGTTGCACATGACGATGCAGCGTCCTATACAGCACCAAAAGATTGTTATAAGGTAGGAGATACCGTTACTGTGTCTGGAGATTCCGGAGATTTTAACATAACTATTAATTCAGCAAAAAAGATAAAAGAAAGAAATGAATACGCTTCTCAAGAGGTAGGAGCAGTATGGATTGTGGATTATACATATGAAAATATAAGCGTTGAAGAAGATATTTATGTAAGCGATATAGACTTTATCGCTGTAGATAAGAATGGAAATGTAGGCAGTTCTTATCCTGGAGATTATACAAAATATCCGGAAGACACACCAAAAGGAACGAAATGTACAGCAGAGCTGTGTTTTGGTACAAAGACTGATACAGATACTATATATCTTTATTACTATGATAATATGTTTAATGAGAAAGCTGATATGATATTTGAAATTACAGAGAAATAATATATATTATATGATCAAGGGTACATTCATATAAAGATAAGTGTCCTAATAACTTAATAATTTTATTAGGACACTTTTTGGTAACTTTTGAAACATTTTTTGAACAAGTTGGGCACAAGTGCTCAAATTGTCAGAATATTTGTTGACAAGACAGAAAGAGTGTGTTATAATTATTCTAGTTGTATTACTGAAGCGTACTCCCGGTATAATGGAATGATTCTTGTGCTGATTGAGTTTACAACTCGTAAGGAGGCTATTATAATGATGAAACAAGCAGATGTTAGTAAAGTCCGCAAAGAAGTTATAAGACACGTAGGAAGAAGAGTAAAGATCAGGGCGAATAAGGGTAGGCATAAAATGGATATTACTGAAGGTATTATAACTGAAACATATCCAAGCATATTTTTAATTCAAATAGACGATGAAAATAGTGATACTGTAAAGACCATGTCGTTTAGTTATACTGATGTGTTAACCAAGGATGTACAGATGATGTTGTGCTCTTAGTTGGCTATATTTACTTAACAACATAAAGATAAGTGCTTCAATTTATATCTAATATAATTGAAGCATTATTTTATTTAATAGGAAAGTTCACGAGTTTGCTTTTGCAAACTCTTTTTTATTTTTAGCATTTTTTATATTCCTTATGAATATGATATGGTATAAGACAAGGAGGGGATTTTTGTGGAGTTAATTAAGAAGAATATTCACATGAATAAATTAAAATGTAAAAGTAGTCTTCAGCTTACGTTAGACGATGATTTTAATGTTCCGGATGTAAAGCCGGACATATATAAAATTATTAAAGAACAAGGTGCGGTAAAAATCAATGATGTTAAAATGATGAATGGCAAATTGATGGTAAAGGGTGCCCTTTATTTTAATATGTTATATTTTAGTGATGAGAATACAAGACCAGTACATAGTATTTCAGGAGAAGTACCCTTTGATGAAGTGATACATTTAGATGATGCCTGTGTTGGTGATGAAGCTATCATAAATTGGGAATTGGAAGATCTGACAACAGGTTTAATTAATTCAAGAAAATTCAGTGTAAAATCTATAGTCCGTATTACCGTTATGATAGAAGAGCTTTATGATGAAGTTACAGCTGTTTCAATCACCGGTGATGAGGATGTGCAATTTATAAATAAAAGGATTACAGTAACTGACATTGCTGTAGAAAAAAAGGATACTTATCGGATTAAGGACCAGATTCACTTACCTTCAAATAAAGCTAATATTTCTGAAATCCTTTACAGTGAAGTGGAATTAAGGAATCCGGAAGCAAGAATCTCAGACAATAAGTTTACTGTAAAAGGAGAATTGATTGTATTTGTATTATATTCCAGTGAGGATGACGAAAAACCATTGGAATATTTTGAAACGGAGCTTCCATTTACAACCACGATCGAATGCAATGGCTGCACAGAAGATATGATTGATAATATTGACTTTTCGATAGCTAGTAAGAGTCTGGAAATCATGCCGGATGCCGATGGTGAACAAAGAGTTATTGATGTTGAAGTAGTTTTGGATATGGGCATAAAAATGTATGAGGAAGAAGAATTAGAGTTATTAAGTGATGCTTACTCTCCCGTAAAGGAATTGACACCAATTCTAAAAGATGCACATTATGAAAATCTATTGGTAAAAAACAATAGCAAAGTAAGAGTAAGTGATACTATCAAGATTCCAAATACTCAACCTAGAATTCTCCAGATTTGTCATGCTTCTGGTGAGATTAAAGTAGATGAAATTAATCCTGTAAATAATGGTTTAGAGGTAAATGGGGTTTTGGAAGTGCAGATTCTCTATATCTGTGCAGATGACAGCAGACCTATTAATTCGATAAAGGGCATGATTCCTTTTACACAAACGATCGAAGTGAAGGACATCAAATCGACTAGTAGTTTTAATGTTAAGTCTGCAGTTGAGCAACTCAGTGTAATGATGCTCGACAGTGAAGAAATTGAAGTGAAATCCGGTATCGGTTTGAATGCAATTGTTTTTGATTCCATTACAGAACCTATAATTACGGATATTGAAGTTGCAGATGTTGATTATGAAAAGCTGCAGTCTATGCCTAGTATTATAGGGTATACAGTTAAAAGCCAAGATACCTTATGGAACATAGCAAAGCAATATTATACAACCATCGATAGGATACTTGAACTCAATGGCTTAGAAAATGATAACATAAAGATTGGTGATAAACTGCTTATTATGAAAAAGGTTGATAAGGTAGTATAAGGCTTATCCACCATAGGAATACTTTTTATTTTATTGCAAATACTACGTTACCATGGAGGTGATGTAGTATGGATCCAAGTACGCCTGCACCTTATATTCAGGCAATTTCACCCTTACAGTCATTTGCCGGATTTGTTTTTGCGCCAGGAATCTTCGAATCAGAAGAGGTAAGAGATGAGTACCTTTCTTCACTTGACTCTGATACCAGAGCGTATGTAATTAGTCATACGGATGAATTTCGCACAAGAGCAGATATATCGGATTGTGTTAACAGACTTCATGGTGAAAGTTAAGCAAAGTTTTAATTAAGAGTGGTGTCGTAAATTTAAGTAATCAAACTTAAATTTAACGGCGCCCTTTTCTACTTGTATTAACGTAATAGTAATGAAGAAGGGTTAATACAAGTCACCAAGATAAAGTTCTTCAATTGGTATCTTCATTTCTCCAATTTCTGTTTTTTCAAAACTTCCATGACAGTCTGAACCACAGGTAATAATTAGATTATTTATTTCACAATATTCTAAACAGGCAAGGGTAATATCCTCTGAATGGGAAGGATAATAACATTCAATACCATCCAATCCATTTGACATAATTGTTCGCAGCATTTGGTTGAACATGGGAAGAGAATCTTCTTTCATAACCCTACCTGGATGCGCTAAGATTGCTTTGCCCCCAGCACTGTGTATATATCGGCATACCGTTTCTATAGAAGGAAACTCCCCAGTAGAATTTGGATGATTGTAGTTCCTATAGATTTGAAACCCTTCTATAAGAGAGTTGGTTAGCCCTTTTTCCATTAAGTAATGTAACGTCTTCCAACCACCTTTCCGGCGATCATAGTCAAAATTTTTATAATCTGACATACTTATATTGGCAAAATCCTTCTGCATTTTTTCAATCAATCTAATATTTATTTCTTCCAGATAAGTTCTGTTTTTATGGACAAAAGCAGTGAAATCCTTATTGGTTAAATCTATATCATAACCAAGAATGTGGAAATTAACGCCATAATCTAGAGCATCCAATTCAACTCCAGAGATACATTTAATATTGCTGACATTAGCCGGTAATTGTAATAATTCCATGGAACCTTCTAGAATATCATGATCTGTAATGGCTAGTAATCCGATATCTTTCTCCGCCGCTATATTTAGTATTTCTTGTGGCGACATTGTTCCGTCAGAATAGTATGAATGTATGTGTAGATCTGCGTATTTGTGCGACATTTGAAGTTCTCCTTTGATAGTTAATAGTATATCCTTATTACGATTAAAAAGAAAGGCTACAGAGATATTATATCTCTATAGCCTATGTATATCTTGACGAGTTATATTATTTTTCTGATTCAGTTGAAAAAGAGGCTTTCCAATCATCCAATTTCTTTAAAGCTGAATCTAAAGTTTGTTTACAAATATCCGGAAGTTCCCCGCCCCACGCTTTTGTGGCTGCATCAAATCCTTTTTTAATTGCAGCTATCATTTCGTCCGCCTTTTCCGGATCACCACCGGTAAGTGCCTTTGCAAAAGACACAAGACGATCCGAGGTTTGGTTTATGCCCCAGTAACCATCTTCTGCAATATCTGCTTTGGCTTGAGCGGCTGTTTCAGGGTCTACCTGAACTTTTCCCTCTCTTAATAAGGCATACATATTAGCTTCATCAAAGGTTTGCCCCTGCTTTAGCATTAGCTTTTCAACTAGATTCCTAAGCTGCTGGGTGCGTCTATCTGCATCAGCCTTGAGTTTGGCTATTGTAGCAGTATCTTGTTTATATTCTTTCTTTGTGGCATTGCTTTTTTCATAGACAGCGGATGGGGTATCCAAATTATTTCTTGAAGATACATTACCTCCTGCACTGTTATTCGCTGTAACACTAGAAGTATCTGTACTCTTAGAAGTAGCTTTTACCTTTGTGCTTTCATAGGTTGAAGCTGTTGACGTAACTCCATTCATACTCATATAATCACCCTCCTTGGTAAATAGACATGTTAGCTTCGTACCATATGTATCGGAGGATTTATGAAATAACTTTATAGCGGGGGTGGTAAAAGTTAGTAAGATAGACTTGCTTGCTAATATCATTGGTTTTAAATTGATAAAAAGCTTTTTCCGCCTTGTGTTTATCATCAAAAAGTCCAAAAACAGTTGGTCCACTTCCACTCATTAAAGATTTTAAAGCCCCCAGCTCTAGCATAATATTTTTAATTTGAGATATGATAGGATATTCTTTTTCAGTTACGTTTTCTAATACATTTCCAAAGAGTCTGACAGCTCCATGTAAATCCTTTTGTTCAATGCTTCTTATGATTCCGTCAATATCAGGATGTTCTATTCCATCTGTTAGACGAAGATTCTCGTATACATACTTTGTAGATACATTAATAAGAGGTTTTACAATAAGAACATGGCATTGTGGAAAAGGAGGCAGCGGAGTAAGAATTTCTCCAATACCTTCCGAAAGAGCAGTTCCTCTCATAATACAGTAGGGTACGTCAGCTCCAAGGCGTACAGCAAGATCCATAAGGTCTCTTTTTGATAACTTCAAATTAAAAAGTATATTCATTCCATATAAGGTTGTGGCAGCATCGGAACTGCCACCAGCCATACCGGCAGCAACCGGAATTTTTTTTTCTAAGTTAATATGAACTCCATCATGAATATCACATTCGTTCTTAAGTAACGATGCAGCTTTATAAACGAGGTTATTCTCATCTGTTGGAAGAAAGTGTAGATTGGTATCCACCGTAATGGAAGGATTTTTAGTCCGGGTTAGGTTCAATTTATCATAAAGATTAATCGTTTGCATAATCATTCGAACTTCGTGATAGCCGTCTTCTCTTTTTCGGATAACATCTAATCCGAGATTTATTTTGGCATAAGCCTTCAAATTTATACTATTCATGCGTACTCCTGTTTACTAGATTGTATTATAATGATTATAAACATCAGGAACTGGAATTGCAATAGTGTTAATCATTCAGGAATGGTAATAGTTTGAATTTTACTTTAACCTTAACTTCTTTTTGTGACAGAATTGCATTATACTCATCTTCTGTTAAAACATATTTTAATTTATTCTTTGAACGTTCTGGAACGACACGATAAGTTGAATCTACAAAACAAAGTGGAGGATACATAATGCACCACCAGTTTTTACCCGCTGCCGAACCAAGTTCAATGCGAATGGCTTCATACTCACCAGGTGGGAGTGAGATATCACCGTATACTTTTAACGGGAAGAAGCCGCGTTCAAGGGAAGCGCTTGCTGTGTAAGAGTATCCGTGTTTCTTAATGATTGAATTTGATATATCCTCAAGATTTTCCAAATTTGATGTCAACAGCAACCTAGCTTCCTCTATACTGCCAGCCTTTTCTAAAGAAGGGCGCAGGGCTTCTGTTAGTGCATCTTTTATTTCTAACTTTAGCGCTTGATCAGTAGAGGAATCGCTGTTTGCAATTACATGGAACCGGATGATTTCTGAAGATATGCCTTCTTGAATTTCTGCGGTTGTATTTTTAAGTAACAAGGAATATAGTAGAATAAGGGAAAGTACAACTAGTGTTGTGCAAAAAGTGAAGACCCTTGCATTGGAATTACCTTTTTTGTTATATAGTATAGTATGTAATAATGTATTGGCATTTCTCATTTAAATACTCCTATCTGCCATTTCGGCGTAATCTTTTAGTTATTTAATTGTTTCCAATTTATGGGAGGTATAAACATGTTAAACAAATTAATATGAAATTTGGTTTTTCTAGACGAAATTAATAGTTTTGTAAATACCAGTTTATATGGAAAATAAAAGTGGAATAAGAAACACTTATTAATAAGAAATGATATAAGGAAACAAGATACCTATTGAATGTTAGGAAAATTAATAGTAAAATGAAAATAGTATTTTAATTTAGATTAAATAGTCAATATCATTTGATGCAAATAAATCGGCATGAAATAAATTGAAAGGGTTGAGGTTGAAAGAAATTATAAACAGAAAGGATGCCACTGATCGATTCTTTCAACCATATTTATTTGTGGCAACAACACATCTGTAAGCAGATGTGTTATGCAATGGGTGTAAAATATGAAGAAAAAAACAATAGCAGTATTGTTCGGGGGCCAATCCTCAGAACATGAAGTTTCTTGCATTTCGGCAACTACAATTATTTCAAACGTCAACACGGATTTGTATGATATTATACTGGTTGGGATAACAAAAGAAGGTAGATGGCTTAAGGTAAATAAGAAGGAAGAGATTGCCTCAGGTGAATGGAGAAAAGGAACCGTATCAGCGGTGATATCTCCGGATGCTACTCAGAAAGCGGTATTATTCATTGATGGAAGTCAAGTTACAATAAAAAAAATAGATGTTGTTTTTCCAGCCCTTCACGGACTATATGGTGAGGATGGGACGGTACAAGGATTATTGGAATTAGCAAAGATTCCTTATGTGGGTTGTGGAGTGGTTGCTTCTGGTGTGTCTATGGATAAGTTGTTTACAAAGATTATTGTGGATGCACTTGGTATCCGACAGGCAAGATATGTGTCAGTTTATAAGAAAGAATTGGAGCAGATAAACAATACAGTAGATAAGGTGGAGCAAAAATTAAAGTATCCGGTATTTATTAAACCTTCCAATGCTGGATCTTCTTGTGGGATTACGAAAGCCCATGATAGAGACGAATTAATAACAGGGCTATATGCTGCAGCAGAACATGATAAAAAGATACTAATCGAAGAAACTATTATTGGCCGTGAGATAGAATGTGCTGTATTAGGAGGTGCTGAGCCAAAGGCTTCCGGTTTGGGAGAAGTTATTGCAGCTGCAGATTTCTACGATTATGATGCCAAATATAACAACAATCAATCCCAGACAGTGATTTCACCAAAACTTCCAAACAATGCTACAGAAATTATACGAGAGTATGCTATCCGTATCTTTAAAGCAGTAGATGGATATGGTTTAGCCAGGGTGGATTTCTTTGTTGAAAAAGAGACGGGAGAAGTAGTATTTAACGAAATTAATACACTTCCTGGATTTACCGGTATTAGTATGTATCCAATGTTGTGGGAGGCAAGAGGAATTGGAAAGCCACAGCTCATTGAGAAATTATTGCAACTTGCACTGACCAGGGCAGCGGAAGCAGGAGGCGACGGAGATGGCCAATAATGCTCCCATTGGTGTCTTTGATTCCGGTATTGGTGGCTTAACGGTTGCTAGAGAAATAATGCGGCAAAGTCCAAATGAAACAATCGTATATTTTGGAGATACAGCCAGGGTGCCATATGGCAGTAAATCAAAGAAAACAATCATAACGTATTCTAGACAAATTGTAAAGTTTCTTCAAACCCATGAAGTGAAAGCAATCGTAATTGCTTGTAATACTGCTAGTGCGTTTGCATTAGAAACATTAGAGTCCGAGGTTTCCGTTCCCGTAATCGGTGTAGTTAAACCTGGTGCAAAAGCAGCTGCAGAGATTACGCAAAATGGAAATGTTGGTATTATTGCAACAGAAGGAACAATTAACAGTGGAATTTACAGTACGTATTTAAGTAAAACAGATCCGCATGTAAGAGTTTATGGCAAGGCATGCCCTTTATTCGTACCATTGGTAGAGGAAGGATGGCTTGAAGATCCGATAACCATTGAAGTCGCGAAACGATATATCAATGAGCTTCTTAACTTTGACATTGATACCTTGGTTTTAGGTTGTACCCATTATCCGCTGATTCGTCATATCATAGCATCCATAGTGGGAGATAAAGTAGCGTTAGTAAATCCCGCTTATGAAACTGCCAGATCCTTAAGGGAAGTTTTAGTAAGCCATGGTTTGCAAAGTGATGGGTCTGCAGGAGAACATAAATTTTTTGTAAGTGATGGGGCAGACAAGTTTAAGAGATTTGCTAACACTATATTGCCGTGTGAAGTTGTCGAAACCGAAGATATTAATATAGAGAGTTTTGAAGCAAGTTTTACTCAGATTGGGGATTAGGAAAGGCATGGGTACATTAGCAGCATGAAAAAAGAGGTATTAGTATCTATATCAGGGCTTCAATATGAGATTGATAAAGATGAAGCAGTCGAGGTAATATCTGCAGGGAAGTACTATAAACGCAATGGGAAGCATTATGTTTTATATGAAGAGCTTTTAGAAGATGTTTCAGGAATAACAAGCTGTACTATAGAAATATCAGAAAAAAAGCTTGATATAATAAAAAGGGGCTTGAACAATGTTCATATGATTTTTGAGGAAAACTCGAAAAACACAACATTTTATCATACTCCTTATGGAGATCTTATGGTAGGCATTTATACCACTCTAATGAAATTAAAAGAAGAAGAAGATAAGATTGTTGTGGATATAGAGTATAGTTTGGACATCAATTATACACAAGTTTCCGATTGTCAGATACAAATAAAGATTACTTCCAAGAAACAATCCAAAGAATAAAAAAAGGGCGCCGTCATGCGGCAGCCCTACTTTATTTTTCCTTTTTATTTCTGCTTTTGAATAACTTTATTTTTTATTCTTTGTAAGAATTTTTGTTTCACTGGTTTTACATCTAAGTTGGAGCGAAGTCCTTTCACATCCATTACATAGATGCCATTCATAACAGCTTTTACTTCTTTTTTAATCGGTATTAAATCGAATATCTTTTCATCACACATTAAGTTCATGACCTTAGGACCGATTTTTGCTTTTATAATAGGAACCTTCGAACCGCGGAGATATTTGGGTGTTTGGTCGACTACTATTTTAGGAAGATTTGCTTCCTTGAGTTTTAATCGTTTCTTATCTATCACTAAAATGGATACTGTCTGGGCACCGGCTTGCATTTGCGCCTGAGACGCTTCCGATTTCTTCTGCAGCTTTTTTCCATAAATTCCAACTGCTACGAGCAGTGCTATTACAACAGCCAATACAATCAATAATACAATTATCACAGGACTCATCTATGTACCTCCTTCCCTTATTAATACAGTGTTAACATTGTACCACTAAAAATATTAAATTTCAAGTATCAGAATTACACCAAATCTTCATTCTTTTCCAGTGTTTCCTTGATGATATTCTGAACATAAGAACCAATGAATTTACGGGTTTCTTTATCTAGGTCTTTCGGATAGATTGGTTTGCCAAATTCAATAATAACATGTCCTTTTGTAATCCATGGCATATGGGTTTCCAACAGATTATCGGTATTGCTTAAGGAAACCGGTATGATGGCACACCCACTCTTTTCTGCAATTTTCAAACTTCCCTCTTTAAAAGGAAGCATATCTTTCTCCTGATTTCTGGTGCCTTCCGGTGAGATAAATACAGAATATCCCTTTTTAATTAGTTCTATTCCTTCTAATATTGTTTTTAATCCTTCCCGTATATTATCACGATCCAGAAAAAGACAATTTAAAAATCTCATCCATACACGAATAAAGGGTACTTTTTCCATTTCTTTTTTCGCTATAAATCCAGTCAAGTGAGGAATGGAAGTGTACCCAATTAAGATATCAAAATAACTTCGATGGTTCGAAACATACAAAACTGCTTCATCTTTTGGTATATTCTCATATCCAATTACTGTCTTTTTAATGCCACAGCCAAATAGTATAAAATTAAAAGCGCCTACAACAATTGCCTGTGATGTTTTTACTTGCAAATGTGGATTGAACTTTCCTATAATATATTCAACTAGAAAAAGTGGTATACTGATAATAAAAAATAGTAGTAAAAATAGTGCTACAAATACAGACTTCATGAATTCCTCCTAATGGGTTATACTATACGGCAGAAACAAAACAGATGCGCAAGTAAAACTTACGATTCCTCATTCCGCCTTCATAATATCATGAACAAAAGCGTGTTCATGATCTTGTTGCTCCAATCGGAATGCGCAAGTAATACTTGCGATACCTCATTCCGCCTTCATTATATCATAAAACAAAGTGGTTTTGTATCTAATACATTATATGACAAGCCTCTTAAATTCACAATAAAAAAATTAGTATTGGTTGTACAAATAAAATTTTGTGTTATAATGTATTAGATAAATTTACAAATATATTGACAGATTGAAAGTACGATACAGGGAATGCCTAAAAGGAGATGCAACATGGATAATCAATGTAATAACATGATTGAAAATCTAACTTTATTAACAGATTTCTATGAATTAACGATGATGCAGGGTTATTTTAAAAATAATAGTAATGATACGGTAATTTTTGATGCATTTTACCGCAACAATCCATCTGGTAGTGGGTATGCTATCTGTGCAGGTTTGGAGCAGGTAATACAATATATAAAAAATCTACATTTTGAAAAAGATGATATTGATTACTTAAGAAGCCTTGCAATATTTGAAGAAGACTTCCTTACGTATCTTTCAAATTTTAAATTTACTGGAGATATCTATGCCATACCGGAAGGCACCGTAGTATTCCCAATGGAACCACTAGTGAAAGTAATAGCTCCAATTATTGAAGCACAATTGATTGAAACAGCTATTCTAAATATTATCAATCATCAGAGTTTAATTGCAACGAAAGCATCCCGTGTTTGCTATGCGGCAAAAGGAGAAACAGTGATGGAATTTGGTCTTAGACGAGCGCAGGGCCCTGATGCAGGAACCCTTGGTGCAAGAGCCGCTGTCATTGGCGGATGTGCCGGGACCAGTAACACACTTGCCGCTAAGAAATTTCATGTACCAGCATTAGGAACGCATGCTCACAGCTGGATTATGAGTTTTGAAGATGAATTGACTGCTTTTCGCAAGTATGCAGAACTCTATCCTAGTAATGCTACCTTATTAGTTGATACTTACGACACACTAAGATCTGGGGTTCCAAATGCAATAAAAACATTCCAAGAATTAAAGGAAATGGGCAAAATGCCAATAAAATATGGCGTTCGTCTAGACAGCGGAGATTTGGCTTATTTATCTAAAAAGGCTAGAAAGATGTTAGATGCAGCTGGATTTTTAGATGCATCGATTGTTGCATCCAGTGATTTGGACGAATATCTAATTGATTCACTGAAAACACAAGGAGCTGCAATAGACTCTTGGGGAGTTGGAACCAATCTGATTACCTCCAAGGATTGCCCAGCATTTGGAGGAGTATATAAATTAGCAGCAATCAAGAAGGATGGAAAGTTCATACCTAAGATTAAACTCTCAGAGAATCACTGGAAAATTACGAACCCTGGAAATAAAACTGTATATCGTATTTATGATAAAGAAACAGGTAAGATTAAGGCTGATTTAATTGCCATGGTGTATGAAAAGTATTCCGAAGATAACCCAATAAAGTTATTCGATCCTATTGCCACATGGAAGAAAACTTACGTGAAAGCCGGAAGTTATGAATTAAGAGAACTTCTTGTTCCAATCTTTTTAAATGGAACATGTGTATATACTTCACCGGAAGTTATGGATATTCGTGAGTATTGTTTAAAAGAACAGGAGACCATGTGGGATGAGACAAGACGTCTGATCAATCCTCATAATGTTTATGTGGATTTATCCAATGAATTGTATCAGGTCAAGAACCGATTATTAGACAGCATTAATACCAACAGTTATAACTAATTCAACATTTTATAGACTTTTTATAGATTTTTCAACCACATGTGGTATAATGAAAATATCGAACAACAAAATGTAGTCTGCCTGAAGATTTTTAGGTGTTGAATTAATAAAAGGATGGTATTATGTCAAAGAATAAAAAGAGACATATGAAAAGGATAGCAATCATAGTTACACCTATTGTTCTGTTGGGTGCAATATCTTATATTTCCCTTATGTCTCAATCAAAAGCACATCAGTCAGCGTTTGCTTACGAGCGGTATTATGATGAATATTCAGACGGTGAAGATGAATATAATGATAAGAATTTGTTTCCAGAAGGAAATGACGATATGAATGGCAAGCGTATAACCAATCATGATTCAGTTCCATTAGATAAAGACCCACAAAGTATCACAGTATTAGTAAACAAAGAGCTTTCCTTGCCAGAGGACTATATACCGGAGGATTTGGTAGTCCCCAAGGTACTGTTTTCAATTTCATATTATAATGAAAAGAAACTATTAAGAAGAGAAGCGGCAAAAGCCTTAGAGGAATTATTTCTCGCAGCCGAAGAAGAGGAATCCGTAATTCTCTACGGAATTTCCGGTTACCGCTCCTATCAAAGACAATATGATATTTTTACATCTAATATTAGAAAGAAGGGCATCGAACATACTTCCCAATATTCAGCGAAACCAGGTTACAGTGAACATCAAACGGGACTATCCATTGATGTATCTGCAAAATCAGTGAATAATCGTTTGGAAAGTTCATTTGCAGATACCAAAGAAGGAAAATGGCTCGCGAACAATGCCCACAAATATGGTTATATTATTCGTTATCCTAAAGATAAAAAAGATATTACTGGTTATTCTTTCGAACCTTGGCATATTCGTTATGTTGGAAGAGAGCTAGCGGTGTATTTGTATGAAAATGAACTTTGTCTGGAAGAGTATTATAATTTTAAACCAAGCATTGATTATGATGATGAAATTAGTTATGACAATTTAGTGGACTATGGGATTGATATTGATGATGTAATATCGAAACCAAAGAAAATACTACCTACGTCAAAACCAATTGTTACACCAGTGCCATCAGAAAAACCGAAGCCAACGGAAGCGCCAACAGTAACGATCACTCCAACGGCAACGATCACTCCAACGGCAACACCAACGCCAATAGTAACAGAAACGGTTACTCCAACAGCAACACCAACACCAATGGAAACGGAAATGCCGTCACCGACAGTAACACCATCGGTGCCGCCACTACCTACAGAAACTCCGGTGGATTCTTCTGTTCCTTCAGGAAACCCTGCATCAATGGAAGACTTGCCGTATTCAGGGGAAACACAGCCTATAACGTCAGAATAATTCCACTGTAATAAATGTAACTGAATAATTCCACTGTAATAAATGTAACTTGACATTTTAAGATTTCTATACTATGATAATAGCGTTAAAATAATGAAAGTAGTAGATTTAAAAATAAATACAAAAACGTTGACGGAGAGAGTAAGAATCCATAATAGCGAAAGTCAAAGCGAGTCAGAGATAGTGTGAGTCTGATACAAGTAGCAGATGTCTGAAAATCACTCCTAAGTTGTAAGCTGAAATTCTATTTCTATTCTGATAGATAAAGTAAGCTGTGCCGGTGTCCACCGTTATATGGAAGCATATCTATGTCGTTTATGAAGATACTTATTCTTAAACGGTATCGTATGTAAATAGGTGGTATAATGAAGAACTTCGGCTCTCATCCTGTTTATGGATGAGAGTTTTTTGTTTAATAATGAGTTTTCCAACTTCCTTATTAAACTAAAAGCATAAAGCAAATGAATAACAATGCAGCAATTTAAAAGTGCTGACGATTGGGAAAGAGGTTAGGTTGAAAGAAAATATAAAATTAGAAAGGTCTGCCATGAATTCATTCTTTCAACCTTTTTATGAATGGCAGTATCACATCTGGAAGCAGAAGTGATATGCAATGGGTGATATTATGTATAATAAGGTGTCTACAAATCTTAATTTCGTTCAACGAGAAAAAGACGTACTTAGTTTCTGGAAAGACAATGAAATCTTTGAAAAAATGGTAGAAGAGAAGAAAAAGGGAAAAACGTATACCTTCTATGATGGGCCACCAACTGCGAATGGCAAACCCCACATTGGACATGTGTTAACAAGAGTTATCAAGGATATTATTCCTCGTTATCGTACAATGAAGGGTTATAATGTTCTTCGTAAAGCCGGTTGGGACACACACGGTCTTCCTGTAGAATTGGAAGTTGAAAAGAAACTTGGACTAGATGGAAAAGAACAGATTGAAGCATATGGTCTGGAACCATTTCTTCATGAATGTAAGGAAAGTGTTTGGAAATACAAAGGTATGTGGGAGGATTTCTCCAATACGGTAGGATATTGGGCAGATATGGAGAATCCTTATGTAACCTATGATAATAACTTTATCGAATCCGAGTGGTGGGCTTTGAAACAAATATGGGACAAAGGCTTATTATATAAAGGGTTTAAAATTGTACCTTATTGTCCGAGATGTGGAACCCCTCTTTCCAGCCATGAGGTTGCACAAGGCTATAAAGATGTGAAAGAAAAATCAGTTATTGCAAAATTTAAAGTAAAAGGTATCGATAACGAATATATCCTTGCATGGACAACAACACCATGGACACTTCCGTCAAACGTTGCACTTTGTGTCAATCCGAATGAAACCTATGTTAAAGTAGCTGTAAATCTCAATGCAAAAGGCGACATTATCAAAGATTCCAATGAGGGAGAAGATGCTGTATCAGTAAGAACAGAGAAATATTTCTTGGCTGAAGCTCTGTTATCAGTGATTGAAGGTGAATATACGGTTGAAGAAAGCTGTATTGGAACCGATTTGGAATATAAAGAATACGAACCATTATTTGATTATGTTAATCCAGATAAGAAGGCTTATTATGTAACTTGCGACAACTATGTTACCTTAACCGATGGTACTGGAGTTGTTCATATTGCTCCTGCATTTGGTGAAGATGATGCCAATGTAGGCCGCAGATACGATCTTCCATTTGTACAATTAGTGGATGCGAAGGGTGAATTCAAGCCAGAAGTTACTGATTTTGCAGGTATGTTCTGTAAAAGTGCTGACGAAGGAATTATGAAGAAACTGGCACAAAGCGGACTGTTATTCAAGGTATTAAAATTTGAACATAGTTATCCATTCTGCTGGAGATGTGATACTCCTTTGATTTATTATGCCAGAGACTCCTGGTTCATCCAGATGACAGCAGTGAAGGATCAATTGATTGCTAATAACAACACCATTAATTGGATGCCGGAGAGCATCGGGCAAGGAAGATTTGGAGACTGGATAAAGAATGTACAGGATTGGGGAATTAGCCGTGACCGTTATTGGGGAACACCGTTAAATATATGGGAATGTGAAGATGGGCATCGGCATGCCATCGGAAGTATTGAGGAATTAAGATCGATGTCCGATAATTGTCCGGAGAAGATCGAACTTCACAGACCATTTATCGATGCAGTCACTATAAAATGTCCGGAGTGCGGTAAAGAAATGCAGCGTGTAAAACCGGTTATTGATTGTTGGTTTGATTCCGGTTCCATGCCGTTTGCACAATGGCATTATCCATTTGAGAACAAACAGGAATTTGAAGAACACTTTCCAGCGGATTTTATCAGTGAAGCGGTTGACCAAACTAGAGGTTGGTTCTATTCCTTACTTGCTATCTCAACCTTGGTATTTGATAAAGCATCCTTTAAAAATGTAATTGTACTTGGGCATGTTCAAGATGAGAATGGACAGAAGATGTCGAAATCAAAAGGAAATGCAGTGGATCCTTTCGATGCTTTGGAAGAGCATGGTGCAGATGCTATCCGTTGGTATTTCTATACAAATAGTGCACTATGGTTGCCAAACCGTTTCCACAATGGTGCAGTTACCGAAGGACAGAGAAAGTTCATGGGTACCTTCTGGAATACGTATGCATTCTTCGTACTGTATGCTAATATTGATGAATTTGATGCAACAAAATATACGCTAGAGTATGATAAGCTTCCAGTTATGGATAAATGGCTCTTATCCAAATTAAATACTGTGGTTAAGACCGTGGATGAAAACTTAGAAAAATACCGTATAACAGAAGGTGCTAAAATACTGGATGAGTTTGTTGATGAGATGAGTAACTGGTACGTAAGACGAAGCAGAGAACGCTTCTGGGCGAAAGGTATGGAGCAAGATAAAGTGAATGCTTATATGACACTTTACACCACCTTGGTTACACTCGCAAAGGTTGCCGCTCCGTTTATTCCATTTATGACCGATGATATTTATCGTAACTTGGTTGTTAATATCGATAAAACAGCTCCTATTAGTGTTCACCTATGTGACTTCCCGACTTATAAGGAAGAGTATATTGACAAAGAGCTAGAAGAAAATATGGAAGCCGTACTTGATACCGTTGTACTCGGACGTGCATGCAGAAATGCAGCGAACATCAAGAACAGACAACCAATCGGCAATATGTATGTAAAATCTGAATTTACTTATGTAAATGCAGAAGGAAAAACAGAAGCTGGATTATCTGAATTCTATAAGGAAATTATCGAAGATGAATTAAATGTGAAAGCAATTACATTCACGGATGATGTCAGAAACTTTACTTCCTATAGCTTCAAACCGCAATTAAAAACCTTAGGACCGAAATTTGGAAAACAGTTAGGTCTGATTCGTGAGATTCTGTCTGATGTAGATGGCAATAAGGCGATGGACGAAATTAATGCCACTGGCGGACTTAAAATCACACTGGATGGTGTGGAAGCAGTGCTTGATAAAGAAGACTTACTGATTGAAGCAGCGCAGGCCGAAGGCTATGTATCAGATTCCAACTATGGAGTAACCGTTGTACTTGATACCAATCTCACATCGGAATTGATAGAAGAAGGATTTGTACGTGAAATTATCAGTAAGATTCAAACCATGAGAAAAGATGCCGGTTTTGAAGTAATGGATCATATCATCATATCTCAATCTGGTAATGACAAGATTAAGGATATCCTTACACGAAATGCAGAAATAATCAAGTCTGAGGTTTTGGCAGAAGACCTTATACTGGATAATGCAAAAGGATTTACTAAGGAGTGGAATCTTAACGGAGAAACAGTTGTACTTGGAGTAGAGAAGGTAATGTAACAAGTATGGAACTATTAGGAACAGCAAACTGAATATGGAAAAGCAAGGGCGGAAATTATCATTGATTTCCGCCCTTGCTATATTTTTGTGCTGATATTGACTCTTGCTTATTCCATTATCGCTCATCTTGTAGCCGTTAATCTTAGCGTCTTGGAAATGGAAACACCAGTTTACTTTTCCGGTACTCTTAGCACATCGCCCGGATGGATAAGAGAAAACCTGCTCTTATTGTTCAGCCGTTCCAGCTCATTCGTGGTGTAGCCCAGCTTGTGAGCAATGAGCCAAAAGCTGTCGCCTTTTTGTGCTGTGTAGGTGGTGTACCGTTTGACTTTCGGCACATCCTCCGTCACGCCGTACTGGTCAAAGGTGTATGTTGAGCCGTTAATATCCTTCTTGCCAGTAATGAAATTGCCGTTTTCGTAATACATCCACCTGCCGGAATCGTTCATCGTCCAGCCCTGTGCCGTATCGCTGGAAATCGCCAACTCCACAAAGCGGCGCAGCACTGCCGAAACCTCGGCTCTTGTGGCTGTACCCTGTGGGTCAAAGAGATTGCCGTTTTTGCTCCTGATTACGCCTGCCATCTGCATCTGCTTCACGGCTTCCTTGGCGTAGGTGCTGATTTTTGCGTTGTCGGCAAAGGTGTTTTCCACATGAACCTTTGGCAGAGTATAGCCGATGGTTTTGGTGTAATTACTGATAATGACCGGCATCTGTTCACGGATGATGGACTGATCCGGGGCAAATTTTCCATTGCCAACACCGTTCACGATACCGTTCTTGCTTGCCCACTCAATGTAGCCCATATAGTAGGCGTCGTTCTCCACATCGGTGAAACTACTCTGCTTGTAGTCACTCACATCGGCATTTGCCAGTCTGCCGAGGGCAGTGACGAACATTCCCCTGGTCATTACCGCGTTTGGACTAAAGGTGGATTTAGAGGTGCTGCTGAACAGCCCACGGTTTATCACAAACTGAATATCGTCCTTAGCCCAATGGGTATTGATGTCGGTAAAACTAGGAGCATTCTGCTTGTAGCCCACGCCGTAGGTGGAGAAATGGTTGCTACTAAAGCGCAGTACCATGTCCAAGCTGTCATAGACAGAGCTGATCAACCACTGTACCTTGCCGCTTGCGTCCACATAGACCGCCTGCACGTTACCGGCTTTCTCGTTTACACCGAGGGTATAGGGAATTGCCACCGATACGCTACCTGCGCCGAAGTTGTGCACCGTATTGCCGCTGCCATAGCTTACCTTAAAGTCAAACACAGGGCGAGAACCGATAGCAGTCTTGGCGCTACCTCTAATGTCACTATTGTCCATACGGGTAGCGGTGATATTTACATCTGTTCCTGCTCGCTTGTTGATTTCCTTCCAAGCCGTTAAATCTGTACTGATAGTAACACCAGGATTATCTGTTGCTATAACAATATTTGCAATCTTTTTGCTGATGATGAACTCCTGTACTGCCTTCGAAAGACTGATAGTAATGCTTTTTACGTTTTTTTTACCAGCCTTCACTTTCAACACAAGGGTGATGCCGTTAGATTCATTGCCGCTTTTCTTTGCATCGGCAATTGCCTTATCAAAGGCGTCGGCCACATCTTTTTCAGTAATGTTTAGGGTTGCATTGCCATTGCTGAGTTTAGCCTCCACCTTGATTTCGACCTGTGTGGGCGCGTTTGGTCTATCTGATGATGGCGGGGTTACAGTAATGTCAGAGCCATTATCGGAACCATTATCGGAACCACCGCCCGATCCACCACCGGAGCCGGGGTTACTGCCGCTACCTCCGCCTCCGTTGTAGCTCCAGTTAGCGGTTACAGCGACAGCCTTGCCAGGCATAGTGAAGCTGGCGTTTTTGTTGCTACCATTGGTAATGGCCACATCAGAGGAAGTCCAACCAGTAAAGGTGTAGCCACTGCGGTTTCCGGCATAGATGTTGATGATCGTGCCTTCAGTATAACTGCCCGCACCTGTTGCACCCGTGCCACCATCATTTAGAGTGACCGTATAGGTGGGATCAGCTTGCTTATCTTTGTAAGTCGCCTCAATGATAATTGCTTCCGTCGGCATAGTAATGACGATCGGGTTGGCGGTAGCATCATCCAAATCCAATGTTCCGGAGGTAATGACCCACTTATCGAACAACTTATCCTCTGCTGGTGTGGCTGCAGTAAGGATAACATTCGCACCCTCGGCATATTCACCGGTGCCTGAGCCGCTATTCACGGTTAGGGCAAAAGTAGTAGCCTTAACCCGCACGGAACTATCAGTGCCGCTACCACTGTACAATAAGTACCCTGGCTCAGTATCAGGAACCCCGTCCCCTTTAATCTTAGTTATGTCATCAACCATGATATAGGTGTGGGCATCAATTTCACCATCAATAGTGATATTACCATTATTTAACACGTTTGCACCCAACTGACCTGCTGAAATGCTTCCTTCTACATAAATAGTTGCGGCACCAGCCTCAACACCTGTTCCGGTTGCAATTGCTTCGCCTTTTATATGAATGTATGCCGTATCATAGGCAATTGCGCCATAGCCCCCATTTTGGAATGAATACACATCTTCCAAAACAGTGATAGAAACTCTACCGTCTGCATAAGCAGCAGTTCCACCAGCCGCTGTAGCCTCAGCACTAGTAATGGTAACGGCCGAAGGAGTCGTTTCAGAGGATACGAATACACCATAATTTTTCCCCTTTATATTTAATTCACCTTCGCCGGAAAGAACGACGCGGCCCCCGTTTATCACTTCCAAGGCGGGATGATCTTCATCCTCGCTATAGACATTTAGTATAAAACCATTCAGCTCAAAGGATATTTGCTTGTTATCCAAGACAATACTTTGGTTATAGTCAATGCTCTTCAATAGGCTGATTATTGTTGGTTCCTCTCTACCTGTTGGTATATCAGCAAGAGCATCGTTTAAGTTTGCATATTTCTTCTCGCCGATTGCACAGACTGTATCTAAAACCCACACAATTCCGTCACTGCTACCGCCGTATTTTAGATAACCTGGATTATCAGAATCAGAAGTTCCCTCACCTTTATTTTTTACTGCTTCGCCAATCTTAATATAATTTTTAGCATCAATCATGCCATCGATTATTAATTTTGAATTAGGATTAGCCTTGGCACCTGTACCGTCCTCATTTAGTGCTCTAACATTGCCCTTAATCGTAACTTCTCCACTATTTGTAGCAACAGCTCCAACGACCGCACCAACGACGTTACCATTAACAGTAATTTTGCCTATGCTTGCATTCACACCATAATTGATTCCCTCTACATTAGTAACGGTGGCAACGGAATTAACATGGTTCACATATGCCCCTGCGGTTGTTCCAGTCACATTAAATTCTCCCTCGCCGGTATACTCAACCGTTCCATTTGTCACCCGAAGTCCTACTCCTGAATTGTTATTTACTTTTAATTCATACTCATTCAGAGCAAAAGTAACGCTCTTATCTTCAATTACCATGCCTTGGTCATAATAAATATCTGCCAGAAGCTCAATAGTTTTGCTTTCCCCTTCGCCTATCGCATCTAGTGCCAAATCTAAGTTGGTATACTCATCATCACCTATTTTGCAGACAGCATCCGCTCCTTCAGCCAATGCTGAAATAGGTGCAATCGACATTGAAAGGCATACGGTAAGCAGTATGGATAATACCTTTTTATAGAAATGCTTCACATTCATCTCTCCTCTCGATTTTATTGATGTAATTACTGCTGAGTCTTGGTTACAGTAATCGTCAATACTTCACTCATATACACAAGACTTACATTAATGCCTGCATCATTACATCCGGTGAATGTGCTGAAATCCGATGAATTCATCTCATATACATCTTTGAGAAAGTCTTTTTTGATTGTTTCCCAATAGAGGGACACATCCTCTTCTTTGACCGATTCCAATGTGATTACTATGGAATCAACGCTTTCCAACACACCATTCACTGTTCCGCCCTTAAACTCGGGAATGTTTTTTGCCAGCTCGGATGTAGGCCACTTGCTGTCGCCAAAGGTTACTTTCTCGCCGTTATCTCCCTTGATGGTGAACTTGTCCCCATCTATATCCAAGTCGCCGCCGCCGGCTTTCTCAAAGACTTTTTCCGCAACTTTTTCCTCTAATTTTTCTTTCGCACCGCATCCAGTAAACGAAAACAGCAGCGTAAATGTTAAAAGATAGATTAGTATTTTTTTCATAATACCAACTCTCCTCCCGGTTTTATGTGGTTTTTAACAGCCTACCTATTTCTGATATTCAATGGACACAAGGTTTTCTGCACCTTTATAGGCAAAGCTCATCATGTTGCTGTCCTTAAAAGCGAGAAATTCCATGTGGTTGCTTTCCATATCCGGCTCTGTATCAAGGCTGAAGCCTGCCTCTGTTAATTCGCCAATGTAGCTTTTCACCTTTTCAGCACTTTCCACAGTTATCTCAAGCCGAATCGTGTCATCTTCCCGCAGGATTTGGTTGATGTGTCCCTTAAGCTCGGGAACACCGGGCAGGTCTGTAGTGGGCCATGCTTCTCCTTCGTCCTCTGGCATCTGAGATGCGCCACTGGAGACCCCTTTCAATCCAGTTAGAACGATGTATGCGGATATTTTCCCGGCATATTGGGGATTTGACTCCATAGCGTCCTTACTAAGCATGATAGTATAACCAACACCATCCATATTGGCGGTAATCATGTAGCCATCCTGCGTTTCAGTCGTGCTTAAGTCTTTCGCATCTTTGAGTACACCCTCATAATAATCACACAGCGTGTCGATGTTATTTTCACTTACATAGCTGACTTCCAGGCCGTTATTCGCAGGGTTTTCCCTCACATCAAGGATCTCGGCGTCAGCTGCAAGAGGCAGGGTTTCTTTGGGATAGCTGGTCGGTAGCGTTTTGGAGCCGGCGGCGGTTTCATTTTGCGGCATTTTAGGATCATCGGTGGTCTGACTTTGCTTGGATTCTCCCGATACGGCTCCGCCGTTTGCTTCGTTTGCCGCAGGCTCTTTTGCTCCGCATCCGGCAAGTCCAAATATCAATATAGACGCTAAAACTAAAGATATAATCTTCTTCATATGAATATCCTCCTAAGGTTTTATAAGTTTTATAATAAAAATAAAGTTTTCTATACAGAAAAAAGCTCCTGTTTTATTTTAGGATGGTAAATTTGCCGATAAGGGGCAGAGGCTTTGCTTTCCCTCCAAATCCATAGATGAGGCCCATGATACCCAGTATCAGAATACCAATGCCGAAAATCGGCATCAGCATCCATCCAATCACAGGAATAATGCCTAATATCACATTACCTGCCACACCTGTAATCAGGAGTAAAAGTGACTGGTTTGCATGAAATTTTGCATAGCCAGATTCGGGGCAGATAATGAGCGGCAGGAAGAACAAAAGATACGAAAGACCTGCCATTGTCTTATTCTTTTCTATATCCTCTAGGGTATAGGTAGTTTCCTGAATTATTATTTGCTCTTGATTTTGGGGATTGCTTTTTTGCTCTGTCATAATTAATACCTCCATTGTTCTTATTTCATCAACATAATAATGCCAAAGGGAATGCGCCCTTCACTGTCCGGCAGGGGAAAGAGTAGCGCGCTGTGGTAATCGTCTGGAACCTGATAGATCCAGCTCTTGCAAAACAGCTCCAAAGGATAGGAGAGGTGACTCAGTAGTGCTGTTTTGCTATAAAACACACCTTCAACCGCTTCCGCAAGAGAAAAATTCTCATTGGTGATGCGGTCCAGAAAGCTGAGCTTTCCCGTGGGTATTTCATCAATCTTGAGATCTGTTTTTTTAATGAGTGTACGGTTTGCTTTGTGTATCACCCCCCCTCTCGTAAAAACAGCCGCCGGGCATGGAAAGAGATTGATCACGGGCAAATGCTCCCTTTCATATTGCATCAAAGATTGAACCTGCTTAATAAATCTAGTCTGAATAACAAGCTCATTCTCTATATCTCTTTGCATGGAAATGAGCGTATTAAAGTGCTGCATAGTCTTATTTTCCTGTTCCAAATCAACAACCGCCTTTCTCTGAGATTGGGTTATATCCATTATATTAAAAGAAAATACTGCATAATAGCGGATAAAAACTTAAAATCATTCATTTATGCTCATTAATATTTAAGCAGCAAAAAGCCCCTGTATTCAGATAAAACGAATACAGGGGCTCGTTCCTATTGATCTATCAATCCATCATCTTCCGATACTGGGTTGGTGTCATGCCGACTTGTTCCTTAAAAAACCTTGCAAAATTGCCGGGATATTCAAAGCCGCAGGATAGAAACGCTTGAGATACGCTTAAATTTCTATCCCGAAGTGCTTCCTTTAACCGTGCTACCTTAATTTCCTGGTAGTAGCTGTAGGGCGTCATGCTGGTGTGTTTTTTGAAAAGGCGTACAAGGTGGGAAGGACTTATACAGGCAGTTTTCGCAATAATGTCAATATTGAATTCTTCCCGCCAGTTGTTTTCAAGATATTCTCTGACCTTTGCTACTTCCGATTTACCCTGATATATCCTGCTCGTGAAAAAGATTGCTACCATATACGCCATTTGGCCGTCTGCACCTGCAACAGGAAAGTTGAGGATATCCGTATAGATCGCTTCAATATCGAAAACGGGACTTCGTGTCTTATACCACTCCCAGAAGTTTTCCAAAGGAATTCGAACATCAGGCATCAGAACCACCTCACCCTGAAAGGCTTTACGGATACCATCTTTCACTTCTGGCTGTCCGTTTGCGAAGGAATCGCGAATTAAGTTGTATTTTCCTATAATCAGGGAGGTATCCTTTACATTCCACATCCTTAGAACAGCATCATTGATAAAAACGATGTCGCCGTTCCGTTTGAAGATCTGAATGGGGATTGGGAAAAGCTCGGCGGCTTGAAAAAGTTGCTCCTCCGATTCACAAATAGGTTTTATAGAAGTTAGGGGAAATGGTTTGCCCTGTCCTGGCTGTTTCCAGTTATCGCATATGTTAGACTGTAATGTCTTTCTGTACTCAGAAGGTGTCATCCCCATCTTTTTTTTGAAGGCTTCTGCAAATCCTCCACTATAATCAGCACCGCAAGAATTAAACGCCTCGCTGATAGTTAGGGTTAAATCTCCCAAAGCTTCTTTGATCTTTTCAAGTTTGACCTCTTGATAATAGTTATATGGTGTTATGCCAATAAAATTCTTAAACAACCGCGCCAGATGGTGACGGGACATGCCTGCGTGATTTGAAATTTTATCCAAATCAAAATCATCCAGCCAGTGAGCATCCATATATTCTTTGGCTCTGATAGCATCCAGCCTTGACAGATAAATGCGCTTTGTCATGAATACCGTAATAACATAAGACACTGTTCCATCCTCACGTAACAGCGGGAAATTTGTAATGTCTTGATAAATCTCATTCTCCATGGTATTTCCTTGTCGAGACCCATAACGGTTGTCTATTTCCTCAAAGGGTACCCTTACATCGTAAACGGAGAGAATCTCTCCGGAAAACACACGCATTAAATACTCTGTTAACCCCAGCTCGTCGTTAATAAAGGGATCTTGCAAAACATTAAATTTACCGATGATATCCGAGGGTTTGGGAATACAAAAAAATTCTATAAATACTTTGTTCATAAACAAACAGGTGCCACTGGGAGAAAACACTTCAATTGGAATAGGAAAAAGATCAAGCACAGAGAAAAGGGATTCTTGCTGTTCTAAAAGTGCATGGATAGAAGGGGCTTCTTTCGTTCTACGCTTATCTTGGGGTTTAGCGGAGGTTGCCGGTATAAGCCACATATGGCCTTTTCTAACGGCGCCTTCAATACGACCTGCACCCAAATGATATGTAATGGAACGGGCAGACACACCCCATTTCTCTGCTGCTTCGCCTACTGTGATATAGTCCATCATTTATCCCCCTTCCTTAACGATACATACTGCCCACTTCACTACGGCATAGAAAATGTCCCTATGGCACCGTGGAGAACCCTGTTCTCTTTTTACTTAATCATTCGAAAATTTTGACAAAGCCATAATTCCTTTATAGCCCAATACGAAGGTGATTATGGAGATTATTCCGGAAGGAATCCACCAAGAGATACCAGCACCTGCCGGAACTGCAGGTAAGATTTTGTCACGGAAGATTTCCGAGGTAGACCCAAGGACAAAACCAATAATCATACAATAGGTTTGATGTGGAAACTTTTTCATCGTCCACTCTATCGGCTTAGTAATTAAAAAGATTCCGATTAAAGTAGAAACTCCTAAGATACCTATGTAAATGATATCAAATTTTGTGATAGCCAATATCATAGCGTCGTACATTCCAAGTACCAATAGCATATGGGAGGTGCTGATTCCAGGCAGAACTAATGCCAATGCAATAATAATGCCGGTCAGTAAAAGCATAAGGAAATAACCAATTCCAGATCCAGAGCTTACGTCGAAATTACCTACAGGGATAAATCCAATGGATATAACAAGTACTAAACCAATCAGAAAATAAATTCCAGAGGAAATATTTAGGGGAGATTCCTTTGTCTTTTTATACAAAGATGGTATCCCACCGATAACAGCTCCTAAAAAGAAAAAGGAAATTTGAAATGGGAATTTATCCAATGACCATTTTATTAGGAAGGCAAGGGAACCGATGCCTATACCTGCACCGATGCAGAATTTCATCAGGAATAACATATTTCCTTTTATGTCTTTAAGAAAATTACTGATAGAACTAATCAATTTGTCATAAATACCTAGAAGAATAGCCATAGTTCCGCCGCTAACACCCGGAACACTCATAGAAGAGCCGATAAGAAATCCTTTAAACATAATAGTAAAGTTACTTTTTAAATTATTTTTCATTTTTCATATAAATATATCGGAAGAATTGGATATATTTACTCCTTTCAAGTCTTACTTTTCGATTATCACAATTATAACATACCATATTCTATCTGTAAAACCATCATTTCTAAGTTAGATAAAAATTTTTAACTATTTGTATAAAATAAATTGGTTAAACTCATATTATGGATGATTAAACAAATATTATATATTTTTGAAAGGACGAAATACATGAATCAAGATACGATAAAGCTTTTAAAGGAATGTAATGCAGGCTGTAAATCAGCAACAAATAGTATGGAACAGGTAATTCCATTTATTGATGATGAGAAATTTAAATCCTTAATTAATAATTACAATAATAAACATGTCCAGATTGGGGATGAATGTCATGTGTTATTAAACAAAGTGGATAAAGATGAAGAAGATCCGAAAACAGCTGCTAAGATTTTTTCATGGGTTAGTACAGAGATTAAATTAATGATAAATGATGACGTCCACAAGATAGCAGATATCATGGTGGATGGGTGTAATATGGGAATTAAATCTTTAAGTAAATACGTAAATAAGTATGCGTCTGCTTCTACGGAAAGTATTGATTTGGTAAAGCGGCTCATTATACTAGAAAAAGAATTTATGAATGAACTACTTGCTTATCTATAAAGTAAATAGATGATAAGTGATTCACTTAATAATAAGACCTAAATTATTTACATTTTTAACGTCATTTATGTAAATAATTTAGGCTTTATTATTACTTGTGCTTCCTGCATCAGATGGTATATAATGTATTTAATTGTACCTTAATTAGGGAGTAATCACCAATATTTAGGAACAATCAGATTAGGAGGTTATTATGTTTAATTTGGATAAAGATGAATTTAAAAAGAATATTGAAGATTATATGAAGATGTTTTATCGTAAGACAGTTGAAGAAGCTACGCAACAGCAGATTTTTCAAGCCGTTGCCTTTTCTGTTAAAAATATAATTATGGATCAATGGATGGCCACTCATAAACAATATATTATACAAGATGTTAAAACCGTCTATTACTTGTCGATGGAATTTTTGATGGGAAGGGCTCTGGGTAACATTATTATTAATTTAAAAGCAGATAAAGTTATCCGAGAAGCACTGGACGATTTAGGATTAAATCTGGATGCAATCGAAGACGAAGAACCAGATGCAGCGTTGGGAAATGGTGGTTTGGGGAGACTAGCAGCATGCTTTCTGGACTCTCTCTCTACGTTGGGGTATGCTGCATATGGATGTGGTATTCGCTATAAATATGGTATGTTTAAACAAAAGATAGAGGATGGCTTTCAGGTTGAAGTTCCTGATCAGTGGTTAAAAGATGGGAATCCTTTTGAAGTGAAACGTACCGAATATGCACAGGAAGTAAAGTTTGGTGGTTATGTCAGAATGATTCTGGATGAGAACAAAAGGGAGAAATTCATTCAAGAGGGATATCAATCGGTAATGGCAATTCCTTATGATATTCCGATTGTAGGTTATAATAACAATGTTGTAAATACCTTAAGAATATGGGATGCAGAGGCAGTAAATAACTTTAACCTAGAATCTTTTGACAAAGGTGATTATCAGAAAGCAGTTGAGCAGGAGAATTTAGCAAGAACAATATGTGAAGTTCTTTATCCGAATGATAATCATTATGCTGGGAAGGAGTTAAGATTAAAACAGCAATATTTCTTTGTGTCAGCCAGTATTCAGAGGGCGGTTGCCAAATATCTGGATCATCATGAGGATATCAAGAAGATCTATGAAAAGGTATGTTTTCAGTTGAATGATACGCATCCAACTGTGACAGTTGCTGAACTTATGCGTATCTTAATGGATGAATATTATTTGACTTGGGATGAAGCTTGGGATATTACCAATAAGACCTGTGCTTATACCAATCACACAATAATGTCAGAGGCTTTGGAAAAATGGCCAATCGATCTGTTTTCACGTTTATTGCCGCGGATTTATCAAATTGTTGATGAAATAAATCGAAGGTTTATTCTTAATATTCAAAGTAAATATCCCGGAGATAATAGTAAAATAGAAAAAATGGCGGTTTTGTATAACGGGCAGGTAAGAATGGCAAACCTTGCTATTGTTTCAAGTTTTTCTATAAACGGTGTGGCAAAGCTACACACTGAAATATTAAAAAGTAAGGTTTTGAATGATTTTTATCTCATGATGCCAGAGAAGTTTAATAATAAGACAAATGGTATTACGCAGAGACGTTTTCTTTTGCACGGCAATCCGTTACTTGCTGAATGGGTGACTTCTAAGATCGGAGATGGATGGATAACTAATTTGTCCGAACTTAATAACTTATACGAACTTGCTGAAGAGGAGCAGAGCCAGAAGGAATTTCTCAATATTAAGTATAGCAATAAATTAAGATTAGCAGCTTATATTATTGAACATAACAAGATAGAGGTTGATCCTAACTCTATCTTTGATGTACAGGTGAAACGACTCCATGAATATAAGAGACAGCTGTTGAATATTCTTCATGTCATGCATTTATATAACCAGATTAAGGCCCATCCAGATATGGAGTTTTATCCAAGAACCTTTATTTTTGGAGCAAAAGCTTCTGCTGGATATCACAGGGCTAAAGCGGTTATTAAGTTGATAAATAATGTAGCAGAAATCATAAATAACGACTCGTCAATTCAAAACAAAATAAAGGTAGTATTTATAGAGAATTACCAGGTATCAAACGCAGAACTTATTTTTGCTGCAGCAGATGTATCAGAACAGATTTCTACCGCTAGCAAAGAAGCATCAGGAACCGGAAATATGAAGTTTATGTTAAATGGTGCAATTACTTTGGGGACCATGGATGGAGCAAACGTAGAAATTGTTGAAGAGGTAGGGAAAGAGAATGCATTTATTTTCGGATTAAGCGCAGAGGAAGTAATTCGGTATGAGACGGAAGGTGGCTATAATCCCACGGATTTATATAATAATGATTCGGCAATACATCTTATCATGGATCAATTGATGAATGGGTTTTATTCTTCAGAGAATAAAGAACTCTTCCGTGAACTGTATCGCTCACTTTTGGAAAGTCATGCTGGAGAAAAGGCTGATAAATACTTTATTCTAAAGGACTTCAGAGCATATGAAGCCGCACAGAAAAAGGTAGAAGAAGCCTACCGCAATAAGCAGCAGTGGGCAAAGATGGCAATTAAAAATATCGCAAAATGTGGTAAATTTTCTTCTGACAGAACGATTGAAGAATATGTGAAGGATATATGGCATTTGGAGAAAGTAACTGTCAGCGTAAAATAGTATTTATAATATTTATTACAAAGGCAAATTAAGTTACAATAAATTGAGTTTGGTGTGAGCGTTCACTCATACCAGGCTCAATTTTTTATTACATTAATCATTAACATATATTAGATATTACAATTTATTTTGTATATTATTCAAAAAAAAGGAATCTATTTATGCTATTATAAATAAATATAATGCGTAAAATATGTTAGCTAACTTGCGAATAGGGTTTAATTGACAATTAGTTACAGTATGATATTATATAGTTATGAAGGTGTTAAAATATCACTTAGGGAGGGCCTATGCAGAATCAACATGTGTTTCGTGAAATCATTAATAATATTGAAAAGGTTATTGTAGGTAAAACGGAAATTATTGAATATAGTATTACAGCTTTATTGGCAGAAGGGCATCTATTATTGGAAGATGTACCGGGAGTTGGAAAAACTACTCTGGCAAATGCAATTGCTAAATCTATTGATTGTGGATTTACAAGAATACAATTTACCCCGGATACTCTTCCTAGTGATATAACAGGTGTTTCTATTTTTAGTATGCAAACAGGACAGTTTGAATTTAAACCAGGTGCTGTTATGAACCACGTCATTCTTGCTGATGAAATAAACCGAACTTCACCCAAGACACAGGCAAGCCTTCTTGAGGCAATGGAAGAAAGGCAAATCAGTGTGGATGGCAATACCTATGCTTTACCTAGTCCTTTTTTGGTTATTGCGACACAGAATCCCATTGATTATTTAGGAACTTTTAATCTTCCAGAAGCACAGTTAGATCGTTTTTTGATGAAACTTTCGATCGGTTATCCAAGTACAGCGGACGAGAAGAGGATGGCTGCTTACTACATTGAACAAAGTCCTTTAAAATCATTAAGTTCGGTAACAGATGGAAAAACAATTGCGGCTATGCAGCAGGAAGTTAAGCAGGTCACCGTACATACAGACTTGATTTCTTATATAATCGAAATTATAGATGGAACCAGAAAGGATAGCAATATTTCCTTAGGCGCAAGCCCAAGAGCAACTCTGGCATTAATTCGTGCAGCACAGGCAGTTGCGTATACAGAAGCAAGGGACTATTGCATTCCAGATGACATTCAGAAGGTCATCCATCCAGTATTGCAGCATAGGTTAATTTTGTCTCCGGAAGCAAGATTAAATAAGCTTACGGTTGAAAAGACATTAGCTAGGATTATTAGCAAAATTAATGTTCCAATTCTCTAGTAATGCACTCATATAAACTTATAATGGGAAGGAATTAATATGCTGTTCAGTAGAATTATTCTTATGATACTTATTATAGCATCAGGTATTTTCGCCAGCTTTTATGGCGGAAATGTTTCTTATGCTTTTTTTTATTTTTCATTAATGATTCCGGTAATCTCCTTTGCGTATACCTTTTATGTATTTGTATGTTTTCGGTTGTTTCAGGATATTGGACAGAGAATAGTCGTAAAAGGAGACTTAACTCCATATGCATTTACCTTAGGGAATGAAAATTACATTACCTTCCGAAGTATTAAAGTGAATTTTCTCCATGATAAATCTATCATTTTAAACACTGATAATATGAAAGAATATTGTTTGCTTCCTGGTGCTTCTGAAACAACAGAAACAAAACTCCGATGTAATTATCGAGGAATATATTACGTAGGTGCCAGTTCTGTTGACATTACAGATTTTTTATATTTATTTAGAATCACTTATCCAGTTCAATCCAAGGTGTCAGTAACGGTACTTCCCAGAGTAGTACAAATCGATAGGCTTGGAATTGTACCGGCACAAAAAGATACTAAGAATCTTCCTTATTATTTGAATCAGCCCCATGACACCATGGACATTGTGACAAGAAAATATCAGCTAGGAGATAGTAAAAAGCAGATTCATTGGAAGGCAACAGCAAAAAGAAATGAACTATTTAGTAGAACCTTTATAGCGAATCCAAAGTCTGAGACCATAATAATAATGGACTTACAGGAACTAAAAGAAGACGAGTTAACAACGTACATTATAGAGGATCAAATCATAGAGAGTGCCTTAGCAATTACAAATTATTTAAAGAACAATAATACGCATGTCAGTGTATATTATGAACATGGTGGTTTACAGAAAGCAGAAGTTCGAAGTAAAGTAGATTTTGATATTTTTTATCAGATGTGTGTCTCCATGAGCTTTCATTCAAATGTGACAGTAGAAAATATTTTGAATTTGAGTCGTAATGTCTGTATGCAAGGAAGTTTTGTGATTGTACTTACACACAACCTGACAGAAGAACTATATTACCATATGGTAGCTTTATCACAGCAGGGGAATGATCTTGCTTTATTGCTCATGAGAGATAAAATTGATCCAGATAAAGAATCCTTACTGGTCGATTTAAAACTTGCAGGTATTTCATTTCGACTTATTACCAGAGAAGATGAAATAAGGGAGGTGTTGACCTCATGATCAGTAAGAAACAATGGATAACTTTTGTTAACAGTGCGATATTGTCCATAGCAATTGGAGACTTTTTAAATAGCCTGTTTCAACTTCATACAAATATTATATTTATTATAGTGATTGCTTTTTTCTTTTCTGGGTGCATTATGCTGCTGGATATTTATAAAAAGAATGTAATCAGCTATTTAACCATTCTTGGAATTATCATTGTAGGCATAACAATCAGTGCAGTATTTAAGTTTAGTTATATAGAGGCAACCCGGCGTGTAATTGAATGGTGCATGACTTATGACAGAGATATCATTCATTATGATAGATGGTGCGGCCTAGCAACCATGGCAGCAATTCTGTTTCTTTGTTGTAGCATAACCTATGTTTTTCATAAATTTTATAAAATCAAAAATATTTTGGCGGCCTCATTTCTTATATTGTTAATTATAGCCTGCATTAACAAACTGTTTGTCCCTAAAATAACAGTTGCTATCATCTTGGTGTATTCATTGGTAATACTTGTAGAGATTTGTGGAATTAAGCTACATAAAAACAGCAATGTTGTGGATAACAGTATCGCAACCATTTATTTAGCCCCAATCTGTATACTGATAGCAATATTGGCTGTTAGTTTTCCTTCCAATACAACCCCCATTAGGTGGAAAGTTGTAAAGAGTTTTATTTATAAGGTCCAAGAGCAAGGCTCTATGATAATCACCGAAATTCAATATCGTTTTAATAAAGGAAGTGGGGAATTTGGACTAAATTATGCAGAATATTCTGAAGATAGTGATACTGAACTGGGTGGAGATGTAAAGTTAAGAAATAAAAATACGTTAAATATTTATACAAATAATAAGAGTACTGCTCGTGGTTATTTAATTGGATCGATCAGTGATACCTATACCGGCCGCAAATGGGAAAAAAGAAAATCGGATTATAAATATGAGTATGAAGATTATTATTTAGACTTTTTTGAACTACTTCTATGTTTTACAAAGGCAAATCAGGAAGGAATGGACTTAACAAACATTGTTCAGAAAAGAGATTATGAGATTAAATTTAAGGATATTAAAACGAAAACCATTTTTTATCCTTTGAAATCTTATAAAATATATCATAAAAAACCCATTAAATATGTAGAGACCGATCAGGGTGCTTTGTTGTTTAAGAAAGCAAAAGGAAATGGAACCGTTTATAACACATCATACTACGAATTGAATCTCAATAGTGAAGGACTTAAAAACATTCTAAGAAATACCGGTAAGCAGAAAATTATAGTTACGGAAGAAAACCTACGTAAGACCGGAGACTCTATATTCTATTTGTATAAATTTGAGGATGAACTAAATTATACTGGATTAATAGAAGAGATAGAAAAAAGAACAGAAGAAATAGAAATCCAGTACACCACCTTACCGGACACTTTGCCAGACAGAGTAAAGGAACTGGCATATGAAATAACAAAGAATTATAATAATGATTACGACAAACTAAAGGCCATCGAATCGTATCTAAATCAAATGACATATACCACTAAGGTTAGAAGGACACCGAAAGAAGAAGACTTTGTAGACTATTTCCTGTTCGAGCAAAAAACAGGTTACTGTTCTTATTTTGCTAGTGCTATGGGAATTTTGGCACGTTGTGTCGGCATACCTACACGTTACGTCGAAGGGTATGTAGTTGATTATATGGACAGACCGGAAGCATTTACCTATAAGGTATACAGCTATAGTGCCCATTCATGGATTGACGCTTACATTGAAGGGGTAGGTTGGATACCATTTGAACCGACTCCAGAATTCTATGACGGAAGATATACACAGTGGAAAGAAGCTTCGAACACAGGAAATCATGCTTCCTATATGCCAAATAGTGTAATGATACCAACGCCACCAGTTCAGGAACCATTTAAGGACAATGGTATAGAAATTAATACAGCAAAAAAGTTTACGTTGCAAGAATATATTTTTGCGGTGTGTGCAATCATATTATGTATTTTACTTCTATTTGCATCCATTGTTTTAGCATATTATAAACTAATGGAAACAAAATATAATCGAAGATACAAGAATTCTTCTCATAATGAACAGCTAACCATGAAACTAGGAGAAATACTACAATATGTTACAAAGGAAGGGTATAAACTGCCTTCAGATGAAACTTTGTATTCTTATGCAAAGCGTATAGGAGACAAAATTGAATTTGAGCATGTTACTTTTCTTACGATAGTTCTCATTTATATGAGAACCCGATATGGAGGGAAGGATGTTAAGGAAAGCGATTTAGAGATAGTGATTAAATTCTGTAAGCATTTTGAAAAGCATTTGTATTTGAAATTGGGAAAAAGAAAAATGTTTTTTGATAGATTTATATTTCTACATCATATTAGATGAATAAAACAATCATTTCTGGTGAAAATATAGCTAGAGGTGATAATAATGAAAAAACACAACTTAGCTGAATTTTTTAAAAGCAAAAGTTTTTATGCGTTATTATGTGTTGGGGCATTGGCAATCATAGCGATTACAGTGGTAGGATTGAATCGTACATCTGACAAACAGCAGAACAATAATCTGGTGGATTTAAATGAGCCTATTTCAGATGTAGCACAAGGTGAAGATAATAGTAACCAGGAGATTGTTATACAACCAGACACAAATAACACGCCCTCGTCAGCTGCTGCTAATAATAAAGCGGGCACCAGTCAGGCAGAGGTAGCCAAAGGCAATCCGGATGGAGCAGTTACAGATGGAAGTCTATTGGAATATGATGTTATTGATGATTCACAAAATGTAAAAGCAAAAGATACTACTAATAACACAGAAGTAAAAGATAATACGAAAAGTGAAACAGCAAAAGCTGAAGAAACCCAGTCTGTTATGAATCCGGAAACCATGCATTTCAAAGCAGAAAATGGTTTGTTATGGCCGGTAAATGGAAATGTAGTAATGAATTATAGTGTAGACAGAGTGGTTTACCACGAAACCTTAGAACAATTTAAGTGTAATCCCGCCATTATTATTGATGCTAAAGTTGGAACTGAGGTACTTAGTGCAGCAACAGGAGTAATTACATCTATTGAAGAAGTAGATGAAACTGGATTAACGGTAACAGCCTCTATTGGAAGTGGATACAGCCTAGTATATGGACAATTAAAAGATGTGAAATTCAAAGTAGGCGATACGGTGAAAGAAGGCGAAGTTTTAGGTGTGATAGCAGAACCTTCCATATATTATACGGTAGAGGGTAGTAATCTATATTTCCAGGTAATGAAAGAAGATTCCACCATAGATCCTATGCTATTATTAAGATAACAAAATAATAAATCAGTTATATATGGGGTTTGAAGGTATAAAATTATACTTTCAAACCTTATTTTTTATGAAATATATAATCATTTGCGTAACAATTATCTCTGCTTTGAATATAATAAAGAATAGAATAGAAAGGGTATAAGAGTACGTACATATCTACAATAATCCGCAACCGAAGCTCTTATACCATATGTATTCTTTAAGAAATGCACTTGTTTTATTCGGCTGCTTGACATAGATATGAATAAAAAGCTGGTAAATTAGAGGATCTAATTTGCCAGCTTTTTAATTACAACTATGATTGTAGCTTCAATCAAGATTTACAATTTAATTTACACTTCTCTTTACATAAGTTGTGTGAAGAACTTCATGAGCCTTATGGCTTCCTGGCTTACCAAAGTAAGTAGCGTAAAGTTCTTTGATTGCAGGATTTTCATGAGATTTCCTGATTGAGTTGTTGGAATCTGAATCATAGAGAACTTTTGCACGAAGTGCACGAATATCATTGAAGTTTCTTATGCTTGCAGGAACCTGAGGCATGCCACCGCCGTTTACACAGCCGCCAGGACAACCCATAATCTCAATAAAGTGATAGTTAGCTTCACCAGATTTTACTTTATCTAAAAGATCTCTTGCATTCTGAAGACCGGATGCAACAGCAACCTTAACATCTAGTCCGCCAACACTGTAGGTTGCTTCTTTAATTCCTTTTGTTCCTCTTACATCAGTGAAATCTAATTTTGCTAATTCTTCTCCAGTTAATGTCTCAACTGCAGTACGAAGAGCGGCTTCCATAACACCACCAGTAGCACCAAAGATTACAGCAGCACCAGATGACATTCCAAGAGGAGAATCAAATTCTTCATCTGGAAGAGATGCGAAGTTGATACCTGCACGATCAATCATTCTGCTAAGTTCTCTTACGGTAATTGAGATATCAACGTCTGGAACTCCAGCAGCGTCCTGATCCTCGCGACCAATTTCAAATTTCTTAGCAGTACAAGGCATAGCACTAACAACAACAATATTTTTTGGATCAATACCCATCTTCTCTGCATAGTAAGTCTTAATAGTAGCACCAAACATTTGTTGAGGAGACTTACAGCTGGATAGATTCTCTGTTAATTCAGGGAAATAGTGTTCGCAATACTTAACCCATCCTGGTGAACAGGAAGTAATTAGGGGAAGAACCCCTTTATTTGATATTCTATCAATTAATTCGTTCGCTTCTTCCATAATTGTGAGGTCAGCAGCAAAATTGGTATCAAATACTTTGTCAAAACCAAGACGGCGTAAGGCTGAAATCATTTTACCTTCCACGTTAGTTCCAATCGGATAACCAAAAGCTTCACCAAGTCCGGCACGAACAGCAGGAGCAGTCTGAACGATAACATGTTTTGAAGGGTCAGCTAATACAGCAAATACTTCATCCGTATAGTCTTTTTCTGATAGAGCTCCGGTAGGACAGACAGCGATACACTGGCCACAGGAAACACAGCTGGTTTCACCTAAGCCCATATCAAATGCGGATCCAATATTTGTACCAAAGCCACGCTCGTTCGCACCAATTACTCCAATACCTTGAATTTGTTCGCAAACTGCGGAACAACGTCTACATAAAATACATTTATTATTATCACGATACATATGAGCAGCGGAAAGATCGATGTCAAAGTGATTGCTTTCTCCATCATATAAGCCTTCATTATCAACCTTAAGATCTTTGCAAAGCTTTTGTAATTCACATTCTCCACTTCTAACACAAGATAAACATCTTCTATCATGATCAGAAAGGATTAATTCTAAAGTTTTCTTTCTGGAATCTAATACTTTAGGAGTATTGGTCCAGACTTCCATGCCCTCATTCACAGGATAAACGCAAGCTGTAACAAGAGTTCTAGCGCCCTTAACTTCAACTACACAGATACGACAAGCACCGATTTCATTAATCTCTTTTAAATAGCAGAGAGTTGGAATCTCGATATGTGCGATTCTGGCAGCTTCAAGAATAGTAGAGCCTACTGGTGCAGCTACGTCTACACCGTTTATTTTAATATTTACGGTTTCCATTTTTAACCTCCTTAAAGAACCTTAGTTTATCTACACTATTTTTTGAAAATTGCACCGAAACGACATTTTTCCATACAAGCGCCACACTTAATACATTTATCCTGGATTATGATATGATCTTCTTTAACTTTTCCTTCAATTGCACCGTTTGGACAGACTTTTGCACATAAGGTACAACCCTTACATTTGTCAGCATCAATTACATAGGATAAGAGCGACTTACACACGCCAGCAGGACATTTCTTATCTACAACATGCGCCACATACTCATCACGGAAGAATTTCAGTGTAGATAGAACTGGGTTTGGAGCCGTTTGGCCTAAACCGCAAAGTGCATTCTCTTTAATATAGTGACAAAGTTCTTCCAGTTTATCAATATCTTCTAAAGTACCTTGGCCCTTGGAAAATTTATCAAGCATTTCATACATACGCTTTGTACCAATTCTACAAGGAGTACATTTACCACAGGACTCTTCTAATGTAAACTCAAGGAAGAATTTAGCGATATCAACCATGCAGTTGTCTTCATCCATAACGATTAGACCACCGGAACCCATCATAGAACCTATACTTAATAAGTTGTCATAGTCAATTGGAATATCGAAATGTTCTGCAGGGATACATCCACCGGATGGACCACCTGTTTGAGCAGCCTTGAATTTCTTGCCATTCGGAATACCACCGCCGATATCTTCGATAACTTCACGGAGGGTAGTACCCATAGGGATCTCAACAAGACCAGTATTTTTAATCTTACCACCAAGAGCAAATACTTTAGTTCCCTTTGACTTCTCGGTACCCATAGCAGCAAACCATTCAGGACCATGTAAAATAATCTGAGGAATATTTGCATAGGTTTCAACGTTATTTAAAATGGTTGGCTTTCCAAAGAGTCCTTTTTGAGCAGGGAATGGAGGACGTGGACGAGGTTCACCTCTATTACCTTCGATAGAAGTCATAAGAGCGGTTTCTTCACCACAAACGAAGGCTCCTGCACCAAGTCTCAAACCGATATCAAAGTTAAAGCCGGTTCCAAATATGTCATTTCCTAAAAGTCCGTATTCTCTTGCCTGAGCAATAGCAATTTCCAAACGTTCTACAGCGATTGGATATTCTGCACGAACATAAACATAACCTTGAGAAGCACCAATTGCATAGCCTGCAATTGTCATAGCTTCAATTAATACATGGGGATCACCCTCTAATACGGAACGATCCATGAAGGCACCTGGATCACCTTCGTCGGCATTACAACAGACATATTTTTGATCAGCATCATTTCCCTTTGCGAGTTTCCATTTCAAACCTGTTGGGAAACCGCCGCCTCCACGGCCACGAAGTCCACTGTCTAAAATTGTTTGTATTACCTGATCGGGGGTATACTCTGTTAAAACTTTACCTAATGCTTCGTAACCATGAGTACCGATGTACTCTTCAATGTTCTCAGGATTGATAACACCGCAGTTACGTAGTGCAATTCTATGTTGATTTTTATAGAAATCGGTTTCATTTAAGGACTTTAGGCCATCATTCGTAAGTGTTTCCGAATATACAAGACGAGTTACTACTCTACCCTTTAATAAATGCTCTGAAACGATTTCAGGAACATCTTCCACTTTAACCATGGAATAGAAAACTGCATCCGGATAAATTATCATAATGGGACCCAGAGCACAAAGACCATGACATCCAGTTTGAACGATAGATACTTCTTTTTCCAGGTTGGCATTCTTAATTTCTACCTGCAGAGCATCCATTATTTTTTGACATCCGGAGGAAGTACATCCGGTACCACCACAAACTAATACGTGTGAACGAAACATGCTTAAATCCTCCCCTCGGAATCTATTGTGTATTTGCTTACAACCTGACCACGGATAAGGTGTTGTTCTAAGACCTCCATCACTTTTTCTGGTGTCATCTTAATGTAAGTAACCTTTTCTTTTCCTGGTTCCAGAACTTCTACAATTGGCTCATATTGGCACAAGCCGATACAACCGGTTTGTGTTACAGCAATATTGGATAAGTTTTTAGATTGAACTGCATCTGAAAGAGCAGTTAATACAGGTCTTGCACCACTTGCAATACCACAGGTTGCCATGCCGACAACAACTCTTGTCTGATCTCCACTTTCAGAACGTAGACCAACCTGGCTCTGCATTTTCTCTCTGATTGCTTTTAACTCTTCTAGAGTTTTCATATAATCCTCCATCCCGCCGCTACATGCGGCTTTAAATCTTAAGAACGAATATTAGGTTATTAATTAACCTGTTAAAATATAGACAAATTAAGAGAAACGTCTTGGACGAAGCTAACAAAATCCCCACCGTAAGCAACATCACAAGTCACATTACACGAAATTTGCTAAATATATTTTCCATTATTAACTTCTTCTGTATTCTCTCGCAAGTAGTCCTTTATATAAGTAGAAACTTCAGGAGTGTCAAAAGGTATGTCCCCTAAGATTTCCCGAAACTCGCGAGTGTTCAGCGTAAAGGTTCTATCATCTATTGTATAGGAATACAAGAAATCAATATTTGTATTAAATGTAATTAAAGTTTGTATGGTACTTATCATATCACCAAGCGGCATTCGATCAATACTCGATAGTACAAATATTGCAGTTACCACAGTGCCATTTCCTGGTTCTGATTTAATGTTAAATTCCCCGCCGGTTAATTCGGCAGCATATTTGAAAAAAGGAACACCAAGGCCCACAGACCTTGTAGTACGCGTAGTAAAGAAAGGATCTTCTACTTTAGCTATTTGCTCCGCTGTCATACCACAACCATTATCTGCTATTGTAATGACCAAACGGTCAGAAACAGTATCACCAACAATAGAAATTTGTACAAAATCAGCATTTGCCCGGACAGAATTTTCTGCTACATCTAATACATTAAGTGAAATTTCAGTCATCATAAGATTCTACATCTTTAGTATTTCGCTATAATGCCTGGGATTTCATCCACGGTTAAACGACCATAAACATCCTCATTAATTGTTAAAACAGGAGCTAAACCGCATGCACCGATACAACGACAGGCATCTAAGGAAAACTTACCATCTGGTGTACATTCGCCACCTTCGATATGAAGCACTTCCATCAACTTATTGAATATATCACCGGCACCTTTCACATAACAAGCGGTACCCAAACATACGGAAATTTTATATTTACCCTTTGGATTCAGCGAAAACTGTGAATAAAAAGTAACAACACCATAAACCTTTTCCAACGGAATATCCATCTCATTCGATATTATGGTTTGCACTTCAATTGGCAAATAGCCGTAGATATTCTGCGCCTGCTGTAAGACCTGCATTAAAGCACCTTTGTCATCTTTGTGTTCTTTAATGACCTTAAGAAGTTCCGCCTCTTGCTCTTTTGTTCCTGCAAAAGGGACTGTTTTTTTCTTGGAACCCATTTTCAAACCTCCTTGAATAGCATTTCATTTTTTGTTAGGATTTGCGTGAATATTTTGCCGATGAGATATAATGTCATAGTTGAAAATAAAGAGTTTTTAGCCATATCGACAAACAACTTCAGTATATCATGTTATAATAAAAAAATCTACACATAAATTAAAAATTTCACAAAGTATAAGCATTAAATATTGAAGGAATAAAATTGGTATGATATAATGAAAATGAATTGAAAAACCACAAGTTGTCTTGTGCGTTTGGCTTAAAAAAACAAGAGAGTGGGAAAGGTTTTTGTGCAGTATATACGATAAATATTTGAGAAGATGATTTGGCTTTTGACACCAAGCCATAATAGAGAATGTAACTATTTTAATAGGAGGTTCATATGACAGTAAATGATGTTAAGAAATTGCTAGGAGCGAATGTAATCTGTGGGGAAGAACATTTGGATAAAGAGGTACATACAGCCTGTGGTGCTGATATGATGAGTGATGTTTTGGCCTTTGTTAAGGATCAATCCGTACTATTGACCGGTTTATGTAATCCACAGGCTATTAGAACTGCAGAAATGATGGATATTATTTGTATCGTTTTTGTACGAGGAAAGAATCCCGATGATGGAATGATTGACCTTGCAAAGGAAAGGGGCCTTGTACTACTGTCAACCGGTGAGAGAATGTTTACTGCTTGCGGAATATTATATGAAAATGGTCTGCGTGGGGGTGCTTCCTGTTGAGTGATAAAATTCAATTAACCTACCATGTCTCTCCTGATGATTTCACACGTGCAGGAGAGGCTTCCAGTGATGTGAAGGGTAAATTAAAACAGATGGGTGTGAATCCGGAGGCAGTAAGAAAAGTTGCAATCGCTATGTATGAAGGGGAAATAAACATGGTGATTCATGCAGAAGGTGGAACGATTGAAGTAATAATTTCACCAGAAGAGATTGTTATGGTACTCGCAGATAAAGGACCGGGTATCTCAAATATAGAACAAGCGATGCAGGCGGGGTTTTCTACAGCACCGGATAATGTGCGTTCCTTGGGTTTTGGAGCGGGAATGGGATTACCGAATATGAAAAAGTATTCGGATGATATGGATATTCAGACTGAAATTGGAGTAGGTACAACGGTTACTATGAAAGTTATACTGTGATACTCCAGTAGTTTTGTTATAAGTTTTTAATAGTTACAAAGTTTTGTAGGAGGTAGTTATGGATAAGTTTTTTACCGCTGTTCGCTTAGATCAGGAATTGTGCAAGGGGTGTATCAATTGTATAAAAAGATGTCCAACACAGGCTATCCGGGTGAGAAATGGAAAAGCAGTCATTACAAAGCAGTTTTGTATCGATTGCGGAGAGTGTATCCGTCATTGTCCACATCATGCAAAACTTGCAACTTATGATCCAATTGATGTTATGAAGCAATTTGAATATACGGTTGCACTTCCAGCGCCAGCGCTATATGGGCAGTTTAACAACCTGGATGATATTAATATTATTCTGACTGCGTTAAAACGGATGGGATTTGATGACGTATATGAAATAAGCGGAGCAGCAGAATTAGTTTCTGAAATGTCCAGAAAGTATATTCAGGAACATAAGGAACAATGGCCAATCATTAGCACGGCCTGTCCTTCAGTTATGCGATTAATTCGGGTTCGATTTCCAAATCTGATTGAACATCTTTTGCCTATCATGGCGCCAATTGATCTGGCGGCCAGTTTGGCCAGGGAAAAGGCCATAAAGGATACAGGGCTGCCGGCAGATAAAATAGGGATAATTTTCATATCTCCCTGTCCTGCGAAGGTTACGGCAGTAAAGACACCACTTGGCATTGACAAGAGTGAAGTAAATGCTGTGTTGGCAATAAAAGAAGTTTATCCTAAATTATTGGGACATATGAAAGACATCGAAGCTTCACAAGAGATAGAAGAGCTATCGATATCTGGTAAGATAGGTATCAGCTGGGGAGGAACCGGCGGGGAAGCAGGAGGTTTGCTAACCGATAGTTATCTGGCTGCGGATGGAATCGAGAATGTAATCCGGGTATTGGAAGATTTAGAAGATCAAAAATTTACAACACTTGAATTTATAGAATTAAATGCCTGCCACGCCGGATGCGTTGGGGGAGTGCTCACAGTAGAAAATCCATTTGTGGCGAAAGTTAAATTGAAAAGGCTACGCAAGTATTTACCGGTTGCCTGCAATCACTTAGTAAATCAGGAAATTAAGGATGCTTATTGGACAGAAGCAGTTAGCTATGAACCCGTGTTTAAATTAGGAGTTGACATGAAGGAAAGTATTGCAATGATGGCAAAGGTGGAAGAGTTATGTGAAAAATTCCCGGGTCTAGACTGTGGTTCTTGTGGTGCGCCAACCTGTCAGGCACTTGCTGAAGATGTGGTACGGGGGGTCGCCAGGGAAAAGGATTGTATTCATCTTCTTCGAGAGTTTATACATAAAATATCAGATGAGATGTCAAGTTTAGATACACCAAGCATGGATCATACAGAGGAGAGGGAAAATGACAATACAGGAGTTAATAGAAACCAAGGAATTTAGTGAAATTACAATTGGGGATAATTTAGAAAGAATCATTACAACGCCATTTTGCTGTGATTTATTAAGCATTGCAATGAGCAAAGCACCTGCAGATTCTGTATGGGTAACTGTTATGGGAAATATAAATACCCTTGCAGTTGCAGCACTGACAGATATCGCCTGTATTATCTTGGCAGAGGGGGCAGTGCTGGATGCTGCAGCACTTAATAAGGCCAAGATGCAAAAAATTACAGTACTTAGTTCGGACAAGCCTATATTTGACGTGGCTCTCCGTGTATATGAACAGCTTCATGCTTAGCTTATCTTATGATTTGCACTTACATTCTTGCCTGTCTCCATGCGGTGATGATGATATGACCCCTGGCAACATTGTTGGTATGGCGGCGATAAAGGAATTGGATGTAATTGCGTTAACGGACCATAACTCCTGCAAGAATTGTCCCGCTTTTATGAAGCTGGCAGAGGATTATGGAATTATTGCTATACCCGGCATGGAATTATGCACGGAAGAAGAGGTTCATGTAGTTTGTTTGTTTCCAACACTTCAGGATGCAATGAACTTTGATGAGTATGTTTATTCTAAATTCATTCCATTCCCAAACAATGAAGAAATTTTTGGCAAACAGCAGATATGCAATGAAGAGGATGAAGTAATTGGTAACGAACCATATTTATTGATTAATGCCGTAAGTATCTCCTTTGATCGGGTATATGATCTTGTTGCCAAATTTCATGGAGTAATGATTCCTGCTCATATTGACAAGAATGCGAACAGTTTATTATCAAACCTTGGTTTCATACCACCGGATGCCAAATTCTCCTGTGCAGAACTCAAGGATTTGGATAAACTTGGTACATTAAAAGCAACAAATCCATATTTAGATAACTGTAGAATTATAAGTAATTCTGACGCTCATTATCTAGAGCATATCAACGAACCCGTACATTATCTGCATTCGGAAAGTAGAAAGATAACCGATATACTAAAAGCGTTGGGCTAGTGGGTTAAGGATATTTTGTCGGATTTTCTTGGAAGAGGACTTAGCATCTTCCAATTATTCCTTATTTTGATTGATGCCATTGGGATGAAACTATGTTATCATGCAAATAGCTTGGTGAAACCCAAAAACAGTAGATTAAGAAAGGAATCAATTATGAGAAAACCAATACTAATCCTAACTCTTTGTATATTTACCAGCTTAGCAGCAGTAACCCCTGCTACCGCAGCAACCACTGCAAATTGCAACAACGCAAAGACAGTTAAGATCTCAGGCAACATAGGCAACCTAGGCGACATATCAACTTTAGTAAAAGATGCTCTTGCAAATAAGAGTAATATAAAACCAAGTAACACGGCTAAGGTGAAATCCAATAAGAAAGTAGTTAAATCAGTTAAAAAGAACTGTACAACGAAAGTAAAGAAGAATAGTACTAAAGCAACGAACACCAAGCCAGGTACAAATACTTCAACAACAACCAAGCCAAATACTAGTACTCCAACAACAACCAAGCCTGCGGCTAGTAACTCTAATAGTAATTATGATGCATTTCAGAAAGAAGTAGTGCGTCTTGTTAACAAAGAAAGAGCAGCAGCCGGTTTAAAGCCTCTTACTCAGAAGCCAGAGTTAGATAAGGTTGCAATTGCAAAATCAGAAGACATGGCAAAGAATAATTATTTCAGTCATACTTCACCAACCTACGGCTCCCCGTTCGATATGCTTACACAGTTTGGAGTTAAGTATTCTGCAGCAGGAGAAAATATCGCTTACGGACAGAAGACTCCAGAAGAAGTTATGAACGGATGGATGAATTCTCCAGGTCATAGAGCAAATATTTTAAATGCGAACTTTACTCAAATCGGAGTAGGCGTTGCAAAAAAACCAAACGGTCAGTTAGTATGGACACAAACTTTTACAAGACCATAATATTTTCTTGGGTTTATAGCCAGCCACATCAATTGGGAAACCATGCTGATGTGGCTGGTTTTTTTTAATTAAAAATTTATTGTTAATATATTGACAAAGTAATCAATCGATAATATAATATCGATAAAGAGATATCGAAAAAAGCGTTCGGAAGAATAAAATACAGTATGGGTAAAGGAGGTCATTATGGAAATCAAACCTATTTCTACACAAACATTACAACGTTTGCCGTTGTATCTGAATTATTTAAGAGCACAGGAAAAGCATGGAACAGTAAATATATCAGCAACAACAATTGCAGGGGTATTAAATTTAAACGATGTACAAGTAAGAAAAGATTTGGCTTCCGTCAGTAGTGGTGGGCGCCCTAAGGTGGGATATGTTACCAGAGAATTAATCAAAGAATTAGAGCATTTTCTCGGATATGATAATGCGGAGAGTGCAGTATTAGTTGGGGTAGGTAATCTCGGACGTGCATTATTGTCGTATAATGGATTTTCTGAACATGGACTTGATATTGTTGTAGCATTTGATGTTAATGAGTCTGTGATTGGAACGAGCGTAAATGGCAAGCAGGTGTTATCAATTGATAAAATGAAAGATTTATGTAAAAGAATGAAGATCCGGCTTGGAATTATCTGCGTACCGGAGAACGAAGCACAGAATGTATGTGATGCTCTTGTGGAATGTGGTATTCTTGCTATTTTAAACTATGCCCATGTCCGCTTACATGTACCGGAAACTGTATTGGTACAGAATGAGAATATGGCTTATTCCTTGGCAGTACTCTCTAAGCATCTTACTGAAAAATTAAATCATAATCAACCAACAGGAGGTAACCCAAATGAATGAAACATTTGATTATAAAATAATCGATGATATTATTGAAGAATTTGAAGGCAAACCCAGTGCGATCATTGGAATGTTACAAGGAATACAGGAACACTATCGTTATTTGCCAAGAGAAATCTTCTCGTATCTATCAGAGAAGGTAGGAATTAGCCAGGCAAAGATTTATAGTATAGCAACCTTTTATGAGAATTTTTCATTGGAGCCTAAGGGTAAATATGTAATTAAGATATGTGACGGTACTGCATGCCACGTAAGAAGCTCTATCCCGATTTTGAATACCTTACGTAAAGAGCTGGGATTGTCAGCAAGCAAAGCGACTACGGATGATCTTGGTTTTACCGTGGAAACCGTATCCTGTTTAGGGGCATGTGGACTTGCTCCGGTAATAACGGTAAATGATAAAGTACATCCGGCCATGACACCGGATAAAGCAATTGCACTTTTGAAACAATTAAAGGAGGAAATGTTAAATGCTTAAGAATCGTGACGATTTAATGAAACTCCGTAGCCTCTATCAGAAAGCGATTGAAATGGAGAATAAAAGAATACTGGTATGTGCCGGAACCGGTTGTATTTCAAGTGGTTCACTTGAAATCTTTGATAAATTGACATCCATAATGAAGGAAAGAAATATTCCCTGCTCAGTTGAGCTACAGGTTGAACCCCATAGTGATTCTGAAGGAAAACATGACCTGGTTGGAATTAAAAAAAGTGGCTGCCATGGATTTTGTGAACTGGGTCCATTGGTCAGAATTGAACCACAGGGATACTTATATACAAAGGTACAGCTATCCGATTGCGAAGAAATCATTGAGAAAACCATTCTTTGCGGGGAGCATATCGAGAGGCTGGCATATCAAAAAGAGGGTACTATTTACAAGAAACAAAATGAGATTCCATTTTATAAAAGACAAACACGTCGTGTACTCGAACATTGTGGACATATTGATGCCACATCCATCAATGAATACATAGGAATGGGTGGTTATACTGCATTTGAAAAAGCGCTGTTTGACATGAGTGCAGATGATATTATACAGGAAGTCACAGAATCCAGTCTTAGAGGAAGAGGGGGCGGAGGTTTCCCTGCAGGTCGTAAATGGTCACAGGTAAAGCGTCAAAAGGCAGAGCAAAAATATATTGTATGTAACGGAGATGAAGGCGATCCAGGTGCGTTTATGGACAGAAGTATCATGGAGGGTGATCCTCATCGAATGCTGGAGGGCATGATGATTGCCGGATTAGCTTGTGGCGCTTCGGAAGGGTATATTTATGTTCGTGCAGAATATCCAATGGCGGTTAGTCGTTTGAAAACTGCAATTGCCGGAGCAATGGAATATGGCCTATTAGGAGACAACATACTTGGAACAAATTTCAGTTTTCATATACATATCAGCCGTGGTGCAGGTGCCTTTGTATGTGGTGAAGGAAGTGCATTAACAGCTTCTATTGAAGGAAAAAGAGGAATGCCAAGGGTAAAACCTCCAAGAACCGTGGAACATGGACTGTTTGATATGCCTACAGTATTAAATAATGTAGAGACATTTGCCAATATTTCACTGATTATTAAGAATGGCTCCGAGTGGTATAAAAACATCGGTCCAGAGAATAGTCCTGGAACGAAAGCATTTGCACTCACTGGAAACATTGAGAATACCGGACTCATTGAAGTTCCTATGGGTACAACCTTACGCGAAATAATCTTTGATATCGGTGGTGGTATGCGTAATGGTACGGAGTTTAAAGCGGTGCAAATCGGAGGACCGTCTGGTGGATGTTTGACAAAAGAGCACTTAGATCTGCCGCTTGATTTTGATTCCTTAAAGAAGGCAGGAGCCATGATTGGTTCCGGTGGTCTGGTTGTTATGGATAGCAATACCTGTATGGTTGAAGTGGCACGTTTCTTTATGAACTTTACACAGAACGAATCTTGTGGAAAATGCGTTCCTTGTCGTGAAGGTACGAAGAGAATGCTTGCCATCTTAGAACGTATTGTAGAGGGTAAGGGAGAAGATGGTGACATTGAGTTGCTCTTAGAACTTGCAGACACCATTTCTGCGACAGCTTTGTGTGGTCTTGGTAAAACAGCTGCCTTTCCAGTGGTTAGTACTATAAAAAGTTTCCGGGAAGAATACGAAGCACATATCTATGAAAAGAGATGTCCGGCCGGAACATGTCAGAGTTTAAAGAAGATACAGATTGTCCCAGAACTGTGTAAAGGTTGTTCAAAATGCTCAAGGTCCTGTCCAGTCAGTGCGATTACAGGAAAAGTGAAGGAGCCGTTTACAATAGATCAGACAACATGTATCAAATGCGGTGCTTGTATCGATAGCTGCCCATTTCATGCGATTACAGAAGGTTAATCCATTCAAAAAAGTGCTTAACTTTAGGATATAGCGAGGACTGATATGGGTTGCGCAAAGAACATGCGCAGGAACGGAGGAAATAATGGAAAAGAATGAGTTTATGATTATTGATGGAATACCTGTTGAAATAAATGACGAAAAGAACCTTTTAGAGTTAATTCGAAAAATTGGAATTAAGATGCCTACCTTTTGTTACCACTCTGAACTTTCTGTATACGGAGCATGCAGAATGTGTATGGTAGAGAATCAATGGGGTGGACTGGATGCTGCCTGTTCAACTCCACCAAAGGCAGGAATGGAAGTTAAAACAAATACGGAAAAACTTCGCAAATATCGCAAGATGATTCTGGAATTACTACTAGCAAACCATTGCAGGGATTGTACAACTTGTGACAACAATGGAAAATGTAAATTACAAGACTTAGCAATGCGCTTTAATATAGAAGGAGTTCGTTTTCCTAATACTGCAGAAAAACCTAAAATTGATGATTCTTCCCTTTGTATCACCAGAGATGCAAACAAGTGTATCCTTTGTGGTGACTGCGTAAGAATGTGTAACGAAGTGCAAAATGTAGGTGCGATTGATTTTGCTCACAGAGGTTCGAAGATGACGATCAGTACGGCTTTCGATGCACCAATCGCAGAATCTCCATGTGTGGGATGTGGACAATGTGCTGCGGTATGTCCTACGGGAGCGATTGTAGTAAAAAATGATTTCCGAAATGTTTGGAAGTCTCTTGATGATAAAGATACCAAAGTTACGGTTCAAATTGCTCCGGCAGTACGTGTTGCAATGGGAAAAGAATTTGGACTTGCCGATGGCGAAGATACAATCGGTAAAATTGTTGCAGTATTAAGACGAATGGGATTTGATGAAATATATGATACCTCAACCGGTGCTGATCTGACAGTATTAGAAGAATCCAACGAACTCTTAAAAAGATTGGAAAGTGGAAACCATACTATGCCGCTCTTTACCTCCTGTTGTCCTGCATGGGTAAACTTCTGCGAGAAAAATTATCCGGAAATACTACCGAATGTTTCCAGCTGCCGTTCACCAATGGAAATGTTTGCTTCCATTATCCGTGAGCAAAACAGTAATTCTTCAAGAAAAGCAGTTCACGTTGCTATCATGCCTTGTACTGCTAAGAAATTTGAAGCAGCTCGTGAAGAATTTAAAATTGATGGTACCCCGAATGTGGATTATGTAATCACAACTCAGGAATTGATTCAGATGATTAAAGAATCCGGAATCATATTTGAAGAATTGGAACCAGAAGCAGTTGATATGCCATTTGGAACCATGACCGGTGCAGGTGTGATTTTTGGTGTCACAGGTGGTGTAACCGAAGCGGTACTTCGCCGATTATCTTCGGACAAATCCAAAACAGCTCTCATGTCCATAGCTTATCAGGGTGTTCGCGGCATGAAAGGTGTAAAAGAAACCAGTATACAGTTTGGCGACAGAGAGGTAAAGATTGCTGTTGTGAGCGGTTTAAATAATGCCAGTGAATTGATACAGAGAATCAAGGATGGAGAACACTATGACTTTGTTGAAGTGATGGCATGTCCTGGAGGTTGTGTCTGTGGTGCCGGACAACCATTTGCCATAGCATCTGTAAAGGAAAGCCGTGGGAAAGGTCTTTATTCTGCTGATAAGCTTTCCAATATAAAACGTTCCGAGGAGAATCCTTTAATGATGTCCCTATATAATGGAATTCTTAAAGGAAAGGTACATGAACTCCTACATGTTCATTATACAACCAAAAAGGAGGGCGAGTAATATGACAGAATTAAATGTCTGCATTGGAAGTGCCTGTCATCTGAAAGGTTCGTATAATGTTATACAGGTATTTCAACAGCTGATCGAAGAACATTTACTTCATGATAAGCTTGATTTTAAGGGCACGTTTTGTATGAAGGAATGCCAAAATAAGGGGGTTTCCGTTACCTTTGACGGTCAAAAATATAACGTCACTCCGGAAACTGCCAGTGAATTCTTTAAAAATACTATTTTAGTTCAAATGGAATCCAAATAAACTAAAATTCTATTTTATATATAAGCTTTTTTCATTTTCATTTTTTGTTTAGGATAAATAAGGAGTATATAGGTTTTATATTACCTATATACTCCTTATGTTTGTGGATTATCTATTTTCTATGCAATGAAAACTCATATGATCCATAAGAGTCCAGATTCTCATGAATATCACGATTATCAGCCTTGGCAAATAATTTATCACGGTTAGAACCAGCAACTCTACCGGTTAGGATACTACCAGGACCATTCACGCATCCTCCTTCACAAACCATACCTTCTAAGAAATCTTCCGGCAGTTTACCTGCCTTCATAAGCATTAGAGCTTTCTTACATTCTGCAGCGCCGTTACATACTTTAACCGCAATGTTGGTGTCCCCATTACTTTCTTTTAAGGATTGCATCACAGATGCCGTTACACCACCGGATGTGCTAAACTTTTTACCGTAAAGACTGCCCTGCTGTACGTTGCCTTTGAATGCCTTCGGTTCCACATTCTTTGCACGTAACATAGCATATAGTTCCTCCAGTGTTATAGCATAATCTGCACCGTTTAAAGTTATGGAGTCTAAGACTTCTCCCTTTTTCGCAATGCATGGACCAATAAACACACAGACAGCACCAGGATGCATGGCTTTGATGAGTCTTGCGGTTGCAGTCATTGGAGATATGGTAGTTGACATATTATCAATTAGTTCGGGAAAATGATTACGGATCATTTTAACGAAGGCAGGACAACAGGAGGTTGTCATTTTATTTCCTGCTTGATGAGCATCTGCCCATTCTTCGGCTTCACTGGAAGCAACAAAGTCTGCACCCAGGGAAACTTCATAAAGACCATCAAACCCCAACTCCTTTAAGGCTTCTGTCATACTGCCAAAGGAAATATGGGCACCAAACTGCCCTTCCCACGCTGGTGCTAACATGGCATAAACGGGAATATCAGGTTGCTTTAACATCGTTATGACATCAACCATAAAGGAACGGTCAGAAATGGCGCCAAATGGGCAGTCTTTAATGCATTCACCGCAATGGATGCATTTATCTTCATCTATTACTACAATATTATGCTCATCCATGGAAATGGCATCTACAGGACAACTTCTTTTGCAAGGACGCATAAGGTCAGCGATTGCGTTATAAGGGCATGCCTGTGTACATTTGCCACATTCCTTGCATAAATTGGAATCAATATGAGCACGATCTCTTAACATCGTGATAGCACCAAAATGACATGCTTCCAGACATCGTTTGCCAACACATTTCTGACAGTTATCCGTTACAACAAAACGTGTAATAGGGCAGCCTTCACATGCTGAATTAATGATTTGTATTATATTTTCACTCTTCTTATTGGCAGATGCTGGCTTGCCTTCTGCAAGACGGATTCTCTGACGAATAATTTCTCTTTCTTTGTAGATGCAGCAACGAAAATTAGCCTGGGGACCAGGGATTAGATCAAAAGGTAGGGTTTCTTTCTTTTCCTCCAGTTCATTTTCAAAGGCAAGTTTTGCGACTCCAAAAAGGACTTCTTGTTTAATGGTATCAATATTTGTATTTATGCCTAGCATGATTTACTCCTTATCGTTCTACTGCGTTACTAATAGTATTTAACGGTTACTTTTTTGCCCATTTTTACGACGGTTTCTTTGAATTGTTCCACTAGATTCATACGTATGCTTAGATCAAACGGTAAGCCAGTGTTTTGATGTGCTTCATTCATTGCTTTACCAACAAACATATTTAAGACAGTACAGTCTTCAATAATTAATTTTGCTATCTGAGAACCACCATTTTCTTTATCTAGCTCATCAAAGAAATCTTCATCAATAGGACCATCCGTAAAACGCTTCATTATGGACAGAGCACGGGAGAGCGTCAATACTCCTTCCGTTACTAAATCAATACCATCTATTTGTGCGGTAGGAGGTAGAGCCGGATCAGTATAATTTAAGGAGGTCTGAATTGGTCTGTCAAGTATACGGGAAGCGATATTGGCACTGGTACCTCCACAGATTATCTTTCTTGCAGAATCCTTCATAAAATCATCTATCAGAAGAGAATCTGCCCCTATGTCAGAAGGTGGTCCGGTAAATAGATTTATTGTTTTGCTAGTTATAATCTTGGCAACTGCAACTGTAGTATCATCACCTGGAACCTGCATATATAGATCGTCGCAGGCCTGGGTAAGTGTTGTAGCAAGTCTTACAGCAGAAAGTGTGGCAGAGGTTGCTTTAAGTGCATACTCTGCCATACTGTTCCAAGTCCAGCCAAAGTTAAGAATTTTACCCACTCCAGCGTGAATGACTCCGTCACTCATTAAGATAAAATAGTCATTTAACTTGACCTGAAAACGATATTCACGAATTGTTTTCTGTTCAATGGTTCTTTCAAAATAAGGTACTTTAAGCAGCCGGCCATTCCGAATAAAGACACAGCTTGGGTTGTCGAATTCAACCAAGTAAGCTTCTCCCTTATGAAATATCTGCAATATACTAAAGGTAGAATAGGCAACCTGTCTAACTTGACAAACGGGTAGTGTTTTGGCTATAGTTTCTACACATTCATCGATACTTGCGCCATTTAAAATCATAGTACCCAGTATTTTGGAAGTGAGTGTAGCAAGGATATTCGCTTTTACCCCACTGCCCATACCGTCAGCCAGTATCATAATATCAGAATCTTCGGTTTTTAATATTTCGACCTTATCACCGCAAAGTTCCTCATGATGCTTATTTAAGCTTTTATATGCGGCATCGATACTTATATTCATTATTTCATCTGTTTTATCTTTATAAAGCACTTTATCTGCACCTCTCTGTCAAACCACGACGAATTAAGTCACATCGGCTCTTATTGTACTATTTCTTCGGGACCTGGTCAACCCCATCATAAAGAATTGTATCTCGCAACTTCGTTAGGGTTACTTTAGTTTCAGCAGTTGTTTCACCAAGTAGTCCAGCTATCTGCTGTGCTACGAGCATTTGCTTATCGATTACTTTTTGAGCCATCTCAATGGTGTCAACCTTTACTTTATAAGCCTGTTTATTATTTTCTTCTTCCTTTGTAATGTCTTGAAAGATTCCTAATACTGCATTTTGTTCACTTACATATACAATATTTTGGAGTGTTGTCAGTCCACGATCGGGATATTCTACCTTTTTGCCCATAATAGCTTCATGGGTAGTCAATACCTCTTCAAAATCGCTATGATCGATTAATTCATAAAGATACATTTCTTTCGCTTTGGCCCTCGAAATATGAAAATATAATTCTGCAGCACCGCTGAATTCAACAATCTTCATTTCGGAATCCACTAAAAGGATGACATTTGGAGTGGTTTCCAGTACAACATTTGCCATGGATTGGGCCTTGGCATGCATATAAGGAATACACATGGTAAGTTCTGCTTTTCCTTGAATGACTGCGATAGCTTTTTCTTGGCAGCTGGAATATCCACAGGCTCCACAGTTTAATTTATCCTCTGGTTTTATTTTACCTATCTTAATTAAGATATTATTTATTTGCTCAATGGAAGGCAGTTCATCCTTTGATGAACGGTTTAAAAAGGTCTTATGAAAGTTAATGTTATTCCCATCATCAAACAAATTCATTGTAGTCATGGGAAGCTTTGGAATTGTTTCTTCCATATCTAATTTTACTTTAAACCTTGATATAGAGGAAGTGTCTACAGCAGGTCCTTTTATACAACCACCACAGCATAGGTCGGCTTCAATAAAACAACCAGATACTTCGCCCTTTTCCATACTTTTCAATAATTCAATGCAATTATCTATACCATGTACATAAAATTTACGGTAGGAATCCCGAGTATTTCCTGAGGCTAAAACCGAAGAAAGTACCCCGCTGCTGATAGGATACAAACGATTCACCATGGGATTCGGGTTTTCAAAAGCGGTATCTTCTAAGTCCATGATGTTGATATTCTTTTCCTTGAGCCATTCTTCCACTTCGGTAAAGTTTATTACAGCATCTACATAGCCTTCTGTTCTTGGGTCACCTTCTGCTTCACGTTTTTTTGCGATACAAGGACCTAGAAATACAACTTTTACATCGTTACCCATCATTTTACGAATTAACTTGGCATGTGCAATCATTGGGGAAACCACAGGAGCCATATATTTCGTAAGACTGGGGTAATAGATTTCAATCAAGTCGTTTACACTTGGACAACAGGTGGTGATGATATTTTCCATCTTACCGGCAGATAAGAGTTTCTCATACTCATCGGTAACATAGGCCGCACCTTCTGCGGTTTCACGAATCATGGTGAAACCTAATTTCTTTAAGGCAGTAACTACCTGTCCCGGTGTTTTATATTGTAATATACCCGCATAAGCGGGAGCAATGGAAACAACGGTTGGAATACCATCTTTTAAGTATGATTTTACCATGTCAAGATCACTAATAAAGGTTTTTGCGTTTTGAGGACATGCTTCAAGACACTGGCCACAGAGAATACATTTTTCATTCATAATCTGAGCCTGTTCATCTTTTACCATAATAGCTTTTACATGACAGGTGCGTACACATTTATAGCAATTCTTACATTTTGCTTCTTTAAATCCAATAACATTCATATAAACTCCAATCTGCCGCAAGAGCAGGCATAAAAAGGGATGTGGTTAGAGCATATTAATTCAGTCTTTTAAGAACCTGCTCCAGGAAGAATTCTTCCGTGTCCTCTGGTCTAAGTGAAAAAAGAGTATCATTTATCTTAACACATACACCTTTAACACATTCACCAATACAAAATGACCCGTTTAGTTCTACTTTATCTTCTATTTTATGTACAGCGATTAATTCTTTCAATGATTGTACGATTTCTCTGGATCCTTTTAGATGACAGGAGCTTCCAATACATATCGTGATTACCATGTTACACCCTCCTAAAAGATTGTTTTTAATTTAACAAAGTATTAAATTAATTCTAACATGTTATGCTAGTACTGTCAAAGTATATTTATAAGTTTTCAATAGGGTTCTTTTGGCTTTTTATCTATTTATAGAGTCAGGATAGGAAACACTATGAAACTTACTTTCCTTCAAGGATGGATTAATTTGGTTAAATAATTAACACCTACAAGCTCTTTGCTTTACTGAGTAATTTGCCAAAAGCCTCTGCAGCCAACATTCAGTGATGGATAGAAAAAAATTTTCAGTTGTAATCATGAAATCTTGTGCTATAATAGGGAAAGATATATAAAAGGCAAAGGAGTCGAAAGAATGGAACTAATAACAATTCGAGAACTGTACAGAGATAAAGAACAGTATATTGGTAAAGATATTAAGGTAGGCGGATGGGTGAGAAGTGTCAGAGATTCGAAAACATTTGGCTTTATCGTATTACATGATGGATCATTTTTTGAAACACTTCAAATCGTATATCATGATAAATTAAATAATTTTTCAGAGATTTCAAAGTTAAATGTTGGTTCTGCTATTATAATAGAAGGAACTTTAGTAGCAACACCTGAGGCAAAACAACCATTTGAGATTCAGGCGAGTGCGATTCAGATCGAAGGTCATTCTACGGCAGACTATCCTTTGCAGAAAAAGAGACATAGTTTAGAATATCTTAGAACAATTACTCACTTAAGACCTAGAACAAATACGTTTCAAGCAGTATTCCGTGTGCGTTCACTAATCGCTTATGCAATTCATCAATACTTTCAGGAAAGAAATTTTGTGTATGTGCATACTCCAATCATTACTGGAAGTGATGCGGAAGGTGCCGGTGAAATGTTCCGTGTCACCACCTTAGATTTGACAAATCCTCCATTGACCGAAGATGGAAAGGTGGATGTTAGTGAAGACTTCTTTGGAAAAGAAACCAACCTGACGGTTAGCGGACAATTAAACGGTGAGACCTATGCCATGGCATTCCGTGATATCTATACCTTTGGACCGACCTTCCGTGCAGAGAATTCCAATACTACAAGGCATGCAGCAGAATTCTGGATGATAGAGCCAGAAATTGCATTTGCTGATTTGAAAGATGATATGATATTAGCAGAAGGAATGCTTAAGTATATCATCCGTTATGTTCTGGAACATGCTCCAGAAGAAATGAAATTCTTCAATGAGTTTGTGGACAAGGGTTTACTCGAGAGATTACAGCATGTTGCTAATTCAGAATTTGGACATGTAACTTATACAGAAGCAATTGAAATCCTAGAGAAGAATAACGATAAATTCGATTATAAGGTTAGCTGGGGCTGTGACCTGCAAACAGAGCACGAGAGATACTTAACGGAAGAAATCTATAAGAAGCCGTTATTTGTTACAGATTATCCAAAAGAAATCAAGGCATTCTATATGAAACTCAATGAAGATAACAAGACGGTTGCGGCTATGGACCTACTAGTTCCTGGAATCGGTGAAATCATTGGCGGTAGCCAAAGAGAAGACAACTATGATAAATTAGTTGCTAGAATGCAAGAAATGAAATTAAATGAGGAGGACTATTCCTTCTATCTAGACCTAAGAAAATATGGTTCTACAAGACATGCAGGCTTCGGCTTAGGTTTTGAACGTTGCGTAATGTACCTGACCGGTATGAGTAATATCCGTGACGTTGTACCATTCCCTCGTACTGTAAATAATTGTGAATTATAATTTATAAAGATACCAAAGGGGTTATTGTAAGATTTAATGTTTATTAAAGCTTGCGTTTAAAATGCAGGTTGTATTTTATAGATTTTGTGCTCATTAGTAGCGCAGAGTTCTATGAAATACAACCTGCATTTAAAAAATAAGTCTTCCAAATATAAGTGCTATTATAATACCAAATAGTAAATATATTATTCCGTTCGATCCGTTATCATGAACAGCTTCTAAATTATATTTTTTATCAAATTGTAGTTTGTCAATTAAAAAGAAAATACAGGCTGTTATCGAAATAATAGTGCTAATGATGGAAAATATAATACAATATCCAGGTAACAGTGATAATATATTTAGGATTAATAATAAAATACTTGTAAACAGGGACATAATAGCAAGCAATAAAGAAATTTTACCTTTTTTAGAGGGGATATACTTTATTCGTACTTCTTTTTTGGGGTTTTGTTTGTATAAATTAGACATATGTACCTCCTTCCTTTCAAGTATTATTACACTTTATAAACATTATACTATTGCTGTAATTAATTTACAATGTCAAATTTTAAGGTATCTTATATATTACTTGTATCAGCTACTGGTATAGGGTACACAGTAGATTCGTATCATTATTATTTAAAAGTTAGAAATTTATTTTCACAAGCACTTTATGCCGAATCTTAATAAAATAATTTAAAGAAATTGGCTATATTTATTATGAGATGCAGACTCACCCAAATTTATCATCGAGTGAGTCTGTATCTTTTTTTATTGTGCCAGATAGTAAAGATTAACAATAAATTTACAAAAATATAATAGTGAATAGATATTTATGTTCTATATTTGAATAAAAGGTATAAGAAAGGTGCATATGGATGAATAAAATTGAGATGGTCAATATTGATAAAGCATATGATAAGCAAAAACCAGTAATCAAAGATTTGAATTTAGACATCCGTGAAGGAAGTTTTACTGTACTTTTAGGTCCTTCCGGTTGTGGAAAATCGACAACTTTAAGAATAATTGCGGGTTTAGAAAAAGAAAGCAGCGGTGAGCTTTATATTAACGGAAAAAGCATGAAGAATGTAGAACCAGGGGATCGAGATATAGCCATGGTATTTCAGAATTATGCGTTATATCCAACGATGACGGTGCGAGGAAATATAGAATTTGGACTAATTAATAATAAACTTCCCAAAGAGGAACGTGAGAAAAGAATTCATGAAATTGGAGATGTAGTAGGATTAACCGAATTCATGAATCGAAAACCATATTCCTTATCAGGTGGTCAAAGACAAAGAGTGGCATTAGCAAGAGCTATGGTAAAAAATCCATCGGTGTTTTTAATGGATGAACCCTTATCAAATCTTGATGCAAAGCTTAGAAGTCAGTTGCGTACGGAACTTATTGAACTCTATCGCCGATTAAATACAACATTTGTTTATGTCACACATGATCAGATGGAAGCAATGTCGATGGGAACTGAAATCATACTTTTACATCAGGGAAAGATTATGCAGCAGGGAACGCCATATGTAATTTATAACAACCCCAAAAACGTGTTTACTGCTCAATTCATTGGAACTCCTCCAATGAATGTTTTAGATATAAAAGACGTAAATAATTTAAGAATTCCATATGCAGATGCATGCTATTTAGGATTCCGACCGGAACATGCAAAGCTGTATGAGGGTATCTTAGAGAATGAGAATGGCCTGAATTTGATGGGAGAAGTGGTAACACATGAAATGCTAGGTTCCGAGATACTGTACAAGGTCAATACAGTATACGGAAGGGTAAATATAAAGGTATTTGATCTAGGAAGAATTTTGGAAAAAGAAGTTACTATATTTATTCCTAAAAATAAGATGTATTATTTTGATGATAAACAGAATCGGATTAACTTTTAATATAAGTTGAAAGAAAATGTGAAAAGAAAGGAATGCCGCGATCAATATGTATAATGCAAATGGAATTGTAACAGAAAAGAGTAATACCCAGAGTATAAAAACTTTATTGTCTGAAAAAATGAGGGTTGCTGGAAAAAAGGCATTGCCATATGGGTTAGTAGCACCATCTATGATATTGTTTGGTGTATTTATGATTTATCCAATCCTGTATATGATTTATCTGAGCTTTTTTAAGTGGAATATGTTGAGTGATAAGGTATTCATTAGCTTTAAAAATTATGTAACGATGTTTACAAATCCTGAATTTGTGCAAGTATTACTCACTACAGTAAAATTTATGGTAGGAACAGTAAGTGTTAGCATTATTATAGCGCTTCTTCTCGCTTTGTATTTACAAAGCAATACAAAAATCAATCGATTCCTGCAGGGAGTTATTTTTACACCGTATATTGTTTCTCTTGTATCAATAGCATTTATCTTTATGTGGATGATGGATAGTGATCTTGGCCTTTTCAATTACATATTAGACTTATTACATTTACCAAAGGTTCGCTGGTTAGAGGATCCCAAGGTAGCGATATATTCTTTGGTTTTAGTTAATATATGGAAGGGTGTTGGATATTATACAATCATATTTATATCAGCTCTTCAGAGCATTCCTACATACCTATATGAAGCGGCAAAATTAGATAAGACTAGTAAAATAAAGACATTTTTTCGTATTACCTTACCAATGATTTCACCGACCTTGTTTTTTGTTACTTTAACAGGTATCATTTCAGGCTTAAAAGTTTTTGAAACCATCAATATTATGACAGGTGGAGGAAATTCGACAAATACACTTGTCTATAATATATATGAATATGGATATTCTTATTTTAAAATTGGATATGCCTCTGCTATGGGTGTTGTAATGATGATATTTATCAGTTTGATAACACTACTATATTTTAAGACATTAAGTAAAAGAGTATATTACCGCTAATATTCAGCTGATAAACGAGGTGTGTATTTCTACATTTATACTCTAATTACAGACTTTTAATCCTATTAAGCTATTTATCGGAGGTTAACATGAGTACAAAAAAAATTCTACTTGCTACTTCAAAAACATTAATAAATATTCTGATTTTATTCATATTTTTTGTACCATTTTATTGGATGTTATTGACTGCAGTTAAATCACTTGGGCAGACCATGATATTTCCACCAACATTCATTGTGAAATCACCCCATTTTGAAAACTTTTTAAATGCTTATCATGCGATACCATTCTTGAAGTATACCCTAAATAGTTTAATCGTTACCGGCGGAACCTTATTGTGTCAGTTCTTGACTATTATTCCTGCAGCATATGCATTTGCAAGATTTCAATTCAAGCTTAAAAATTTCTTATTCGGTATCACACTTGCAACAATGATGATACCAGGACAATTGGTTTTCCTCCCCATATTTTTGCTCTTTAGTAAGTGGGGATTGATTAACAGTTATTGGTCATTGATTCTTCCGTCTGCTACGAGTGCCTTTGGAATATTTATGTTGCGACAGACATTTAAACAGGTGCCGGAAGAGTTGATTGAAGCTGCAAGGCTAGATAAAAGCAGTGAACTAAAGATTATTTTTAAAATAATGCTCCCAATCGCCAGACCAACGGTTGTAACCTTGGGGCTGTTAACCTTTATCGGAACTTGGAATGATTATTTCTGGCCATTAGTTATGACCACGAATGATACGGTAAGGACTCTTCCAGTAGGAATAGCTTCGTTAAGAATGGTAGAAGGAGGTATTTCGTATCATACCGTAATGGCTGGAAATGTAATATTAATTGTTCCTATTTTAATAATTTATTTTTTAGCACAGGGACAGATCATTAAGGCATTTACCTATATGGGTGAAAAGTAGTAAGAGGCTTAGCGTTATGTCAAACAAGTGACATAAAAGAGTAGAAAAGATAGATGCCTATATTCAAATGAAAATAAGCTTAATTTAAGAATAGAAATATGCATCTGTGTTTTATAAATCAAAAAATATGGAGGAAGAAAAATGAGAGTATTAAGAAAAGGGAAAAGATTAATGGTTCTTTGTTTAATTGCGACTATCCTAATGGGTTTCACTGGCTGCAGCAGTAATACAAAAGCAGAAGAGACAAATCAGCAAAATACGGAGAGTACAGAAGCAAGCAACAATTCTGCAACAACACAGGAGGATAAAGTTGCTGCATCAGCATCAGATTCTACAGATAAGGTAACTGAAATCACTTTCTGGTATTCTTGGACAGACAAAATACAAGAGAATAACATAGCACTTACCGATGAGTTTAATGAAACGGTTGGTAAGGAAAAAGGAATTCATGTAACGGCAGAATATCAGGGAACTTATGATGATCTTCATCAAAAGCTACAGGCTGCTTATGTAGCTGGAACAACACCTGAAGTCACAGTAATGGAAATTGCATCAATTAAGACATTTGCAATGAATGGAGTATTGGAACCATTGGATCCTTATATTAATAAAGCAGGAGTGGATTTAAGTGATTTTCAAGAGGGCTTAATGAAAAATTCCTATAATGAGAACGTCTGTTATGGGCTTCCCTATCTAAGAAGTACACCAATCATGTACCTAAATGCAACGATGCTTAAGGAAGCAGGGCTTGATGCAGCAGGGCCAACTACCTGGGAAGAATTAGCACAGTATGCAAGAACCATTCATGAAAAGACTGGAAAGTATGGAATATCAGCCTATAGTTATATTTGGACCTTGGAAGCATTTATGATGGAACATGGAAGTACCGTGCTAAATGAAGATGAGACAGCAACAAACTTAAATTCAGCAGAATCAAAGAAAATTATCTCATTCTTTAAAGACCTTAAAAAGGATGGAAGTGCTCATTTGCTTTCTGCAGCAGAATCCGACAAGGTATTAGTTGATGTTATGAATCAAGATACCGCCATTTGGTTCAGCTCTACCGGTGACCTAACAAATTGTTTGCAGATTGCAAAAGATAATGGGTTTGAACTTGCAACGGCATTTATACCAAAAGACACACAGTATGGAGTACCAACAGGTGGATGCAACCTTATTATGACAACAAATGTTTCTGATGAAGAAAAAGCAGCAGCATGGGAATTCATTCAGTGGATGACTGAATCAGAACAGACAATCAAAGCAAGTAGAAATACTGGTTATCTACCATCACGAATTAGTGCAAAAGATTCAGAAGAAATGTTAGCACTATATAAAGAGATACCACAGTACAAAGTAGCTTTAGATCAGTTAACATACAGTACAGGTCGTCCGATGAACCCTGGTTATGCTGAGGCTACAGACGCAATTCAGGATGCTTTGGATGCAATATGGGTAAATGATCAGGATGTGGATTCCACTTTGGCAACCCTAGAAACAAAAGTAAATATGTTATTGACAGAATAATGGAAGATGTTGACTGCTACATGTCGGTATAACAGCAGTTAAATAAGTTAATTTAGAAATTAGGAGAGAAGATGGGACGGAAATTAATAGTGTTATCGGTTGATTCACTTCAGACTACGGATTTAATCTATCTACAGCATAAACCAAATTTTAAAGAGATCTTAAAGAAATGTGCCTTGGTAAAAAATATTCGGGAAATCTATCCAACACTCACCTATCCGATACATACCACGATTATTACAGGGGTACATCCGAAAACACATGGAATTACACATAATCAGCTGCCTTCGATTGCACCAGAGAATCCAAACTGGAGTATCATGGGATCTAATTGGAATTGGTATAGTGATGCGGTTAAAGTACCTTCGTTAATGGATGCAGCGAATGATAAAAATCTTGTAACAGCATCCGTTATGTGGCCGGTAATGGGCGGGCAAAAACCAAAACATAATTTGGCAGAAATATGGCCAAACACACATGAAGATATGAGGAGTACTTTTGAACGTGCATGTACGAAAGATATCATGGATTTATACTATGATAAATATCTCCTGTCATTTGATTGGGAAAATCGGACTGATATGGATGGATATTCAATTAATATTGCGGAAGATATCATTCGACGCAATCATCCGGATCTAATGCTAATTCACTCCATTTGTCTAGATCATTGCAGGCATGAGTATGGTGTTGAAGGAATGGAAATTAACGAGTGTTTAGACAGAGTAGATAATATCGTAGGAACAATAGTGGATGCGGTTAAGGATACTGGTAGTTATGAGGAAACGAACTTTGTAATTCTAGGTGACCATGGACAGATAGATATTCGAAAAGTATTTAATCTGAATATTTTGCTGAAACAATTTGGGTTCATTCGTACAGATTATGATGGTAAGGTAATTGATTATGACGCTTACAGTTTTACGGCAGGTTTTTCTACTCATATTATACTAAAAAAACCGCAAGATGAGCAGATGAAGCAAATGGTTTATCATACTTTATTGAATATTCAGCAGAAATACAGTGATTATGTGGGACGTGTTTTTACTGCTGCAGAAGCTGAAAGAGAAGAAGGGTTACTGGGGGAATTTTCATTTGTGATAGAAGCATCCGATGGGATTATCTTTGATAATCCGGTTATTGGAGAACTGGTAATTGATATAAAATATGCCGGAAACTCAATCTATCGAGGAATGCATGGACACCATCCATCGAAAGGTTCTAAACCACCGTTTCTGGCATTTGGTCCTGATGTGAAGGAGGGTGTTGTAATAGAAAGTGGAGATATGCTCGATGAATGCCCGACCTTAGCTAAATTATTAGGGGTAGAAATGGAAGGACTGCTAGGTAAACCGTTTGATATTATAAAAGAGAAATGAGTTATAATTATTTAAAATAAGAAGATTTATTATTACATTGAGGGCTGGAAACAGCCCTCTTTTTTTGCTGTGTGTACTAGTATTTATACTTATCAAAGGGAATTATTACATGCCTGTATCTTAGTTAGTTCTCTTGACTTCTTTTATAATTGGTAATAAGCTGTAAGCAACCTGTTCGACAATTTCAGACAATAAACAACAAGAGAGTTAGAATTCTTTTGATGGAGGTATATAAATTGAGGGAACTAGATTACTTAGCAATTGAGGCTTCTGGCGATCCTGCTTCACTAAATCAGTTGATAGAACAATGTGAATTATATATTATAAAAACTGTCTCGACAGTTACTCATCGTTATATAAGCAAAAGTGATGATGAATGGTCGATTGCTTTAATAGCGTTTGTGCAAGCGGTTAGAAGTTATGATTTAGAGAAAGGAAGTTTCCTAAGCTTTGCAAAATTAGTTATGAAACGGAGATTAGTAGACTACATAAGAAGCCAGAGTAAACATAGCCTTGAGATCTGTGTAGATCCGATCTCATTTGACATTGACCATGAGGATAATGAAACTGAAGTTTCGCTTCAACTTGCAATTGCAGACAAAGTGTCTCACGAGGATCAAAGCCCCATTCAGCTTGAGATTATTACCATCAATGAAGTATTCTTAAATTATGGTTTTACCTTTTTTGATTTGACCAGATGTTCACCCCATGCCAAGAAAACCAAAAAATCCTGTGCAATGGCGGTTGCTTATGTGCTGAATAATTCGTTGATTACGAACGAGTTAAAACGTTCGAAACAACTTCCATTAAAAATTATTGAAAAAAATACAAAGGTACCCCGAAAAATATTAGAACGTCACCGAAAATATATAATAGCAGCCATAGAGATACTTTCCGGAGAGTATCCTAGTCTTGCAGAATATCTGCAATTTATCAGAGAAGAAATGAAGTAGTGTAAAGGTACATACATTCACTTAAATTTTGTATTCATTTTTAGAAATTGGAGGAAAGTTATGAAAGCAGTTGTAGTTGATATAAAAGATGAATATGCAGCAGTTCTATCTGATGATGGCAGCATAGTAAAAGTCAAAAACAGAAGTTATAGTAAAGGACAGGTGATAGAAATGAAGAAGAAAATAAATTTTACTAAGAAATTTGCGTTAGGAGTTGCTTCCATAGCCGTATTAGTATTAAGTTCAAGTGTCGGTGCATGGGCATATACAACTCCATATTCCTATGTAAGTCTCGATGTTAACCCATCTATTGAATATACACTTAACCGTTTTGAACGTGTTATTGATATTAAAGCTGTAAATGATGATGGAAAGGTAATCCTTGATCAGATTGATATTAAGGGTTTAAAGAATCAATCGATTGAAGATGCGATTATTGATACCGTTGAACAGATATCTCAGGATGGGTATTTTGAAGACAAACAGGCAAATGTGGTTACCGGTTCGACAATCCAGATTGGTGATGCTACGAAGCCTGTAATAACAATTGATGGTGGTATTGTAATTACGGTTGCTAATGGAAACACTAAAATATCGGATGAACTTGCAAAGGAAATACGTGAATCAGTAGAAGATTTTGTAGATAAAAATGTAGAAAGTGAAAATGTTGAAGTTGAAGTATCAAGCATTGGCTATGAGCGTGTCCAAAAGGCAAGAGAACTTGGCGTTACTCCTGGTAAACTAAATCTTGTGGAAAAGTTGCAGGCAAGTGCTGCGGATCCTGATAGTATAGTTTTAGAAGATTGGTTAAATAAACCGGTAAAAGATATAATGAAAGCAATTAAGGAAAACAGAAAAGCAGTTCTGGCAACAGAAAATGGAGATACTTCCAAAACTACAGAAACATCTGAAACAACAGAAACTACGATAGCAGATGGCAGTGAAAATGCTTCTACTTCGAAGGATAATGCGGTTGAAGACTCCGATGCTACTGTTAAAAAAGTGAAGACAAAACAAGAAAAAACTGTAATAAAAAAACAAGAAAAAAAAGAAAAAGAAGAACTTAAAGAGCAAGGAAAAAAAGAAAAAGAAAAAATAAAAGAACAAGAAAAAGTTAAAAAAGAAAAAATTAAGGAACAAGAAAAAGCAGAGAAAGAAGTAATCAAAAAGCAAGAAAAAACTGAAAAAGAAAATTTAAAAGAAAAAGAAAAAACTGAAAAAGCAATAACTAAGAAGCAAGAAAAAACTGAAAAGGAAATAATGAAAGAACAAGAAAAAACAGTACAAAAATCAGAAGAGAAAACTTCAGAAAAGAAAAATAAAGCGGATGAAAAGTCTGAGTCGAAAGAAGAAAACAAATCAAATTCTTCAAAGCCTTCAGATAATGCTAGTAAAGAGAAAAGTAAGAAATAGGATACTCTCTATAAATTAATTATAAAATAATGGGTAAGTGCAAAGTTTTGTATAAATAATACATTATTGGGGAATTTAAACACGTATAACTTATTCATTGGCAAAGCTGCCGGATCGTGAGCAGTTAAAGTGGAATTGATACCGGCTGATCCAATTATATAATTAATGTATAGGAGGTAAAATAAATGGATATTAAAAATGTAATGACTTTAGATTTCCTTCATTCCGCATATGGTGGAGAAAGCATGGCACACATGCGTTATATCTACTGGAGTGAGACGGCGGAAAAAGAAGGATTCCCCAATGTAGCAAGATTATTTTCTGCTATCGCATATGCTGAACAGGTACATGCATCCAATCATTTCCGGGCAATCGATGGCGATATCGTTGATAGCACGGTAACAGCAGGGGCTGTATTTGGGCCTAATAAAACTGTAGATAATCTGCAGGGAGCAATCGACGGCGAACTGCACGAGGTAGAACAAATGTATCCGGTCTACTTAAATACTGCTGAATTTCAAAATGAAAAAGATGCGAAACGCTCTTTTCATTATGCACTGGAGGCAGAAAAGATTCATGTGGATCTTTTTCAAAAAGCGTTGGATGTTGTAAAAAAAGGCAAAGACATTGATTTAAAGGCAATCTACATCTGCCCGGTATGTGGACACACCATTTTAGATGAGGCACCGGATAAGTGTCCCGTATGCGGAGCAAAGCAAGAAATGTATCACAAATTTTAATTCGCAATTCAATATAAATAATCACAAGAAAAAATATAAGCCGTAGAGTGATCTACGGCTTATATTTGAATACGCTTTTATTTATTATGGAAAATGGCTCCTCTATAATTATTTAATGCAAACAGCAGAAGTAATCCAAGGATACCACAGGATACTACTTCGCCTATACCAACCGTAAGCATCATAAAATAAATCGGCATGGTCTCGCCGTAAGCAAATCGTAATACCCAGGGGATAACAATTGTATTTGCAAGGATTGGAGGAAGGGGAACTAAGAATTTATGTCTTCTTAATTGGTAAGAACCGATTGCTCCTATAAAAGATGCCAGTGTTCCAAATATAACATCCAACATATCTGCACCAGACAGATAATTTGATAGGAAACATCCAATAGTAATACCTGGAATGGCAGCAGGGGTAAAGAAAGGAAGTATAGTAAGTGCTTCTGCTATTCTTACCTGAACCATGGAAAAGCTGATTGGCTTAAAGACAAACACCAATACGATGTAAAGCGCTGCAATTAAGGCAGCTTGGGTTAGAAATAATGCTCTTTTGTATCTCATATTCAATTCTCCTTTAGTTTTGTTTACCGTCAGGAAGGTTACGAACTGACGCTATTTGACTGGCGAAAGCCTTGATTTGTAAGGCTTTGCGACCTTATTAGTATAGCATGAAAATGTGGGTTGTCAAGAGTTGACTCAAATTTTGACTCAAGTTTGGGAGAATAGAGATGGAAGCAGATAAAAGATATAGATGAGATAGTTTATATTGAACTAGTCATAAAAAGAACATTGACAGGAATAATATGGAAGACTAAAATTATGATAAGTAAATTGTGCTTATTATTGTCATATAAAATGTGACATGAATTGGAGTTAGAATGGATTATCCTATAGATAAAATTGAAATAGCAAAAGATTATATCTGGAACAAGATTAAAAATAATGTATATCCTAAAGGTCACCCATTTAACCAAGTGAATTTTGTTAAGGACGATTATTTAGTTCTAATTATGGCTTTGATTAAAATATATTTAATTGAAACAACTATTATTGATGATTATTTGGATAATAAGTTAGTGGCTCTTGATAAAGGCAGATGTAATTACGAAACATATTTCCAAGGACTTAATGAATTGAATTTTTTCTATTATTTATTATCAGGATGCATTAAGAATGAATTATTAACTCATGTTTACCAAATAAATTATGAAAACAATAGTATAACAAATCCATTGAAGAAGCTGGAATATACATATTGTTTTGATGATATGGTTGCTGTAGGAGTTGAAATAAAAACAATTACTTGCGAGCCGACCTATAAAGAAACAAGTATGTCAATTCATGATACCTTATTAATAAAAAAGTATTTCCATGATGTAGACTTAAGGAACATTGAGAAGATAGAACAATATAAAATTTTGGAAGCAAGTAGTCATGACCGACAGCTTAGAAAGAACATCAAAAAGATTGCTGAAAAATTTACTGGAGATAATAAATCCCCAGTGAAGCTAATTAATGTTGGTGTGATAGTAATACAATTTGCAACATCAATAGAAGAATTTTATGCTTATTTATTAAATGAAAATAAAGGAATAATATTTAATCAGGACTTTGGAAATATTGACTGTCTTGTATTTTTTTCACTAACAGCACGACCTGACTTTGATATGCAAGATATTTATGATACAGGTCATATATTTTCTATTTTATTTAATTACGAGCCATATATAAAGAAATATTTAAAAGATTTACGACTAGATAATTACATAGCAACAAAGATAAATGGACAATTTAATATAGATTCAGACATTCAAAAATATGCAAACAAGGAATATGGTATTTTTAAGTATATTATTAAAGATGGAAAGTGCTTCTATGTACCAATTGAATGCAGACAGGATGAGATAGATGAATATATTAGATATCTTAATGGAACTGGTAAATACCCCATAATTAGTTGAATGGAAGGGGCATATCGCACTAATGCCATACTCATTAAATCAAGCACTTGTTTACTAGGGTTCTTGAGTGTGAAAGGAGTCGTATAAACGGTTTGTACACGGTTTGAATAAGAAAAAAAATAGCCGTTACATGACATAGGTTGTGTAGCGGTTTGTTTATAGGTATAGCATTTGTGGATTTTATATTGTAAAATAGTTTATTTTGTATTACCATATATAGTAAGACGTTTTATGATAAGGTGCATAGGATGAGCAATATAATGCCAAGAAAAACAAGAAGTGACTGTAGAGTAGGTACATTTGAAGAAAAACATGGTTTGCCACTAGGGACAATTGGAAATGCAGATGGTAGAGATACTTGATCTGATAAAAAAATTGCTACTATAAGAAAAGAAGCTGAATCGAAACAAAATAAGAAATAGCATTGAGGGGTGTTGGTGTTAAAGATTAAACACATAAGGAGGAATATAATGTCATATGTTGTAAAACCTTTTCCGTGCTTTATAGATTCCTTTGAGTTTTATAAAGTGATAGGAGGAAGGAAAGTCTATCGTAATAATGATTTCTATTATTCATGGGACGAATTACATGGAGAAATAGAAGTTTTTGATAGGAGAGGTTATCATTTAGGTGCATTGCATGCAACAAGTGGTGAGAAAATAAAAAAAGCAGTGAAAGGAAGGAGATTAAATGTACAATAATTTTATTAAAGATTGCTTAAATGCTGAAGCAATGTTAGAAGATATTGATGATTATATTGAATATTGGCATACTCATGACCTTGACTGTGAATTAGAAGAATTTTTAGGTCTTACAGAATATGAAAGCTTGAGGTGGTTACATGAAGGGAATGACATATTCCGTGGTATTTTGTACTGCAGAAGACATAATATTGATTATAAGGAATATGAAGGTATGACTAGTGAAAAAAGAATAGCAGCTCGTTCATATAAACTCTCTGAGGTAAAACAATACAAAGACGATGGAAAATAAGGAATATGAAATAAGAAAAATAGCTAAATATGTAAGAAAGAAATATAACTTGCCAGTACCTATTAAATTTGACAATATAATAGCTGCAAATAAATGCATTCTTGTTGAAGAAAATATGCGTAGTTTAGGAGATGGGTATACTGACTTTAATAATAAGCCACCTAAAATAGCAATAAATAATCAAGTAACATATATTCCCAGGAAAAGGTTTACTATTGCTCATGAATTGGGGCATATATTTATATCTTGGCATGACGATATTACTATCTGCCAAACTGATAATTATATGATATCTAAAAACTTGCTTGATATTCAAGAAAGGGAGGCAAATGTTTTTGCCTCTGAGTTATTGTTGCCTGAAGAATGGGTACGAGAACAAATTGATATATATGAAGGACTTCCATTAGATGATTTATTAGGGGTGCTATCTTCTTTGTCAGGCGCTTCGCTATTTGCTTGTTTATATTCATTAGAAAATGTTTTGGATTCAGGAAATGTAATTTTACTGAAATCATCAACCTCGGAATATGGTAAAAGGTTCGTTGCAAGGAATACATGTAATACTTGGTTTAGAAGTCTAGACACAGAAGATGTTTGCGAATGGCTAGCTCAGGAAAAAGCGGTTTACACTATTGGGAGTTATGAACTGATTCATTATCAGCTTTCTAAATGTCCGACTTATAATGAAATACAGGATGCTTACCAAATATATGAAGAGGACATTGAAGAAACATTATTATTTTTGTCTGGTTACAATATAATAAGTATTTTACATTGTATGAAATCAATTATTAATGCATTTGATAATAACTATTATATAGCTATTTATAATAACGATAAATTATTCTTAACGCTTGCTAGTGAAGGTTCTAACTTGAGAGTTGAATATTGCGAGACGCTGAATGAAGCGATGGAATATTGTAAAAATCATTTTGAAGATTATGGTGAAATTACACTTAATAATCGAATGATTATGCTATGGATTAAGGAACCTATGTATTATGAAAATAATGACTGGGTTAAGAGTACAATTGATTCAAAGCAATTACTTAAAAATATTTTAGCTGAGCTATATATTGGCAATGACATTGTAAAGAATTTACACTGTATAAACGGATTAATAGGTTACGCCAATGGATCGAATAAGGGAGCAGGTAGAACAGATTTATATAATATATTTAAAATGAGACTGCAAAGTAAGAAGGGCTTAGAAAAATTTATTAAACACAAAGACTTTGATAAGTTTATATCTTTAAGAATAAATGAGATTTTAAATAAACATAATTGACTTAAGTAATTAATATTTATTAGGTATAAATTTTAGGAAGTTGTGAAAGCATAGTAGAGAAAGTTCTGATATTACTTTTTTATCACAGACTTCACAAAATGTTATGTACATTATCAGCATATACACTATAGAGTGGCATTGGCATCTAAGCGTGTTATTCTTTTGAATGAGGATATGTTTACCTATCTCGGTGTAATAAAACAGAATGCAGATAATATGGGACTAGGGAAGTCAGATGATTATGTGTTTCGTCTGCCAGATGGGAAGCCGATTTCAAGGTATAGGGTAACAGGTGAATTAAATATGATACAAGAAAGAATGAAAAATGATGGCTATAATATAAAGCATATTACATGTCATGCGCTTCGTCATACATACTCGACAAGGACCACTGAAAATGGTGTTACATATTAGAACCTGAAGGGATTGCTAGGGCATTCGCATGTCACGATGGATTTATATATATGTTACGGATGAAGTGAAACGTTCAGAATGAAAAAAATAAATTGTGTATTTTGGGAAAAGGACTGGAAACTGTAGTCCTTTTTAAGTGCAAGAATAAGCAATAAAATGTAAAATAATTGGCATTGATGTCTGAGAATATAAAGGCTGTCTGATATACTTTATTTATACAAAAGAAAGAAGGATAGGCATGGTAAGGATAGAGTTTAAGAGAGAGTTAAAAACATTACTATACTATATCAGAAATTATGGAAGTGAGCACACAAAAGATACTTTTGACTTTAATAAAGGTCAATTTGTGACTACTGATGCTCAACATAAATTTATGGAAGAAACACACAAAGGATTTTTATTAGCACAGGATAGATTAATAGAGCTATTAACTATTTCACTTAAAGAAAAAAAGGATTTAAAAAATAACAATAAGATAATTAACCGCAGTAAGGTTGTAATTAACAAAGATATTGTGATTGAAAAAAATAAAAATGACTTAATTACTATTACATATCAGGAAAAAGTTTTAAGAAGCATTGCAGATACAATTGCATGGAAGATGATAGGGAGAGATATTACAACTGCAAGGAGATTGTATGCCGGAGAAGAAGTTATTGATATTACTAATTCTAACATTGAATCGTGTATTAGATCGGTTAATGCAATAATGCAGGAAGATTCAGCTAATATGGCTCTAATAAGTGACTTAACCTCTTTTATACAAGTAGGTGATATATTGAGCTATAATTATAAACAGAAGGCTCTTGAAATATTTGAAGTTAAGGAAGGAAAAGTAAATGGAGAAATACTGGATATTTTAAAAACATTTATGAGTAATAAATGTAAATATTCTTTAGCAAAGTCTTTAGAATTAAAAGATCATAATTTTCATAAACAATTTGATAGAGTAATTAAGCAGGCTGATAAGGATTCATCTGTAATGAAAACCATTGAAACAGGAGAAGGTACGGATTTATATACAGGGTTGAATGTTAAAATACCTAAAGAAGCAATTGTAGTCGATGATTATACAGACATATTTAATCCTTTAATTGAAAAGGCACACAAAAAAGGTTGGTCAATTGAAGTAATTGATAATTGCTTGTTAATAGGTGTTTATTTTATAAAGAAAATGCCAAGCAGTGCATTTGAAGCTTGGATAGAGCCCTTTGATCGTATTACCCCTACATATGATTTCCGATATTCATTTAATTTGCCTACAAATTGTCCGCTATTTGCACACGATATTTATGATAACTATTTAATAGATATTGCATTAGGCGATATCGTTATTAAAATGGCGGTTGCAATGGATGATTTTTTGACATTATGTAATAAGGCAGGACTTAATTATAAATGGTTGTCCAAAAAAGAAACGGCTAGAATAAATTCTAATGTACCTACATCAAATAGAATATTTGAATTAGATGGAAGAGGCATTGAACTTATTATAGGTGATAAAAATTTATATTTAGGTGATGGTACTATATTAAGAATGTTTAGCATGTTTACTAAACCGGAATCAGCCATTGATTTGCTGAAAGAATCGTTAAACTATTAATTTCTGACTCAACTCGGTATTTTCTAGCTTAATGTAGAGGTATAACATGGTACTGATTTCCCCACGGGTAGTTCAGTTTACTATTGTGAAGAAATAACCAAAACATAACCCAAAATAGGAAGAATAAGTATTTACTTATGACAGATTCTATGATAAAATAATCAAAAGTTTGCAATCAGCGTATCGCTGAGCATTTATTCCTCACATTCCATGAATGGAGGATTCTTATGTCCCACAAAAAACAAATCTATGTAATCATCTTATTAAGTCTTTCTCTTATCTTATTTTCTTTACCAATTCAGACTATTTCTGCAAAGACATCCAATTCTATTGAATTCCTAGTGCTCTCACAATATGAATTAAATCTTGATATCGGTAACCAATACTACATTATTGCGATAGCATCAGATGGAAAGCTGCCCGTTTGGACAAGCAGCAGTTCTAAGATTGCCTCTGTTAATAGCTTAGGAAAAGTAACTGCAAAAAAGGCAGGGACCGCCATTCTAACTGCCAAAACAAAAGATGCTAAGGCTACCTGTAAAGTTACTGTTAGTAAAACAAAGATATCTATTGGTAATGTAGCTTCTATTGAGCGTGGAGAGACTCACAAGCTCACCGCTTCCACCTCAAACAATTCTAAGGTCACTTGGAAAAGCAGTAAAAAGAGCATCGCTACCATCGATGAAAATGGAATAGTAACTGCTATAAAACCAGGCGATACTACCATTACCGCCTCTGCCGATGGGAGCAAAGCCACCTGTAAATTCACAGTGAAATCTCCCGCCCTCCAATTAAACAAAACCAAAATCACTTTATACCGTTCTCAAACTGCAAAACTAACTGCAACGGTATCATCTTCAGTTAATCCAACTTGGAAAACGAATAAAAAGAGTGTTGCAGTTGTAGATGAAGCTGGAACAATTACAGCGGTAAAGCATGGAACAGCTACCATCACAGCCACCGTTGATGGGGTATCAAAAACCTGCGAAGTAGTTGTTGCACAGCCTACTATTACATTGGATACTTTAGAGTGTTATCTTAAAAAAGGTGATACAGCAACAATTACTGCAAATGTATCTTCTGGCAATTCACCCAAGTGGTCTACCAGTAATATAGGCGTTGCAACAGTGGATGCGACAGGTACAGTTACTGCCTTAAAAAAGGGCAGGGCATACATATATGCAGCCGAAGACGGAGTTAAAGTACGATGTATCTTACATGTAACTGAATAATTAACTTCAATGGAATAAATGCAGCAAACTTTTTGTAATAGATATAATAAAGGCATGGAGTAACTAAATAGATACCGGAATAGAAATCCGTGTAAGCAGTTCACTGGCCGGCCGGTTTTCATCATTTAAATAATAATTGTAGATCTCCCCTTGTTGTTTGTAACCATGCTCCGCTATCCACTGCATAATATCCATCATTAATGGATCAGATTCCTCATAAGCACCTAAGAAGATACCTGACGCAAGCTTTTGTGCTGGAATCGCATGACCGATAATTTCACCATTTCCCGGAATCAGTTTTGGCACAGGAAAACCCATTTCGACGTCAAGATTTTCAAGATCTGCATTGTGATAACATACAAATGGTCCATCCGAAAGTAGCAGATTGTTTTGTGTTGCATACTCCATAATTTTTGTATAAGCTTGTTCAGCAGTCTTTGGATAATCGATAAAATTAATCATAGTGCGGACAGAAAGAACATATTGCTCCGCCTGCTCATATAAAGTGATTTTAGAAATGATTGGCATAGTATTACCTCCACATTGTTTTTTTGTTTACCAGGGGATGGAAATACATCCTTTTGTTTTCTGATATATAGAGAATAACATGGAAATACCTTTCTCGCTTGTCCCACGATGCCCTTTTTTCTTGATTCTTATTCTTTTTCAATTAAAGTAAATTCATACCATTCCCCTGCATCCATTGTAAGAGTATCTAAACGTAAGGTCTCACCATCTTTAATTACAAATTTAGTTTGTTTTGAACCAAGATCAATACCATTTTCACTATTAGAAAGCGGTATGGAAGTAGAAATAGTTATAGAACTTTCATCAATTTTAACCACTTTAAATTCCCTCAATAAGTAATCTTTATTTCCTTCAAGGGGGATTGCATACGTTTCATATAATGTTATATTTTCATAGTCGAATTCTTCTTCTGGATAATCAATATCTTGATCTGACCATGAATCGACTACTATATGAAGGCTGTAGTTACTTTCTTTTGATGGGGATAAAAGCAATAGTATAGTGACTACTACGACAACTACGACAACTAAGACAAAACTAGATATTATGATTTTTTTCATATCTAAACCCTTTCTTTTTCTGGAATTAATCAAACACCTTTTCTATGTAATGTATTTAAGGACGGTGGATCTATTTTTTATATGTTACGGTTGTTACTTTGCTGGCTTTTTTACCTATAAGATAAAAGAAGTGTCCAATTGGCTTTTTATAGAAGGGAACTTTAATGGCAATATCATAGGCAGATTTTGCTCTTCTTTCATCCGACCAGTGATTCCCATCTTCTGTTTCATACTCTGTTCCTTTGACGTAACCTAGGCTCATGCCTCGAAACAGATTATAGGGAATGAGTATCCCAATCTTTGGTGCATGCAATTTACCAGATTCTATGTCTTTGTAGAATCTTAATGCTTTCTTTTTTATTTTAAGGCTAGCTTTTGCGCCTACTTTATAATCATTCCAACTAGTGGTTGCAAGGGGTAATTTGTAACACCGATTATATCCAATAGACGCTAATGTTCCTACCATATAATCAACAGTTTTATTTGCAAAGACTCCACCAGTAGTAGAAACAACAATAGCTTTATTCTTAAAGAAATGGGGTCTGTGCATAAAAAAGCATAAATGATCAATAAAATTTTTGGCCATAGCATTAGGAGCCATATTAAAGGTAGTAGCCCCTAAAATGATCCCATCACTATGTTCCATTTTATGAATTACACCTTTCATAATATCATAATGTGGGCAGAAGCTCATTCCCTTACGAAAACACATACTACAACCTAAACAGAAAGGTAAATTTAGTTCGTTGACATGTATTTCTTCAAATACAACATCAGTATCTATTTGCCGAATCACATTACGTATTTCACACATAGCAGTCCAGGTATTCCCTTTGTGGGGTGAAGCATTCACCATCAATATTCTCATTCTTACCTCCATTCGATTGCCAACTCAAATGACTCCTCATGCATATGTGATATCACCGATACATTGTATCGATCAGAAGATCAATAAATGCATCTCTTTCTTCCTTATCATTATAATCAAGACCAAGACTTTCTTTTGTAACGTCCTTTCGCAAAAACATTCCTTGAAGAATCAGTGTAAAGCAATAAGTTAGAGTTTTAATGTTCTCTTTCTTAGTATGGAATGTGGTCAGAAACCCAAGCACGGTTTTCATGGTATTATCCATAATCTTGGGATGATCTAGATCCCCTAGTATAGAAATTCTGGATACCTCTGGGTTTGCCATCAGAAAGTCCATTACCTGTTTGGATACTTCTTTTAATCTGTCAATCTCATTCAATTCATGAGTGATCTCCGGGTGGAATACCGAAATGACATTAGCAATGATTCTTTGCACGCAAATTTCAATTAATTTATCTTTAGTCCCAAAATGGTAATTGATGAGTCCAGTTCCGATTCCCACCTTCTCAGCAATAGTTCGTATTGTAATTTTCTCTGTATTGCCATTGCTCTTTTGTATGAGATCAATGGTTGTTTCGATGATTCTTTCTTTTACATTATCTGATTTTCTCATATACTTTCTCACTTTTCTTGAACGTTGTTCAACTAAATTATAAACTATTTTAAAAAAATGTCAATAAAACTGATATAAAAAATTCTAAAGGAAATATGACATTTTAAGTCGATTATGTTATAATGAAAACCGCATTCTAATCAAGACAGAATGCGGTTAGGAGTTAGAATGGAAAATATTATTTATAGTTTAAACGCCACCACCCCGGTCTTTCTTACCATAGTTATTGGCTATGTATTAAAAAGGACAGGTATGTTTCAAGGGAATTTTATTTCTGTTGCAAACAAATTTAACTTTAATGTAACCTTACCGGCATTATTGTTTCAAGATATTTCAAGGACCGATATCCGGGAGTCTTTTGATCTTAAGTTCATGGCCTTTTGTGCGATAGTGACTACGATTTGTTTCTGGTCAATTTGGGGGATAACAAAAATGGTTATGAAGGATAAGTCGATGATCGGAGCATTTGTACAGGCATCCTTTCGGGGAAGTGCAGCTGTACTAGGAATTGCATTGATTCAGAACGTTTACGGTAATTCTGTTATGGCACCGCTTATGATAGTTAGTTCGGTTCCCCTTTATAATATCTATTCAGTCATTGTATTAACGTATGAAGCATCCAATGAAGACGAAAAGAAAATTAAGAATGCGTTCATTAATATCTGCAAAAATCCAATCATAATCGGAATCGCATTAGGGGCAGCAGCTTCCTTGTTACATCTAGAGTTTCCGGTAATTATAGATAAAACAATTAGTAATATGGCTTCCATTGCCACACCTTTGGCTCTGATTGTTATTGGAGCTGGTTTCGAAGGAAAAAAGGCTTTGGCAAAATTAAAGCCAACCATGATAGCAAGTTTTATTAAGTTAATCCTGCAAACGGCAGTATTTCTTCCAATAGCAGCATGGATGGGATTCCGGGGAGAAAAATTGCTTTGCCTGATCATAATGTTAGCAGCACCAACGACGGTAAGCTGTTACATTATGGCTAGGGATATGGAGAATGACGAGGTACTAACATCCAGTGTTATAGTTGCAACAACCTTGTTCTCTGCATTTACCGTTACCGGCTGGATCTATATTACAAAAGCACTTGGCTTAATCGGATAATTGTTTCAGATACCCGAGTGATAAGAAATCTAAAAAGACAGCTTCAAAATCATAGTGCATGAACCAGTATTGTGGATTCATGCACTTCTGATTTTGAAGCTGTCTTTTAACCTTATTTGCTTGGAACAAGTTTTACTGTTAATCCGGATAATTCCAGGGTGTCTCCATCAGAGAAACTTGCATTTTTAAACTCTTTAATATACATATCATCGCCGGTTCCCATAATTTCATTTAAACCGCCATTATACATGTTAGAGGATGAGACATTACCACTTCCTTTTACAAGGATAATGTCATATACACCAGAAGTAAAATCAGTGCCGGCAACATAATTACCACTGGACAATTCCACTTCTTCGGTTGCTTCGTTGTTTCGAGAGGTCATACCTGCAGTATCAGCTGCTTTCGTAGTAAGCTTTACCGTAAGATTACCACCAATACTTAATACAGTATCTTCTTCTAACTTAGCATTTTTAAATTCGGAAATATACATATCATCAGCTTTCTTAGCCATAAGTTCATTTAATCCTCCGGAAAACATATTGGAGGAACTTACGTTACCGCTACCATCAGTAGCAACAATCGTATATGTTCCACTTGGGAAATCAATGCCAGAGGTATAATGGCCAGAACTTAATGTGGTTTCAAAAGCTTCCGCAACTGCTTCTTGCTGTTCTGCTTCTTTCGTTTCTGTAATTTCTTCCGCTGTTTCCTCTATAGTGGCTGTTTCCTCAACAGTATCGGTTACCTTAACATCTTCCATAGTATCTTCTGCGGTTGATGGTGTATTGGTTTTATCTGTGGAATCCTTATCTTCATTGGTAAGAGCAGAAATAATGGCAATTGCTATAATAGCGATTATAACGAATTTTAGTTTCCCGCTTTGCTTCTTTTTGCAAACAGGGCATAATTTCGCATCTTTAGAGATATCAGATTTACAATATTTACATTTCTTTGTGTCTTGCATTGTATACATCCTTTCAACTGTGAATTCAAGTCATGAATAACATATCCTACATTAAACACTTTATCATTTATTTTATAAAAAGATAGTGTAACTTTATGGAAAGGGTAATGTAATCTCTAAGTTGTAAGTGAGAACAAGAAATGTTACAATTACTTTATTGTAAATCATACTTTTAATGCTTATTATTGATTACATACGACGAAAAGAAGATTTAGTGGGGAGTTGAGAAGTTGAAATTTATACATATAGCAGACGTACACATCGGTGCCAGACCGGACGCAGCATATCCCTGGGGAGTACAGAGGGAAAAGGAGATTCTGTCAAGTTTTAATAGAATTATAGATATATGTAACGATAAGCAAATTGACCTTCTGTTAATTGCCGGTGATTTATTTCATAGACAGCCATTAATTCGTGAATTGAAGGAAGTAAACTATTGTTTTCAAAAATTAAAATACACACAGGTAGTATTGATCGCAGGAAATCATGACTATATTGGTGTTAGGTCGAATTATATAGATTTTTCCTGGGCTGAACACGTGCATTTGCTACGGGAAGAAGCATTAGATAGTATCTACCTGGAAGATATCAATACTGAAGTATATGGCTTCAGTTATCATACTAGGGATATCACAGAAGCAAGGTATGATAAGGTTTACCCAGGGTGTGAAGAAAGAATCAATATCCTTCTTGCACATGCCGGAGATGAAAAGAATGTACCAATAGACAGAAAATCAGTGCAAGAAAATGGATTTGATTATATAGCTTTGGGACATATACACAAGCCAGAAATTTTTGGAGAACGAATGGCATATGCCGGATCCTTAGAACCCTTGGATAAGAATGAGAATGGGGAACGAGGTTATATCTTGGGTGAGATTGAAAAAACAAGCGATACCTCCTCTATTCGGATATCTTTTGTACCAAACTCGGTAAGGCAGTATTACAAAATCGATTTACCAGTCAGCCCTAATATGACGAATGGTGCAGTGCAGGACCTGGCAAAATCCAAAATACAAGAATATGGAAAGGAACATATTTATTCCTTTGATTTAACAGGTTTGAGGGACGTGGATATTCTTTTTTCAAAAGAAGATTTGATGGGATTGGGAAATGTGTTTGAAGTAGAGGATCATACAATACCGGATTATGATTTTGATGCTTTGTATCAGGAAAATCAGGATAATATCATTGGTTTATTTATTAAAAGGATACGTGAAGAGGCAGAACAGGATACGATTGCACAGAAAGCACTGTATTTTGGAATGGAAGCTCTACTGGGTGCAAAGCTATAAACGGCAGGCCTTATGACACTCAAAATAAGGTAAGGAGAAGAAAATTGAGATTCGATAAATTATACCTGAATCATTTTGGTAAATTTCATAATAAAGAGATTAAGCTAGAGGAAGGAATCAACCTGATTTACGGAGATAATGAGGCCGGCAAATCTACGATTCATTCTTTTATCCGAGGCATGTTGTTTGGTATTGAGAAATTACGAGGGCGAGCATCTAAGGATGATACCTATCTGAAATATCAGCCTTGGGATACTCCGGGAGCTTATCATGGAAGTATGGATATTACGGTGAATGGAAAGTCGTATCGTATCATCAGGAATTTTGATAAAAGCACAAAAGGTCTTTCTGTTTTGGACATAGAAACAGGGAGAGAATTAAACCTTAAGCCTGAGGAATTAACTGATTTGTATGGGGGGCTAACGGAAGCGGGCTACCGCAACACCATAAGTATAGAACAGCGAAAGGCAAAGACGGATCAAGAGCTGGTACAAGAACTTAGAAATTATATTACAAATCTTACTTTGACGAAAAGCAAAGAGGTGGACGTTACAAAGGCATTAGCTTATCTGCAAGAGAAGAAAAAAGGAATGGATACGATGCAGATTCCTAAGAAGCTTGCGTCACTGGAAGAAGAGATAGTTGAACTTATGGGTTATGAAGACAAGCTGGACAGGTTAAGCCGCCAATTAGAAGAAACTACTGTGAAGGAGATAGAACTGCGCAGGAAGGTGGAACTAGCAGATTGGCTGATGGATGGAGCATATAAATTTACTACCGTAAATGAATATAAAACACATCTCGAGCATTTCCCCGTGATACGTGAAAAATACAGTAGTTATTGTGAGAACTTTAATTTGAAATTAGATCTAAAGGAGAAATTAGAACAGGTAAAGTTACAGTTACAGGAAAGTGAAAAGAGTCAAAAAGAATATAATAAAATAAAAAGTAACCTTGAGCAACTGGAAACACTAAAATCCTGTATTGCAAGTGAAGAAAGTAAAAAAGCGCAATTAGGACAAAGATACGGCTGGGGCCTTCATAGCAGAGGAATAAAACAATTGGTGGCGTATCTTATCCCTGTAATAGCAATAGCCGCAGGCTTAATTTTCTTTGTGGTTAAAAATTATCTTCCGGCAGTGGTATGTACTGGGGTAGGAATCCTTAGCCTTATAGTTCTTAGACTTCTATCTCATGCCCGGCAAAAGAAACAACATCAATATGTACAGGAACTTCATGATTATGAGCAGCATATTCAGGATTATCAAGCAGAAATAAAGGCAATCTTAGCGCAATCAGATGAACATGGGTTAAGGAAAAGACTAGAGGAATTATTAAGTCATAAGTTGTCCATGGAACATAGGACTAACTTGATTATAGAATATCAGGATCAAATCGCTGTTCTGGATAAGAAATTATCGTTATTAAAGGAGGAAATATTCGATTACATCTACCGTACACCAGATGTTCTTTCGATGGATAGAAGTGGAAGAGAAGAACTAAGTGGCTCACTAATGTGCAGATTAGAACACAATATTGGACAAATGAAACAGCAGTTAGCAGAGCATCAGGATACAGCAATAAAAGAGTATCAATCCTTTCAACTGCAAAGGGAGAAAATGAAGTGGGAATTGGAAGAACTTGCAGATAAGTATGTCAGTGAAGAAGAAAATCTAATAGAGAAGAAAGCTCAACAGAAAGAATTACTTCAAAGGAAAGTGGAAATGGAACAAGAGTCCGAGGCCATTACACTGGCAATGGAGACAATTCATACTTTGTCAATTGAAATTCATGACAGCTTTGGAGGAAAGCTAAACCGGAAGATATCTGAACTGACGAAAGAGATAACAAACGGGAAATATAACGATGTAAAAGTAGATGAAAAACTAAACATTAAAGTTGGGCAAAAAGATAATTATGTTGTATTAGATAAACTGAGTTCGGGAACAATAGATCAGTTGTATCTATCCTTGCGGTTAAGTATCGCAGATATGGTTTATGGGGAAGGTTTTATGCCTATCATACTGGATGATTGTTTTGCATTATATGACGATTTTAGAACAAAAGCGGCGTTGGAAACACTGGTGAACGAAAACAAAGGACAAGTGATAGTATTTACCTGCCATAATAGAGAGAAAGAAGTATTGGATCAAATGAGAGTGAAATACCATTATATAGACTTATCAGCAGAATAAGTTGTAGTGGCTGATAGGAAGGAATGCATATGCCAACAAAGAAATCAGCAGTTAAAGGGAAAAAACAAAAAGAAATAAAACAAAAAGGAAAAAAGCAAAGGAAGCCGAATCTCTCGAGCAATAATGCTTCGAAAAGCAATGCTTCAAAAAGCATAGGAAAAAAGATCAAAAGAGGGGTATTGTGGACATTTCTTGTTATTTTCTTAGTGCTTTCTCTTATGCTGTTAACTGTAGTGTTAATATTCAACTTTAAATACGGAAAAACGTTCAAACAGTTAGAAGATGATGCTAAAAAACTAGTATGGGAATCAAATGAAGATACATTTAGGCAGATGGAAACCAGTCTGGTTTATGATGTAAATGGGGATCTAATCTCTGTACTAAAAGGAGAGAAAGATGTCTATTACCTTGATATTGAGAATATTCCAGAGTATGTAATAAATGCGATGATATCTATAGAAGATAAAAAATTTCTCTCCCATGGTGGAGTCGACGTAAAAGCCAATATCCGAGCCATGATAGCGTTACTTAAGAACAAAGGAACCATTACACAAGGTGCGAGTACGATTACCCAACAGCTGGCTCGAAATATATTTTTATCAAATGAAGTAACTTGGGAACGTAAATTTAGAGAGATATTTATAGCAATTGAACTGGAGAAGAAGTACAGCAAGAGCCAAATTATGGAATTCTACCTGAATAATATTTATTTTGCAAATGGTTTTTATGGTATACAGGCAGCAAGTAAGGGATATTTCAGTAAAAATGTAGATGAACTTAGTTTATCCCAATTAGTATTTTTATGTGCGATTCCCAATAACCCTACTACCTATGATCCTATGGAGAATCCGGATAAGACCAAAGAACGTCGTGACCGTATTCTAACGCAAATGTATGAAGATGGTTCTATAGGAATCGAGGAATTTCATGCGGCACAGAATGAGGATATAGAGATTGTCCAGGTAAAGGTCGGAAAGAACAATTATGTTGAAACATTTGTATTCTATTGCGCTGCAAGATCATTGATGGAACAGCAGGGATTTGAGTTTCGTAACCAATTCAAGAACAATGCAGATCGGGAAGAATATGAACTGGAATATACGGAAGCATATAATAGGTGTCAAAAATCCTTATATTATGAAGGATACCGTATTTATACTTCGATCGATCCTAAGAAACAGCAAATCTTACAAGAGTCAATCGATACTACATTAAAAGATTATACAAAGAAGAATAAAGAGGGTATCTATTCCTTACAGGGAGCGGCCGTTTCCATAGAGAATAAAACCGGTAAAGTTGTAGCTATTATTGGAGGAAGATATCAGGAAAGGAATGGATACACCTTAAATCGGGCATATCAAAGCTATCGTCAGCCGGGTAGTGCAATAAAACCATTGATTATTTATGCTCCTCTATTTGAAAAAGGGTATTATCCAAACGATATAATGGAAGACAAAGCCATAAAGGATGGTCCTACGAATGCCTCTGGTGTCTATTATGGAAAAATGAAGATAAGAAGAGCAGTTGAATTATCTTCCAATACCATTGCGTGGCAATTATTTCAAGAGCTCACACCTAAAGTTGGTTTATCCTACCTGCTGGAGATGAATTTTGCTAAGATTAATAGTAACGATTATTATCCCGCAGCTTCTCTGGGGGGATTTACCAAAGGAGTCAGTCCCCTGGAAATGACCGCAGCGTATGCCACACTTGAAAACGACGGTATCTACCGAAAACCAACTTGTATTATCTCAATATTGGATGCACAAGGTAAGGTTATTGTGGATGAAGATGAAACAAAGAAAAGGATATATGAAAAGAACGCTGCTAGAATAATGACAGATATCCTGAAGGGAGTAGTCGAGAATGGTACAGGAAGAGGAATGCGGCTGGAAAATATGACCAGTGCAGGAAAGACGGGAACAACCAGCGATAAGAAGGATGGATGGTTTGTTGGTTATACCCCCTATTATACCACCGGTGTTTGGGTAGGTTATGATATGCCAAAGAAAATGCAGGAGTTGTCAGGTGCCAGCTTCCCAGGAACCATATGGAAAAATTATATGAATCAGATTCACAAGGGTCTAAAGAGTAAAGAGTTTGCAGGATTTAAGGATCGAGTGAAAGAAGAACCGACACCAAAACCACAAGAAACAATTCCCAAGGTAAGAAAAAAACCGATTATTACGGAAGAAAATATCTCTAATGACGAGCAACTAAGTCCATCAGGGGTCGAAGATGGTTGGGAAGTGAATGATGATGGTCAAGAAATTGATTGGGAGGATTTTGAGAATCAGCAACCTGAGTTTGAGGATTTCGACCAAGAATATGATTATCCTTTGGAAGAACTTCCATCTGACATAGATTCCACCATTCCTGACACAGAAACTTATGAGGAACTGCCGAATGAGGATATTTGGACTGGAAAAGACCCTTGGAATAACTAAAATGTATCAAAAATCCTAAAAATTTCTATACTCGAAATCTTCTAAAAATGTAATACTATTAACGTTAGAAATATCAAATACTTAAGAAAGGAAAGTCAAAATGCTATCCCCAGATGAACGTTATGAAGAAGACAAAGAGCAAATAAATTTTATAATGGAATGGGCAGAGACAAAAGAACAAAAGAAGAGTTTAAGAAAGAACTCAAAGAGATATATAAAAGAATCCACTACAAATAATATAAAAGGTTAAATATAATGGGTCCTTATCAAAAGAGTAATTAGAGGATTTGTAGAAGTAACGGGGGGTTACGCTATGGAAGTTCGAAACATACCAAAAAGGGTAATGTTGGCTTATTTTTCAGGGACAGGTTGTACAAGAGCAGTTTGTGATTGTTTTGAAGAACAGCTGACAAAGTTGGGAGCAGAAGTTACAAAGGTTAACATGCCTGCTTGTGAGAAACTTGATGCCCAAAAGACCGACCTGCTTATCATTTTTTCACCTGTGTATGCGTTTCGGTTGGCTCCTATCGCTGAAACATGGGTTAATAATCTCCAGAGAGTTAAGAATACATCAGCAGTTATCATTTCAGTCTCTGGGGGAGGAGAGATTTCTCCGAATACGGCATGCCGTGTTCGATGCAAGCAAATATTAAAAAGGAAAGGCTATCATCTGATATATGAAAAAATGATTGTTATGCCATCAAATTTTGCTATCCAAGCAGAGCAAGAATTGAATTTTGCATTATTAACCGCTTTACCAGAAAAGGTAAGCTATATTATCCAAGATATTTTATCAGGAAAGAAAAGAATAACTTCCCCTAAATTTCAGGATAAGATTATGGCAGTAATAGGAAAGGGAGAGCATTTGGGTGCAAGATTTTTTGGTGCATCTATTCGAGCTTCACAAACCTGTAACAAGTGTGGACTATGTATTCGTGACTGCCCTCAAAAAAATATTAGAATGGCAAATGAAACTCCTAAATTTGGATTCCATTGTATGTGGTGTTTAAAATGCATCTATAATTGTCCTTGTAATGCACTAGCACCAAAAATACTGAAGTTTTCAGTTTTAAAAGATGGATTTGACTTAAGAAAAATGAGTGAGAGAGCACTGAAAGAGCCCGCCAAGATAGAAAATATCCTATATAAGAATATCCTTTGGCAAGGTGTTATGGATTACTTGCATAATGATGATTAATGCGATTAAAAGAGTATAAAAAGTGCTCATATAAATTAGAAACATCCAAGAAGTATAGTGATAATTATAAGGTTTTGTCTATAAATTCTATCAATAGACTAGAGAAACAAGAGGATTTGTGGTTATATATGAAAAAAGAGTTTTTCGTTTGCGGCGACTTTTTCTGCCTCGTGTACGATTTGAGCAGACAACTGTTTTTGTTGTCTGATTAAAGCGAACACGAGGCAGAAAATGTCATAGCAACTGAAAAACTCGTTTCATATATAACTACGAAGCCTCTTGTTATCAATACCTACAATAGAATTTATAGTACAAAACCCCAACTACTTCTTATAACGGTTCAAAACATTCTGAATACGTTCCGTAGGGCTTAGTAATTTACTAATAGAAGCATCATGATTCAGGGTATCAATTAATAAAGCAATGTATTTACTCATATCAACATTGATGTAGTAAGGTTTGGATAATAATTCTTCTGTCTGATACACCAGGTTTGTAGTCAATACGCGGTGTATTAATCCTTGTTCATAAGCTTCATCAAATTTGCTTAATCCATTGGTAAATAATCCAAAAGTACATGCAATGAAGATTCTTCCAGCTTTTCTTCTCTTTAATTCTTTTGCTACATCTATCATACTTTCACCGGAAGATATCATGTCATCAATGATCAACATGTCTTTGCCTTCGATATCAGTTCCGAGGAATTCATGAGCTACGATAGGATTACGTCCATTGACAACGGTTGCATAATCGCGGCGTTTATAAAACATACCCATATCTAATCCAAGCACATTAGCAAAATAAATTGCTCTGCTCATTCCACCTTCATCCGGACTGATTATCATCATATGATCAGAATTGATGGTAAGATCTGGGACATTCTTAAGTAAAGCTTTAATAAACTGATAGGTTGGTTGAACGGTTTCAAAGCTTTTGAGAGGAATTGCATTTTGTACTCGAGGATCATGAGCATCGAATGTTATGATACTTTCTACACCCATATTGGTTAATTCCTGTAATGCTAGAGCACAATCTAAGGATTCTCTGGAACTACGTTTATGCTGTCTGCTTTCATATAAGAAAGGCATAATTACGGTAATCCTGCGGGCTTTACCGCCAACAGCTGCAATGATTCGCTTTAAATCCTGATAATGGTCATCTGGAGACATGTGATTGTTATATCCACAAACGTTGTACGTTAAACTGTAATTACATACATCCAGAAGTAAGTATAAATCAGAACCACGAACAGATTCTTTAATTACACCTTTTGCTTCGCCTGTTCCGAATCTTGGACAAGATGCTTCTAAAAGGTAGGATTCGCGCTGGTATTTTGCAAATGCAATTGTAGATTTATGTTCGTTGTCTCTTGCCTTGCGCCATTCTACAATATAATCATTTACTTTTTGTCCCAAAGTTTTACTGCTTTCTAGTGCTATTATACCCAAGGTACCTACAGGAATCGTTTCTAGATTTGTTTCTTGTTGTGGCATCTTCTTGTCCTCCAATGATATTTGTTAATGTTAATGGTAAAATGTCCACTAAAAGTTATACCATTATCCATTTGGTTCGTCAAGGCTTAATCATAAACAAAGCGCAAAACGGTTTAAAATAATTTCTTTAATCGAATATCTTCCCCTACTATTTTTAAAAGGGCATAATTACTAGCAATACGTGAAAAAACTCTTTCACTATAAATGGTATTAATATTATCCAATGAAAGATTGGTTGATATTATGGTTGATTTCCGTCTAAGATATCGTTCATTAATACATAGATATAATTGAACGTTAACAAAGGAATTATTTAATTCAGTCCCTAAGTCATCAATAATGAGCAAATCACAGTCTAAAATATAGTCAAATTGATTCTGAAATTCGTAGTTTTCTTCCCCTTTGCCAAATTTATTCTTCTCCAGTATATCAAAAAGCTGAAAGGCAGTTAGGTAAATTACGGTATGTGCCCGGTCGAGGAGCTCTTTTGCTATACAATTTGCTAAAAAGGTCTTACCCACACCGGTATTACCATATAAAAGAAGGTTTTGAAACTCCTTACCGAAGGTTTCAATATATCGGTTACACGCTTCAACTACTTTTTTAATATTCTCTCTTGGGGTCAGTTTTGTACTGGGGTCTACGAAGTCCTCGGAATAATAATCATAGGAGAAGCAAGAAAAATTCTCTCTTGCAATAGCAGCCTTAATGTTAGATTGGGAATATACAATATCTACAATTGCCTGTTTAAAACAATGACACTTCTCATTGTCAATATATCCGGTATCTTTACAATCCACACAATGATAGGTTGGCTGTAAATAATCTTCAGGATATCCATGGGAAACTAATAGTTTGACTCTTTTGCTGCAGGCAGCATCGGTAACCTTCTTAAGGCTTGCTAATGCAGTGTCATTTCCGGTTAAGAGTAATTTGGCGCTGTGTATAGAGCAGTTGATCACTTCATCATCTATTTCTCTTAATTCAGGAATTAAATTGTAAACCTCTTCAATTCGGATATTAAGGTTATGCTTATTCTGCAATTGTTTGTTATCATAGTCCCGCAAAATCTTATTATATTGAAAATTCTTTAAGGCCATGCCCTCAATCTCCTTTATGTATCGTTATATCATACAAATTGATTTTATTGTTTGCGTAAAAGCCTTTGCTCCATCGAAGAATAGTCTTCTTCCGTATAGGTTCTTTGAGGAAACGCATTAAAACGATTATTTGCAGAAGGCTTTGGAACCGCGTTAGAGTTATTATTGTTTGCCTTTGCAGCAACAAATTTCGAATGTTCTTCATCTAGCCGAGATATATGACTTAATTCCTTAACATCTTTCTTAAACCAATTCTCTAATATCTTATCAGCATATTTAAAATCGGGTTTCTGTGTCATCAGAATGGTTCGATTACAGGCTTCTACAATAATATCAATATGAAAGCCATATTTGTGCAGCCACTTATTAATATATTGTTTTTCTACATTGCCGGGGGCACGGTTAAGACCGAATGCCTTGTTGACTGCATTGTAATTGTTGTTATAAAGTACCGTTGCAGCCTCTGCTTTCTCGACGGTATCGATACCCTCTTCTGCCCAGGACAGGGCGACAGCTTCTATGTAGGCAGGGTTCTTTTTATTCTTTGATACACAGTATTCATAAAGATACATAATTAATTCTGCTGAGAAACCGAGGCTTTCATACAAGTAGAGAATTAACTGAAGATCCATTGGTTTAATTAATCTATCCAGATAAATTTCAATGATATTTAACATCCATTTTACTTCATCTGTAGTTGTAAGTTGTTTAATTTGTGCTTCAGAATAATTGGGTTTGTCAAATTTGCGGTTAACGATTGGAGCAGACTCAACAATGTCCATCCTTGCGGCAGATGTTTCGTCTACAATACCGGAAGCCACAGTAGGCGTATCCGATCGTGCATTTTTTGCATCGGAATCCTCCTGTTCAGAATTTGCTTTAAAAATATCGTTTAAAGTAATAGAAATTATTTGATTGTTGGTATTACGTACTAAACTAATTAGATTGATCTTTTCCCAGTAACACAGTGCGCGGATAATATCCTTCTCGGTATCATCCAAACGATCTGCAATGGCGGAAATAGAAATCTCAATATCGTCAGTACTTAAGATGCACCGAAGTAGATACAGATATACTTTAACATATGCTCCATTTGCAGAAGGCATATAATTATCTATAAATAGATTCGGTATTACAGTGGCTTGTGATCCACTGTTTGAATTTAATACTATTTTACTCATGTTTATAACCTCACATCTTAGTTGCAGTTCGTTTCGTCACGGTCATTATAACACAGTAAAATTTATAAAGAAATAGGCTTTTTTACTGGAAAAGCGGAACCTATTGAATTTGTGGATAGTGTGGACTGTGTGGATAAAAACCAGTAAGCATGATGTAAAATTATGTAAAAAACGGTTGAAAGTGATAAAAATCAATAACTATAGTTTCGTTAGTCTATCAGAGTAGAAAATTATTATGTGAACTAAAAAATCCACAACCAAATCACATGTAAAATGTTGATAAGGTTGTGGATAATGTGGATAACTATTCGCCTAACAAGGATTCTCCAATGGAAACAACGTCTCCGGCGCCCATAGTTATCAACAAGTCGCCGTTTGTACAATTTAGCAATAAAAAGTTTTCAATCTCATCAAAAGATTTGAAATAGTAAGCTTCCTTACCTAATTTTACTAATTCATTTCGCAAATCATTGGAAGAAATATCTCCTGGATTTACTTCTCTAGCAGCATAGATATCTGTCAGTACGATTTTATCTGCAAGTGCTAATGCGTTAGCAAAATCCTTTAAAAAAGCTTTTGTTCTCGAGTAAGTATGTGGTTGAAATACACACCAGGTGGTAGCATGGGGATAATTTTTAGCAGCCGTTAGAGTTGCAGTAACTTCGGTTGGATGATGTGCATAATCATCGACTACAGTTACTCCTCCAATCTTTCCTTTATACTGAAAACGACGCTCTGTACCAGTAAAAGTTAGCAATGCCTTTTGAATGATGTCAAGCGGAACGTTTAAGCTTCTGGCTAAAGCAATTGCAGGAAGAGAATTAGATATATTATGGATACCAATGACGCTAAGCTTTATATGTGCTAACAGGTTGCCATTTTCCAGTAAATCATAATTACCATAGCCAAATTCATCAAATGTAATATTAGCAGCACTATAATGTACCTTCACACCAGGAGCCGATGGTTTGTCTGAAAGAGTGCTGTAAGTGATAAAGGAGCATGGAAGATCTTTTGTAAAATAGTCTACATTTTCGATATCACCATTAATAATTAACATTCCGCCTTTTGGTAGACGATCAGCAAACATTCGGAAAGAATTTCGAACATCATCAAGATCTTTAAAAAAATCCAAATGCTCTGCTTCCACATTTAAGATAATACTTCTGCTAGGATTAAATTTTAAAAAGCTATTGGTATATTCACAAGCTTCTGTTATAAAGTGTTCAGATTTGCCGATTCGAATATTTCCACCTATATTATCTAGGATGCCACCTACGGATATAGTAGGATCCATTCCGGCTTCCAATAATATGAGTGATAACATAGAGGTGGTTGTTGTTTTGCCATGTGTACCTGCTACAGCAATGGAATTACTGTAATTAAGCATAACCTGACCTACAAGTTCAGCACGATCAATAATTGGGATTCCTGCCTCTATAACAGCCTGATATTCTGGATTATCTTTTTTTACGGCTGGGGTATATACAACTAAGTCCAAATCAGGAGTTATATTTGAAGGTCTTTGTCCATATAATATAGTAATTCCTAGACTTTCCAAGTGTTTTGTTATTTTGCTTGATTTCGAGTCTGAACCACGTACCTGAAATCCCATAGTATGTAAAAGCTCTGCTAAGCCGCTCATACTAATACCGCCAATTCCAATAAAATGAATCTTTATTGGATTGCTAAAATTAATTTTATACATTAACCTACACTTCCTATCTTTTATCATTATTTTTATAAATGTTGAGATATAAATATTATAACTGTCTATTAGCTATTATAAACATTTCCTTTAAAATTACAATTAAAATTTCGGCATACCTATATAATATGGAACAATTGTTTATTTTGCACCTTGACCAAGGAAGACAGAGTAGATTAGGTAGGATTAATAAGTTGCTTTACCATATTAAGTATAAATAATAACAAATTTTTGTAAAATTTGTTCACATTTGGGAGAAAGAATGATATAATAATGACAAATTCAACAACAAGAGGTGATTACATGATTAAAAAAGAAATGATAGCGATGCTTCTTGCGGGTGGACAAGGTTCTAGACTTGGCGTACTAACCACAAATGTTGCAAAACCAGCGGTTGCGTTTGGTGGAAAATATCGTATCATTGATTTTCCACTAAGTAATTGTATCAACTCAGGAGTAGATACCGTAGGGGTTTTAACTCAATATCAGCCATTAAGGTTGAATACTCATATTGGAATAGGTATTCCGTGGGATTTGGATCGGAATATTGGGGGGGTATCCATTCTCCCACCGTATGAAAAGAGTAAAAGCAGCGAATGGTATACTGGAACTGCCAATGCCATTTTTCAGAACCTGGAGTATATGGAATATTACAATCCGGAATATGTATTGATTCTGGGCGGTGACCATATATACAAAATGGATTATGAAGTGATGTTGGATTTTCACAAATCGAATCATGCAGATATTACGTTGGCAACCATTCCGGTACCAATGGAAGAGGCGAATCGGTTTGGAGTAGTAATTACAGATGAGAATAAAAAAATAATTGAATTTGAAGAAAAACCGGATCACCCAAGAAGTAATCTAGCATCTATGGGTATCTACATTTTTACCTGGAAGATACTTAAAGAAGCTTTGGTAACTTTGTCAGAGCAAGAAGGATGTGACTTTGGTAAACATATTATTCCTTATTGCCATGAGCGAGGAGACCGTGTATTTGCTTACGAGTATAACGGGTATTGGAAAGATGTCGGTACCTTAGGTTCCTACTGGGAATCCAATATGGAATTAATAGACTTGATACCAGAATTTAATCTCTACGAGGAGTTCTGGAAGATTTATACGAAGAGTGACACCATTCCTCCACAATATATTGCTGATGTTGCGACCATAGACAAGGCAATTATAGGAGAAGGTTCAGAAATATATGGAGAAGTACATAACTCTGTTATAGGATCCGGTGTATATATCGGTCCGGGTGTAGTGGTTAGGGACTCCATCATTATGAAAGCGGCTACCATAGAAGAAGGTTGTGAAATTTATAAATCGATCATTGCAGAAGGCGCCATAATAGGTGTTGGTTCTAAATTGGGTATTGGTGATGAGGAACCGAATAAACTTGCTCCACACATCTATTCCTTCGGATTAGTTACCGTTGCTGAAAACAGTCAGATTCCTGCACAGGTAGTGATTGGTAAGAATACAGCTATTTCTGGCATAACTGTACCGGAGGACTATATCGATGGAATACTTAAAAGTGGTGAGACTTTAATTAAGGCAGGTGACAGAATATGAGAGCAATCGGGATTATACTTGCAGGCGGCAACAGCAATAGAATGAAGGAATTGACAAATAAAAGAGCAATTGCTGCCATGCCTGTTGGTGGAAGTTACCGTGCAATTGACTTTACATTAAGTAATATGTCCAATTCTCACATTCAAAAAGTTGCTGTAATTACTCAGTATAATGCAAAATCTTTGAATGAGCATTTAAATTCTTCCAAGTGGTGGGACTTTGGTAGAAAACAGGGAGGGTTATTTGTATTTACGCCAACCATAACTGCAGATAATAGTTTTTGGTATCGGGGAACAGCAGACTCCATGTTACAGAATATCAGCTTCTTGAAGAATAGCCATGAACCATATGCTGTAATCGCCTCTGGTGATGGTGTTTATAAGCTGGATTACAATAAAGTTCTGGAGTATCATATTGCCAAGCGTGCAGACATCACCATAGTCAGTAAACAATTAAACAGTGCGGATGTTAATCGATTTGGTGTAATACAAACTGATGAAGATGGTAGAATCACAGAATTTGAAGAAAAACCAGTGGTAGCAACTACAGAAACTGTTTCTACCGGAATCTATGTAATCAGACGGCGTTTATTAATCGAATTGCTTGAAACTTCTGCAGAAGAGGAAAGGTTTGATTTTGTAAAAGATATCTTAATCCGCTATAAGAATCTTAAAAAGATATATGCATATGAACTAGATAGTTATTGGAGCAATATTGCTACGGTAGATTCGTATTATAAAACAAATATGGATTTTCTCAAGAAAGATATAAGAGATTTTTTCTTCAAGGAATATCCGGATGTTTATTCAAAGATAGAGGATTTACCTCCAGCAAAATACAATCAGGGTTCTTATGTTAAGAACAGTCTGATATCCAGTGGCTGTATCATTAATGCAGTGGTAGAGAACTCCATGTTATTTAAGAAGGTCTACATAGGAAATAATTGTATTATAAAGAATTCCATTATTTTAAATGAAGCATATATAGGGGATAACACCCATATCGAAAATTGTATTGTAGAAAGCCGGAATTCCATACGGGCAAATTCAAGACATATTGGAGAGAATGGACAAGTTAAAATTGTTGTAGAAAAAAGCAATAGATTTACAATTTAGACAACAAAGGATAAACATTGAAGGGAGATAAACAAGATGCAGATAACAGACGTGCGTGTACGTAAAGTAACAAAAGAGGGAAAAATGAAAGCGGTAGTATCTATTACAATTGATAATGAATTTGTAGTGCATGATATTAAGGTAATTGAAGGTGAAAAAGGTTTATTCATCGCAATGCCTAGCCGAAAAGCAGGTGATGGGGAGTATCGCGACATTGCACATCCAATTAACTCTGAAACCAGAGATAAGATTCAGAAGATTATTTTAGAAAACTACTCTGTTGCAGCAACAGAAGAAGATGATATCGAATAAGTAAAATATGCTTTTTTATTAATGGAATTATAATGAAGATGTTAATGTATTAACAAAATGAGGGTATGTCTGACTTTACGAAATCAGTAGTGGAGGGGACATACCCTTTCTATGTGTGTGAAAGCCAAAACACTAAATTCAAGAGATTTATTTGTATTTTTTGAATCCTTATGCATAAGCCTTCACAACGATTCGGATGCTAAAGAATATTAATACAAATCCGACGAAAACGTTGAGGTAATTTATTATGTTTAGCGGCAAGAAATTTTTTATAAAATGTCCCAAAACAGCGATTAGGGTTAAGAAGACGATAGTTGAAAGAACAGCACCCAGTCCAAAGAGGTACATCTCTTGTTTTTTCATGCTTTCTTTTGCCATTTTTGTTGAGAAAACACCTGCCCAGAATAGGATGGTTAAGGGGTTTGATAAAGTTAGGAATATAGTTTTTAAGAAAATTATATTAATATTTTGCGTTCCTAGAAGTGTTATGCTTGGAAATATTGTAATATGTAATGTACCGAGTATACTATTTAAACCAAAAAGCATTAATACTACAGCACCAAATAATTGAAGAACCTTCTTAAATGACTTATATTTATTTAATAAAATTCCTACACCGGCTATAGCGGCTACTATAAATAATCCATCTATAAGGGCTACACCTAAAACGCCTGTGAATGCAGCGGCAAAGCCGGAAATAGCAGCAGTCTGAAAAATAAATAAGCAGATTGGCCCTACAGCAAGCTGTAACAACATGCCGAAACGTAATCCTTTTATAATCATAGAGTTTCTCCTATCTGTTATCGCTTTCTTTTAATGTTGATAAGATAATCATGGAGTTAGACTTTGAAACACCTTGGATAGATTTTAACTGTTTACTGAGGAAATATTCTAATTCACTGCTGTCTTTTACGAGTACCTTTAACAGGTAATCATATTCCCCGGCCATATGATGACATTCCATTACTTCGGGGAATTCAATAATTTTAGTCCGGAAATTATCGATATGAGCGGTCTGATCAATACATACAAATATAAGGGCCAATAAATTGTAACCCATTTTTTTACGATTGATCTTAATGGTATATTGTTCTATAACATTAGCTTCTTCTAACTTACGGATTCTTTCAGATACAGCTGGAATCGATAGGTTGACACGTTTGCTGATTTCGGATACAGAAGCCCTGCTGTTTTGCTTCATGACGTTGAGAATATTTAAGTCTGTTTGATCCATAAAAACAGCCCCCCTTCGTTAATAATTTAAGCAATTATAGCAAAGATATTAAGGTTCGTAAATATGATCTAATAATTTCAAAAAATATTTAAGAATATTAATAAAATACTTAAATAATTACTAGAAAAGCTTTCTATAGTCTAAAACATATTGTAGAACTTGATCCGTTTATTTAATGATAATTCTTTATATACAAAATAGATAATGGAGCGTGTGTTAGAACTAAAAATTAGGTGTATAATGAGATAGAGTAATTTTTCTGTCTGTCCTACTTATAAAAATTAGATTCGATTGGAAATAAAATATGAAAAAATTGATTAAAATGCTTTTTATATTTGTATTAGTTGCAATATTGTTATACTATGCAAATGAGAAATACAATCTGGCAGAATGGGTGGTTGAGATGGGTGTGGCTTCTCAACATGATAGTCCGGAGTATTTTATTGGTAAGGTGCGGGAGGCAATGCTGGAAGGAAAAGAACGTATTGTACTTACCTTTGTCGGGAAATCCCATGATTTAGAGTGGTTTACCGAAGAAGCAATTAATATGGCTTATGAAATAGACGATGAATCAACATCCAGTGATTTTGACTACTTAAAATACAATACAGAAAGCATTGCTGCCCATATTGTAGGGTTAGGAAATATTTTAACTATAACATACGACTTTAGCTATAACGAAACACCAGCTGAAACATCAGCGGTGGATAAGAAAATCAATTCTTTATTTCAGAAGTGGAAAATTGAAGAGCTTTCGGATTATGAAAAGATTAAGAAAATACACGACTTTATTGTGAAGAATGCTTCCTATGACACTTCCCTAAAGAAGTATTCCGCATATGACAACCTGATTACAAAAACTTCCACTTGTCAAGGTTATATGTGCCTGGCTTATAAAATGCTGACTGAGGCCGGGGTTCCCACCCGAATAATATCCGGCACAGGGGGCGGCGAAAGTCATGGATGGAATATTGTTAGATTGAACGGGAAATGGTACAACCTAGATTGTACCTGGGATGATCCTCTCACCTGGAATGGAGAAGAAGTGTTATTGTATGATTATTTCCTTAAGTCAGAGGAAGAGTTTGGAGATCATATCAGAGATAAGGAATATACAACAGAGGCATTTTATAAGAAGTATAAGATAGCAGAAAAGTCCTACGAAAAATAGAAGTTTGTTAGCGTTTGAAATAAGAATCAGTAATTATTATTCTTATTTCGAACGCTTTTTTATTTAATAAGGAAATGGTAAAACAACTCCAATAAAGAAAAACAAGGACAAACATGAATTTTTTCACAAAATCTTTCATATAATGTACAAGCTATGTTTTTATCTAAAAGATATTACCATGGATTATAACGGATGAAATAGTTCCTAAAAACAATTGAGGAGGATAATAATGAGATCAATAATTACAAAAACGAAAATTAAACAAAGATCAAACACACTGGTTATGAGATTTTTTATAGTTTTATTTATTATATTCAGTACAATAGTACAACCTGTATCTGTACAATTAGTACAAGCTGCGAAACATGTCACATTAGCGGCAGGGGAGAATACCAGTGCGCCTGCAGAATCAACAGAAGTTGCCAGCAGAGGAATGATTTCCACTATACCAACACCAACACTTGCACTGGAAGCACCGAGAGTAAACTTATCAATTACTCCCGAACATTGGGAGGATGCGATAACTGCGGTTAATCAGCTATTAAGTAGCCAGACTGCTGCTTCCGCCAGCATGAGACCAACTGCCGAATTTCATCTTATTAAGCCAACACCAATCAATGCCGGGGTACTAAAGGCTGCAAAAGGTGCCAATATTGATTTGGTATTTCAAATGGGTAATTATACTTGGACGATTAACGGTAAAAGTATTACAGACAATATTGATACGTTAGAAGAAGTGAATTTAACGATAACAGAAGTTACCAGTGAAAAGTCTAAGAGTGAACTTAAAAAAGCAATTATCAAAGCACTGAAATCTCAAAAGGAAGTAAACAGAGTTACCCTGCTTAAGAAATTTAACATTGAACAGGAAGGAAAGCTGCCATTTACGGGTACCTTGACAATGCATCTTAGTACCAAATATAAAGATAGAGCAGTGTTCTTAAGTAGATATGATAAAGAGAAAAAGCAAGTAAAACCTCGCTGCCACAGTTTGGTAGATATTGATGGAAATGCAGTATTTAAAGTATTCCAAGGTGAAACATATTTTATCAGTTTAGAGAATCCTGTTCTTCCATCTGTAGCTACTAAAAGGAGTATGGAGAGTAAAAGCAGTATTTTTTTGGTAGTCAAGAATTTGTTACATGGTGCCGAGGTAAGTTTTTCTTCGAATAAGGATGGAGTAGTGACCGTAGATGAAGATGGCATGATTACAGCAAGCAAAGCAGGGATTGCGGTTATAACGACAAAAATATGCCAGGGTGGCAAAACGTATACTTATAAAACCAAAATAACAGTGAGAGAATAAATGTATAAAGTAGGGAAATTGTTTACCATTTACAATGTTCAATGACTCCTGTTTTAAAATAGCAAGATTAATTAAAACTGTTTGCCTGCCTTTGGTATAATTAGTATAGTATCAATCGAAAGGAGGCAAACAGAATGTTTCATAACAGCATCAAGAATGTGGAATTAGCCATTGAATATATTGAGGAACACTTAACAGACAAAATAGATTTAGATAGTATAGCAAACGCGGTTCACTATTCAAAACATCATCTCCATCGCATGTTCACCAATACGATTGGACTTACCCTCCATGATTATATTCAACGACGGAAGTTGACCGAGGCCGCAAAATTGTTGCTTTTTTCGGATAAGCCTATCCTTGATATTGCCCTTGTAGCAGGGTATGAAAGCCAGCAGGCATTTACTAGCATTTTTACTGCTATGTATAAGCAGCCTCCCAACAAGTATCGGGAAAATGAAAAATTTTATCCGTTACAATCAAAATTTGAATTTACGGGAGGGTTTGACATGCTTGATAAGGAAGAAATTTTCCATTGGGATATAGATTACGCAACGGAAGAGGATATATCTTGTTGGATGAATCTAGTTCGGCTCGTTATTGATGGTTTTCCACACCTGCAAGAAGATGAGTATATTCAGGTGTTAAAACAGCGAATCAAAACCAGACAGGCGTTAATATTAAAAGATAATGAGATCGCTGTTGGAGCCATGCTATTTTCTTACAAAACTGGAAGTATTGACTTTATGGGGACCCATCCGCTCTATCGAAAAAAAGGAATTCCGAAAGTATTTCTTGATAAGGTCATGGGAGAACTGTTAAAAGGAAAGGACATCAGCATTACCACATATAGAGATGGTGACAAAGCAGATACAGGACATCGCAAGGAGATTATCGATTTAGGTTTTGCAGAGGCCGAGTTGCTGGTCGAGTTCGGTTATCCTACACAACGCTTTATATTACCAAAGGAGAAAGCAAATGGATGACATACAAAAGCTTGACAGGAGCGACCAAAATACACCTATGAGGAATTTAGAGGGTAGCATTCTTTTCCAAGATGAAATACTTCATCTTGAAGAAATCAATCACAAACTAAACGATGCATTAAAAAAAGCCGATGCTACTGTGAATCGGATTGATAAAGAGTATATGGAATTTAAACGGTACATGGTAGAAAACCGCGGAGAAATAGATCCCCATGAAATGTTCCAAAATGAATTAGCACTTAACCGAATGGATAGTTCTGGAGCATTTTCAGTAGGTATACGGGATAAACTTATTAAATTAATAAATTCTCCGTATTTTTCCCGAATTGATTTCCGAGAAAAAAACAGTGTAGAATCCAACAAGTACTATATTGGCCGCTTTTCATTCAGTTATGAAAACGAATTACTGATATTTGATTGGCGTGCGCCCATTGCCAGTATGTACTATGATTATGAAATTGGTGAAGCTGGCTTTGATGCTCCCCTAGGAAGAATAGAAGGAAAACTAATCCGAAAAAGGCAATTCAAAATAAAGGATGGCAAATTGGAATATGCTATTGAAAGTTCCGTCAACATTCAAGACAATATTTTGCAACAGGAATTGAGCCACACTTCTGACGAAAAGATGAAATCCATCATTACTACGATACAGAAAGAGCAAAACCAAATCATCCGAAATGAAAAATCAGGTACACTAATCATTCAGGGGGTAGCCGGTTCTGGGAAAACCTCAATCGCCCTACATAGAATAGCCTTTTTACTATATCGATTCAAAGATCGGCTATCTGCAAACAATGTGGCAATACTATCACCGAACAAGGTCTTCGGAGATTATATTTCCAATGTCCTGCCGGAACTTGGTGAAGAACCCATGTTTGAACTAAGTTTTGCAGATATAGCAAGGGTACAACTTGAGGGTGTGATTGATTTTGAAGAGGACAAAGACCCACTAGAAATACAGGACAACGCGTGGGTAGAGCGTATTCGCTTTAAGTCTACGCTAATGTTTTTAAAAGAAATGGATGGATTCATTCGTCATATACCCAGTATAGTTTTTGAACCTGTTGATTATACTTTCGGGCGATTTTCTGTAAAAGCAGAAATTATAAGCGCACGTTTTCAAGTATATAATAAATATCCCATTAAACGGCGTTTACAGATGCTAGCGGATGATATTTTTGATCGTTTTGTTACCGACAATTACATGGAAGATGATATACCCACAAGCAGAACCATTCTCAAAGTCCTAAATAAAATGTTGAAAGTTAAAAATACACTAGCACTTTATAAGGAGTTTTATAACTATATAGGGAAGCCAGAAATGTTATTAATGCCCTCTAAGAAAACATTAGAGTGGGCTGATGTTTACCCATTTCTATATCTACATGCCGCTTATGAGGGGTTGCAGGAGGGCAGAATAACCCGGCATTTGGTTGTGGATGAAATGCAAGACTATACACCGGTTCAATACGCAGTAATTAATTTACTGTTTCGATGTCAAAAAACTATTTTAGGAGATTATGGTCAATTGATCAACCCCAACCATTTACACACATTAAACGATATTCGGCAATTGTATGATGATGCTGAATTTGTTGAATTATCAAAAAGTTATCGATCTACCTATGAGATTATTTCCTTTGCAAAACAGATTAAGCAGACAGGGGTAATAGATGCCATAGAGCGCCATGGTGAAGCTCCTGCTCTCATTAAGTGCAAGAATAAAAGCGATGAGTTGATGAACATAAAGGATAGGATGAAAGCATTTTCCCAAGCAGCTTATTCCTCTCTTGGTATTATTACAAAGACCAATCATGAGGCTAGATTACTTTATGACAAATTATCACCCGAATACGATGTGCATTTAATTTCGCCGGAGTGCACCCATTTTGTAAATGGCATATCGATAACATCAATACAGATGTCAAAGGGATTAGAGTTTGATGAAGTTATAGTCCCTTATGTAAACAAGTCGGCTTACTTTACAAAACATGATAGTAGCTTGCTTTATATTGCCTGCACACGAGCCATGCACCGATTGACACTTTTATATACGGGGGAAATATCGCCTTTATTGAAAACTAAATAACCTAAGAGCGATTAGACAAGGATGTTTTATTCCTTGTCTCTTTTATTTTACGACTTTACTAAAACGGTGGTTCTGACTTTTTAACTAAAACTATTGCTATGTAAAAGTCAATGGATTATAATTGTTTTATTATATGAAACCTGCTGCACTTACCCTATTAGGGATAGGGTAAGTGTAGTGTAATTGTGCGCTCTTTTTTATAAAAATAAATAATTTCAAGTGTAATAGGAAACATATTTTCCATGAGGGCGAAGTAACACAGGGAAAGAAAGGTATGAAATATCATGCATATTATTATAGGGTTAGGCAATCCAACCAGGGAATATCAGGCAACCAGGCATAATATAGGTTTTGATGCAATTACTAGAATTGCAGATGATTACCATATATCTTTGGATTTTAAGAAACATAAAGCAATTTGCGGTAAAGGTTACGTGGAAGGCGAGAAGGTAATTCTGGCACAACCTCAGACTTATATGAATTTAAGTGGAGAGAGTGTAAGAGAACTTATAGATTTTTATAAAGTGGCACCAGAGGATGTGATTATAATTTATGATGATATCAGTTTGGAGGTAGGTCAATTACGCCTTCGTACGAAAGGAAGTGCTGGTGGGCATAATGGAATCAAAAGCATCATCAGCCACTTAGGAACACAGGAATTCCCAAGAATTAAGGTCGGAGTAGGCGACAAACCAAGAGGTTGGGATCTTGCAGACTATGTTTTGTCCCGTTATAACGACGAAGAACAGCCAGTAATAAGGGAAGCTTTAAAGAATACTTCTGAGGCAGTTAAAACCATCTTAAAGGACGGAATGGAAACTGCCATGAATATATATAATAAGAGCAATGCAAACAAACAGGCTTTATAAAAAGGAGACATGTCATGAAAACCTTTACTATGCCTTTGAAGGAACTAAAAGAATTTAATGATATTAAAGACAATCTAACATTAAAAAATATACCGATACAAATTACGGGCTGTATTGACTCACAAAAATGTCATCTCATGAGTGGCCTTGGAGAAGGTTATCCATGGAAATTAATCATTACCTATAGTGATCTGAAAGCGAAAGAGATTTATCAAGATTATAAGCTATATGATAAAAATGTATTTTTGTATCCTGCTAAAGATATCATTTTCTATAGTGCCGATATTCATGGTAATGCAATCGTAAGAGATCGTTTGAAGATACTTAGACGGTTAATTGAAAATGAACCTATTACAGTAATAACTACCTTAGACGGTGGAATGGACAAGATACTCCCCTTAAGTTTCCTTGAGAAACGGGTCATAACAGTAGAAGAAGGCGGGACTCTGGATTTAACCAGACTACAATCCGAATTGGTTCATTTAGGTTATGAAAGGCAGGGACAAGTGGAAGGACCCGGGGAATTTGCTGTACGGGGAGGTATCATTGATATATTTCCACCAACAGAGGATTGCCCTTATCGTATAGAATTATGGGGAGATGATATTGATTCCATCCGTAGCTTTGACATCAGCAGTCAAAGATCCATCGAACGTATTGAAAAATTCCGAATCTATCCGGCAGCAGAGATCATATTGGATGCGGACAGGATGATGCTAGGACTTAAGAAAATTGAAGAAGAAAAGGATGCCTATGTAAAAAGCCTTCGAGATAAGATGAAGACGGAAGAAGCTGCACGTATCCGGAATATTATTGAAGAATTTAAGGAAAATCTGGTTAGCTTCCAAGGCTCTGTAGGCTTAGATAGTTTTATCAAGTATTTTTATGATAATACCGTTTCCTTTTTTGATTATTTCAACCGCGATAATTCTATTGTTTTTATTGATGAACCCAGTAGGATTGTAGAAAAGGGTGAAGCAGTAGAGACCGAATTTAGAGAAGGAATGATTGGAAGAATTGAGAAGGGATACATTCTTCCTGGACAAAGTGATGCTATTTACGGATACAAGGCACTGCTTTCCGGATTAAATCATAAGAGCAGCTTACTATTAAGCACGATGGATTATAAAGCAACCCATTTTACCGTAAAAGCAAAATGGGATTTTACAGTTCGGTCAGTGAATCCTTATAATAATAATTTTGATATCCTTGTCAACGATCTGCAGAAATGGAAGAAAAGCGGATATCGTGTATTACTCTTATCTGGATCTAGAACGCGTGCAAAAAGGTTAAGTGAGGATCTACGGGAACATGAACTGAGTGCATTTTATAGTGAAGATATGGAGCGGGTAATTCAAAAAGGTGAGATTATGATTGCTTATGGCAGCCTTCACCGTGGCTTTGAATATCCTCTTATAAAGTTTGTAATTATATCTGAAAGTGATATCTTTGGTGCTGAAAAAAAGAAGAAACGTAAGAAAAAAGAATATGATGGAAAAAAGATACAGAGTTTTAATGACCTAAATATTGGTGATTATGTTGTTCATGAGAATCATGGATTAGGAATCTACCGTGGTATAGAGAAAATTGAAGTGGATAAAGTAACAAAGGATTATATCAAGATTGAATATGGCGGCGGAGGTGTGTTGTATATACTAGCAACAGGCCTTGATGTGATACAAAAATATGCCGGTGGGGATACTAAAAAACCGAAACTCAACAAGCTCAATTCGCTGGAATGGAAGAATACAAAGTCCAGAGTAAAAGGGGCTGTAAAAGAGATTGCCAGGGAATTAGTAGAATTATATGCGAAACGCCAGGCAAAGGAAGGATATCAGTTTGGACCCGATACGGTATGGCAGAAAGAATTTGAAGAAATGTTTCCTTATGAGGAGACAGACGACCAGTTACATGCCATCGAAGATACCAAAAAAGACATGGAGAGCAAAAAAATTATGGACCGACTTGTCTGTGGTGACGTTGGTTATGGTAAGACAGAGATTGCCATTCGTGCAGCTTTTAAGGCGGTTTCTGATGGAAAACAGGTGGTATTTTTGGTGCCAACCACTATCTTGGCGCAACAACATTATAATACCTTTATTCAACGTATGATGGATTTTCCGATAAGTATTGATATGCTTTCCCGTTTTAAAACACCTGCACAACAAAAAAGTGTAATCGAACGTGTGAAGAAGGGCAGCTTAGATATAGTTATTGGTACCCATAGGGTATTGTCAAAAGACATAGAATTTAAGAATCTTGGTCTACTTATTGTAGACGAGGAGCAACGCTTTGGGGTTACACACAAAGAGAAGATTAAGCAATTAAAAGGAAATGTTGATGTCCTGACATTGACGGCTACACCGATTCCAAGAACACTTCATATGAGTCTCATTGGTATCCGGGACATGAGTGTTTTAGATGAACCGCCAGTTGACCGTTTACCAATTCAGACTTACGTGTTGGAACATAACGAAGAAATTATAAGGGAAGCCATTAACCGGGAACTAGCACGTGATGGGCAGGTATATTATGTGTTTAATCGTGTAAATGGAATCGATGAGATGGCAAATAAGATTGCTAAATTAGTACCGGAAGCCAATGTTGCCTTTGCCCATGGTCAGATGAGTGAGAGGGAATTGGAACGGATCATGTATGGCTTTATCAATGGCGAAATCGATGTGCTTGTGTCTACGACAATTATAGAAACTGGATTGGATATTTCTAATGTAAATACCATGATTATCGATGATGCGGACCGCTTGGGGCTGTCCCAGCTCTATCAGTTAAGAGGCCGTGTTGGCCGTTCTAATCGGACTTCCTATGCATTTTTAATGTATAAAAGGGATAAGATGTTAAAAGAAATTGCCGAAAAACGTCTTCAGGCGATTAAGGAATTTACCGAACTTGGTTCTGGTTTTAAAATAGCCATGAGAGATTTGGAGATTCGAGGTGCAGGTAATCTACTTGGAGCCCAACAGAGTGGACATATGGAGGCTGTAGGTTATGATCTGTATTGTAAAATGTTAAACGATGCAGTACGAACGATGAAGGGTGATATTCCAGAAGAAGAAACGTTTGATACTACAGTGGATATGGATATTGATGCATTTATTCCTGCTACCTATATTAAAAGTGAATTCCAAAAGCTAGATATTTACAAGCGAATTGCTGAAATAGAAAATGAAGAAGAGTTCTTGGATATGCAGGAAGAATTACTGGATCGTTTTGGCGATATGCCGGCATCTGTAAATAACCTTCTCAATATTGCATTGATTAAATCTATTTGCCACAAGGTCTATATAACCTCATTAGTTCATAAAAAAGATGAGGTCAAGCTGGTAATGTATCATAAGGCTAAAATTGATGTAGAAAGGATTCCGCTACTAATTAAAAAACATCATCCAGATCTGAAGCTGACACCAGAAGCAAATCCATACTTTACCTATCAATTAAGGAATAATGGAAAGTCTGGTAAGATAGTTGCCATCAACTTGTTTGAAGATGTTAAAAATCTATTAAATGATATGAAATTATTGATAGATGAAAAGAAATAATTTATAATCGAACTTAAGTCAAGTGGTTCACATAAGTAATTATGTTAATATATTGTAATCAATGTTAATACATTGATGGTGTAAAGTATGATAGCCTGGGAAGGCCAAAAAAGGGGAATAGTATGAAAAACATTAAGAGAAAACTAATTTATATGGGGCTGCTTATATCTTTACTACTGACAACAGTAACAGCCTGCAGTAAGCAAAAAGACCACGATAAGAATCAAACAGCAGTGAATGCGAATGGTATCGCTAAGAGCCAAGAGCAGGAAGTAGCTGCCCAAGCAGATAATGATTCGTTTAAACAACGGGTTATGTCGGTTGGAGAGGAAGAAGTAACGTATAGTGAGGCTATGATATATTTTAAATATATTCAATCTAAATATGAAGCATATTTCGGTAATGAAATATGGGATTATAATTTTGATGACCGTACCTTTGGGGATATTGCAAAACAAGAAATTATGGATATGATTGTTCAGACAAAGATTGTAAGTTCGAAGGCTGAACTGTATCATGTTACATTAACCGAAGAAGAGGAAATGCTAATACAGGAGAATGCAAAAAACTTTTTAAGTGGAATCACGGAAGAAGATAAGGCTCTTTATGGCCTTACGGATGAGATTGTACAAACCTTCTATCGGGATAATAAATTATATGAAAATGTGTATGATGCTGCTACTATGAACGTAAATACGGAAATTCCTGATGAAGAGGTAAAACAGATCACCATACAACAGATAGTTATCGCTACAACAGAAACGAATGGTGATGGTGTTATTACTCCAATGAGTAAAAGTAGGAAAGAAAAAAAATATAATAAAATAAAGAAATTGTTAAAGGAAGCCAAGGAAGCAGAAGATTTCTTTGCTTTTGCAACAGCGAACACAGAAAGTGAAAAGGTGGAGTACTCCTTTGGGAAAGGTGAGATGCCGGAAGCTTTAGAGAAAGCAGCTTTTGCTTTAAAAACTGGTGAAATAAGCAGGATTGTAGAAACGGATGAGGGATATCACATAGTTTATTGTGTCAGTGACTATGATGAGGATGCAACCTTGGAAAAAAAGGAAGAAATTATTGCAGAACGGCAGGATGTATTCTTTCAGGAACTTTATAAAAAATGGTCGCGGGACTATAAAATTAAACTAAACGATAAAGTATGGAATACTATGAGTTTTTCAAAGGAAGCAATGCCGGAACCAACAAAGACTCCTTAAACTGCTTTCATTTTGCAGTTCCGTAATTAGCCTTAGATTGTATAAATCTTGCAGTCAGTATTACAATTACTGCTGTGCATACTCCCATAACCATGCCACACAAGACATCTGTAGGGTAATGACAGAATAAATACATTCTGGAGAAAGCAATAGAGCTTGCCAAAATAAGTGCAGGTATGCCGAAACGTTTATTATAATACAGTAATATAGTAGCTGCAGTAAAGGAAGACATGGTATGTCCGGAAGGGAAAGAATAGGAGCGCGGCATTTTTATGAGAAGGGTTACATCAGGAAAGCGTGTAAAAGGGCGTTCCCTTTTGAACATTGGTTTTAAAGTGCCATCACATAGTAGGAGTTCTAATAATAAAGAACAAGTCAGTAGTATGCCGCAGGGTCTAGTTTTCTTGTTTAATAGCATTAGAAAAGTTATTAATATCCAGATGAAACCGGAATTGCCAAGAGAAGTTATAAAAATCATGAACCGATCTAGTACCTGCGTATGTAAATGTTCTAATATGTAAAATAGTATGGAATTATCAATTTGCTGTATGATATCAAGCATGTTTTAACACCTTACCTTATATGGTTATATTTATTACAATTAATAAAGATAAAGAACTATAATTTTGGAATTTTATATAAGTAAGATGCCACCTGTGATACTAAATAATATCACAGGTGGCATTTTTATATTATTCATTATACATAATATAAGTTGTCTGATGGATATACAGGATCACAAGTTACATCAACTCCAAGTTCGCGTAGTAACTGCTCACTTGCTTTATTCAGCATAATGGTCGCATGAGCTTGAATGCCTTTTAAATCAGGCAATTTGTCATAAGCCAATTGTGCTGTGGGATTGGTAACCGCACAGATGCTTAAAGCAATCAGAATTTCATTGGCACTTAAAGATGTAATTTTATTGCCCAAGGTTTTTTCTTTCAAATCTTGAATGGTATTTAGTATTAAAGGAGACAACAGATAGATCTCATCCGCTATTCCAGCCAAATATTTAATGGCATTCAAGATTGCAGCAGCACAACAATCCATTAAATCAGAGCCCTTACCAGTTATTATTGTTCCATCCTGCAACTCAAAAGCAATGGCTGAGGAAACTTCTTTATAGGACTTAAACTTTAACTTTGTAGCATATTCTCTTGCAGGAAGTACAGGAACGCGATCATCCTGTTTTAATCCGACTTCCTCCATGATTACCTTCATGCGGGTTAAAACTTCTTCGTCAACCAGACCTTTCTTAAAATCGCAGACTGTAGTAAAGTATCTACGGATGATTTCCTGCTTAGAGGCCTCAGCAACTACTTCATCATCTATGATTCCAAAACCTACACGGTTAACACCCATATCCGTTGGAGACTGGTAAACGGATTCTTTTCCTGTTATTTTTTCAATAATTCTTTTAATTACGGGAAACATTTCTAAATCTCGATTATAATTAACCGATATCTGATTATACTCTTCAAAATGGAAGGAGTCTATCATGTTAACGTCTTTTAAATCAACTGTTGCTGCCTCATATGCAATATTTAAAGGATGCTTTAGAGGAACATTCCATACAGGAAAGGTCTCAAACTTAGAGTAACCGGCTGATTTTCCCTGGTCATATTCGTGATAAAGCTGGTTTAAACAGGTTGCTAGCTTTCCACTTCCAGGACCGGGTGCAGTTACTACAACAATTGGCTTGGTGGTTGGAATATATGGATTAATACCATATCCTCGTTCGCTAACAATAGCATCTACATCTGCGGGATAACCTTCGATTGCTACATGTGTATATACCTTTATATTTCTTCTCTCTAATTTATTAATAAAAACAGTTGTAGCCGGTTGATTGTTGAAACGTGTAATGACTACGCTGTTTACCTCTAAACCGTAAATGCGTAGGTCATCTATCAGACGAAGAACATCCATGTCATAAGTGATCCCAAAGTCTCCACGGACCTTATTGCGCTCAATATCACCGGCATATACGCAAATGATTATCTCGGCTTTATCTTTTAATTTCTGAAGAAGTTTAATCTTAGCGTCTTCATCATAACCGGGTAACACTCTTTTGGCATGTTTATCGCCAATTAATTTACCTCCAAACTCTAAATACAGTTTGTCATAATTATTTACTCGCTCAAGTATAAATTTCGATTGTTCATCAATGTATTTTTGTGGATTAAATCCATTTTTCATAGGGTAGTACTCCTCAATTCGTTGTTTTTCTATCATAGTGCAATCATTATAATTATTCCATAGTATATCACAATTAGCTAAGGAATTAAAGTATGGGTTAAAAATTTATTAATAATTTTTAATCATGCGAGAATTGAATAATTAATTTCCACCCCTCTCACCACTTGATGTGGACATAACTATTTCAAAAATAAATGTGGAAGTAAGTCTTTCAAAAAGTTATGATGTTTATGGTGGTGCCTCTTTAGGAGGTA
>JAEZVF010000105.1 GCA_023443225.1 Bacillota bacterium
AAAAGAATGTCTGTTGCATAACACAAAGCTGTAGAAAGAAGAATGTCGGAAAGCCGTGTGAGGGAAAACCTCATGCACGGTTTGATGAGGGGAAAGAGGGCTTATGCCCTCTGACCTACTCTACATCAAACTATAATTTAGGAGGTAGTTCAAATGGGTAACTTAACAATGGATGAGATGATGGCTTATTGCAATCAATATGGATTTATATTTCAGGGTAGTGAAATATATGGCGGATTAGCAAACACATGGGATTATGGTCCACTTGGAACGAGATTAAAAAACAATATTAAAGATGCATGGCGCTATTATTTTATTCAAATGAGAGATAACAGCTATGAATTGGATTCAGATATATTAATGAATCCTACTACATGGAAAGCAAGTGGACATTTAGATAGCTTTACAGACCCACTTCTGGACTGTAAAGAATGTAAGACAAGGCACCGGGCGGATAACTTAATAAATAATTTTGATGCTTCTGTTAATGCTGATGCGATGTCTCAAGAAGAAATGTTAGAATTTATTCGGTTAAAAAAGGTTCCCTGTCCCAAATGCGGTAAATCAAATTTTACAGACATCCGACAATTTAATCTAATGTTTGCAACACAACGTGGCGTAACACAAGATGCTGCTAATACAATTTTTTTGCGACCAGAAAATGCTCAAGGAGAATATGTAAACTTTAATAATGTACTTCGAACTATGAGAACCAAGCTCCCGTTTAGTATTGGACAAATTGGTAAGGCATTCAGAAATGAAATTACACCCGGTAATTTTACTTTCCGAACGATTGAGTTTGAGCAAATGGAATATCAAACCTTCTGCAAGAAGGGAGAAGATGATAACATGTACGAATATTTTAAGAACTATGGAATTGAGTTTTTTCAATTCCTTGGACTTATTAATGAGCATTTACGTTTTCATGACCACGAAAAATTAGCTCATTACGCAAAAGCTGCATGTGATATTGAGTATCTGTTCCCATTTGGTTGGGGTGAAATCAACGGAACACATAATAGAACAGACTTTGACCTACAGAGACATCAAGAATTTTCAAAAAGAAGTATGGAATACTTCGACTCTAATTCAAATGAAAAATACATTCCGTATGTAATCGAGTCTACGTACGGACTTGACCGTATATTTTTAGCTATATTATTTGAATCGCTTATAGTAGAAGAATTAGATGGTGGGGATACCAGGCAGGTATTAAAAATAAAACCTTATCTTGCTCCAATTAAAGTAAATATTCTCCCGTTAATAAAGAAAAGTCATTCTGCTAAAGCTATGGAGATATATAATGAATTAAAAAAGTGTTTTATGGTGTCTTATGATGATGCTGGAAATATCGGAAAGCGTTACCGTAGAGGAGATGCTATAGGAATACCTTTTGCTATAACGATTGATAATAGTACACTCGAAAGTGAAACTGTAACAATACGTGAACGTGACACGATGAAGCAAATTATCGTTAATATTAAAGATTTGAAAAGCTATTTAGAAGAGAATGTAAATCAATTTTAATGTTAGTCTTAGTTGCATAAATCATGATGGTATAGCTCCCCGAGAAGAATCGGGGAGTTTTTCTTCTTTAGTTCTTTGATTAACAAATCAGTACATAGGGCTGTTACAAGATGGGCTAAAAAGATAGTCTATCAGAATTTGGAATTTATTATGGATTTTTATATACATATGTCTTATAATGTAACATATGATTATAACGGATTTCTTATTATAAGAGTTACAAATATAGAAAAATATCAATTTAGAATATTATCACGAATATACATATTAATTCAGAGGGGAAAAGATGTATAAGAAAAAATTAAATATCGATGAACAAATAGAAGATTTAAAAATAAAAGGTGTAACCTTTAGTGAGATATCTGAAGATGAAGCTAAAAAGTTTCTGCGTTATAATAATTATTATTTCAAATTAAAATCTTATGCTAGGAATTATCAAAAGTATAATAAACCGGAAATGCAAGGAAAGTACATAAACTTGGATTTTGCATATTTAATAGAATTAAGTACACTTGATATGTATTTTAGAAAGATTATTATGCAGATGTGCCTTGATATAGAACATTTTTTAAAAGTAAGATTGATGTATGATATAAGTAACAATTCTGATGAAGATGGATATAATATAGTGAATAAATATTTAGATGGCAGATATAACATCCTAAATGATTTATATAAAAATGCCGAAACATCTGCAACAGCAGAATTAATTGCAAAATTTCATGATAATGATTCAGAAATCTCTATATGGAAGTTTGTTGAAGCATTATCATTCGGAAGATTTGTTGAAATATATGATTTATATTATGGAACTTATGGTGGATATAATTATTCAAGTTATTTGGGTTCTATTAAGTTTTTGAGAAATGCGGCTGCTCATAATAACTGTTTGCTTAATTCTATAAGAAAACCATATCAGACCAAGATTAATAAAACTATGAAAGTTATGGATAAAGTATCAAAAATAAAAAACATACCAACAAGTTATAAATATAAGATGAGCAATCCAGTTATTCATGATTTCGTTACATTATTATTTGTATATAGTGATTTGCTAAATTATCCTGCTAATAGGAACATGAGAGAAAAAGGTATTGAGACAGTAAAACATTTTTTTGACACAACGTTAGTAAGAAAAAAGGATTACTTTCGTAAAAATGATGTATTATGTGATAATTATAATTTTATATGTCTAATAATAAAGTTTTTAGAGAATAATAGAAATGGAAGAATTCTATAGAAAACAGTTGACAGAAAATTTTATTAATGGTATAATAGCTTCAATGAACAAAAACCTTCGAGGTTTTTAGCGAAAGCGGTACCTGTATCAATTTCGTTTTTGTGAAAATAAAAAAAGAGACATCTTAACGATGTCTTTTTTTACGCCTTCTTTTATTGATTTCTTTATATCTGTGTTTCTTAGTAATTTATCCAGTAGATGAAATAATTGTATGCAAACTGTATGCAAAAGATATCGGACTTTGCGGAAAGCTCCTTTCTATGCATATTTACGAGGTGTCGAAACCGTTCAAATCTGGTTGTCGCCTCTCAAAGAATGGTCTCTAAACCTTGAAAATACAAAGGTTTAGAGATTTTTTTGTTGTTTAGAAAATTCGGTGCAAGTAGGTGCAAGGTATTTTAGTAGCTGAAAATGCTTGATTGTTAGAGGTTTGTCCTTCGAAATACTAGTCTAAAATGTGGTTTGTCTTGTCATAGGTCTCTGAACGAGGTGTAATATTCTTCAAGTATCCATATGTCATGGTAAGAGTAGTATGACCAAGCATTTCTTGCAACTCTGTGGCAGCGGCACCATTCCTATGAAGGATGGAAGCGGTAGAAAACCCAACTTTATGAGAAGGACGGTATTCAATACCGAGTCCCTTGCAGCATATCTTAATCCGACGGTTAAAGGTTACTGTTGCTAAAGGTTTGGAATCCTTGATAAACAGATATTCACTATTAGGATTAACGCGCTTGATTTCATTCAGAATTCGTTTACATGCATTTGTCAAAGGAAGATACCGTAAATGAGTTCCTCTTTTTCTTTTTGAAGGTGAGTATTCTTATCCTTCTCTTGATTTAAAGCATATTGGAGCGCGTTCTGCATTTCCATCTTCTTTTTTAGATTAAAGAGATTGACAGATTTATCTGGCTCCAGGTCTTTTGCCTGCTCAGCAAGTTCCTGTCCTTTCCGAATGATTTGAGATTGCAGCTTATTTAATGTTTTTGATGCTTCTTGCTGTTTATATGCTTCCACACTCAAATGCTTTTTTGCTTCACCCAAGTCATGAATTTCACCACGGTCGAAGCCATATTCTTTTCCAATAAAGTCATACATGTAATCTTGAAATTTTCGGTAGCTACTCTTACCCTTCCAAAGCTCTGATATAGAGATTTTTTTGCAATTTGTTTTCTTATCATGTACGATAGGTATAACAGTTAAATGCATATGAGGTGTTATCTTACCTTCTGGAAAAAGAGACTTCATATCTTCATCAACCGGAAGGAATACCTCATCACGATGAACAACGGCTGATAGGATTATGACATCGGGGAAATATTTCTGAATTGCTTTAATAACTTTACGGAAGAATTCATCCTGTTCCGAAAGATTCATCTCTTTAATCTTTTCATATGGTGGATAAACCAGAAACTCATCTAGGTACTTGGTCTGCTTCATCTCGTCCCCTTGCACTTTTAATTGTCCGGTAAATGCACCACTCTTATAGAGACGATTAAACGCTTTAAGATAAGTTTCTCCTTGATTAAGATTGTTTTCTATTATGCTGTTGAACTTGGTGTGGGATAAATCAATATTCTCATTGGAATAATTATTTAATTTCCTCATGTTATGGCAGTAGGGACGATGGGCTTCGGACTTGATGTAGCTCTCGTGACGCATTACACATACATTAACCATAGTTGTTTCCTCCTTTTGTTTTTCTCTTCAGAAATTAATATGAATGATAATTTTAAAAAGGAGTATAATTTACAATCTTATTAAAGATGAATTTTTTGATTTCTTCAGTAAATAAACTGCTCTAACTCATTAGGGCAGTCTAACGACTGACCTGCTCGCTCTCCGAGGGGTCTTCGACGCTTTTGCATCATCCTCGCATTAAAGGGATAGTACACAATAATGCATATTTCACTATGATTTGACATGATATTACCACATCATATGTGTTGGATATACTTTTAAATAAACTTGAAATAGTATTATATTTATTTTTCGTAGGAAAAAGAGAACACCGTTTAAATAGGTGTAGAACATACACAGTTATGGTTCGTATACTCTGAATATTTCAAGATGATTTTATAACAAAATTGGAAAACTAATGCATAATTTGTTTTTCTCATAAGGCAAGTAAAACATGTACAGTATCATATTGATGATAGATATTAAGATTTGACTTGACATGTAAAGAAATGTATAATCATAGAGATTGGTAGAATATTTTGGTAAAATAATATAAATAGTAAATAGGGGTGGAAACATATGTTTTTAAATTACTTGCAAATAATTAATTATAAAAATTTAAGAAAAAGTAGATTTTCATTCGTAGAAGGTGTTAATACAATCATAGGAGAGAATGATTCTGGAAAATCTAATGCTATGACAGCATTAAGACTATTGCTAGATGATACATATTATTACAATACAAAAAGATTAAAAGAAAATGACTTTTCCGATTCTTTATCAAACTGGAAGGGACATTGGATAATAATTTCGGCTATATTTGGTAAAGTCACTTCTGAAGACAAGCAAACTGAGGTATGTGCTGGAATTGTACCAGATAATGAAGATGAGGATTTCCTAAAATCCTATATTAAATGTGGTGAAGATAATATAGGGGTGATTTCACTATTTATTCGTCCACAGAAGTCAATAAGGAAAAAATTAAGTGGTATGTCTGTCTACACAGAATTTGATAGAGAACGGAGTAAAATAAAACTTTCAGATTATGAGTTTTATTTTACATGCAGGTCACAAGCGGACTTTACCGATGATGACATTTATAAAAAAATCGTTGGAGATTTAGACAAAGGAAAATGTTCTAATCCAGATGAAGATGATGATTCAATTCTTGGATGCAAATTAAACATTTCAGATATTCAAGACCATATATCAGTTGTTTTTATTGATGCATTAAGGGATGTTGCAAGTGAATTAAATAAGCCAAAGAATCCAATTAGAAGAATAATCGAGTCTATTGAATCACTAATTAAAGAATCAGAAATTGATGAAATAAGAACTGAAATAAAACAACTTAATAAATCTATTTCTAAGGTGGAACAAGTAGAGATAATTGGGAAAAAAATCAATACAAAATTATTAGATATGATTGGAATGGTATATTCTCCGGAAATAATATTGGAATCAGGATTGAAAGATGATATAAATTCGTTATCAAGATATTTATTTATGAAGCCATCAAAACAAAATGATATTGAATCCCTTGGATTAGGTCATTTAAATATGATATATATGGCATTAAAAATTGTTGAATATGAAGTTAATAGAACTAGAGAATTAATTAATATAATGATTATTGAAGAACCAGAGGCTCATATTCATACGCATATTCAACGAACTCTATTTGATAAATTAAAGGTTACAAAAGATTATACACAAATTATAGCTACAACGCATTCTACACATTTGTCCGAAGTATCAGATATAAGAAAAGTTAATATTCTAAAATGCAAGGACAATTCGACTATTTCAATGCAACCGAGCAATGGATTGGATGCTTTTGGAAAGAAAAAATTAAATATGGATAAGCTAAATTTATCAGAGTGTGTTGAGCGCTATTTGGACGCAAAAAGGTCTGTTCTTCTATTTTCAAAAGGGGTTATTTTAGTAGAAGGTGACGGGGAAGAAATTCTGATTCCTAATCTAATAAAAAAAGCATTTGGTGTAGCTCTTGATGAATTGGGAATAGGGCTTGTTAATGTTGGAAGCACTGCATTCGAATATGTAGCAAGTTTATTTAGTAAAAAAAGAATACAGCGCTGTTGTTCGATAATAACAGATGAAGATGTTCAAATTGTCTATAAGAACAGCAGCTTCTATAAAAGTGAAGCTGAAGCACGCGGTAAAAGTAGAAAAATCAAACTGGATGAATTATACAAAACCAATCCGTGGGTTAAATCTTTCTATGCGCCACATACTTTAGAAGTTGATTTTGCTTTATCTAATGGCAAAAGTAATATTAAATACATTGATAGTGTTTTAGAAATCAATTACGCAAAGGAAGAAACTATTAAAAATCATAAGGACAAACTGAGGGGAGCAGATTCTGAATGTGCTAATACTGTATTAACAGTAGCCAGAGACATGGGAAAAGGTTGGTATGCTACAGTTTTATCAAATACTATTGACATTGCAGTATCTATTCCTGAGTACATTTTGGCTGCGGTTGCTTTCTCCTGCCAAGAAGTAGTTAATATAGATATCGTAATAAAAATCATAGAATATTCGTTAACGGGATATGATGATGAAGATGCAAAGTCGATTAGTAATTTGCTACAAGCATCCAAAACATTGGAAGAAAAAAAGGAGTGCATTCACGAATTCAGAGGAAAATACCCTTCTGATATAGTAACGCTCTTTTGCAATCAGTTGGATAAGTATTGTGGAAGTTGGTGTGATTAGTGGGAGAGATGGATTTTATCAAACAACTAAATGAGCAGCAGAGGGCAGTATGTATTGAAGAAAAAAACATAGTTCTAAAAGCTTGCCCAGGGAGTGGTAAAACGAGAACATTAACATATAAGTTAGCATATTTAGTGTGTAAATATGAAACATCAAAAAAATTAAACATAGCAATTACATATACAAATAGAGCAGCAGATGAAATAAAAGAACGTTTAGATAAATTAGAGATTCAAGATGAAAAAGTTTGGGCAGGAACTATTCATCAATTTTGTCTAGAGTATATAATACGCCCTTATTCTATGTATAGTGATAGATTGAAAAAAGGATATCATATTATTGATGAGTACATAAAAGAACAATATCTTAGAGAAGTTGTGAATGAATTAGATTTGGATATTGGTTATAACAATCCCCTTGATTTCCCTGGTGTAAAACAAGCATATACAGCAAAATTGTTAAGTAATAAAGAAATTGATTTTCATGATATACTTCTTTTCTCCGCTGAATTGGTTAGTCAGAATGATTTTATATGTGATAATATTGGCGGAATAATAAGAACGATATTAGTTGATGAATATCAGGATACTAATGAATTACAATATAATATTATAAGTAAAATAGTATACCGGAATAAAAATATTATAGTAACCTTTGTTGGGGATACTGACCAAGCTATATATGGTGGACTAGGTGGAAAGGCCAAGTCTAGGCATGAACTAGAATCGGAATTTGGAGTACCTTTTGTAGAAAGAAAATTAGATGGATGCTATAGAAGTACACAACGAATAGTTGATTATTATATGAAATATCAGCTTCAAGCTTCATCAATATTTGCTGTTTCAGATATCAAAGATGAAAGTGGAATTATAAGTTATAATAGGACAGTAGTGGATAGAGATTTGTTTAGTAGCATTGCAGATATTGTAACACGCGAAATAAAGGAAGGCATTCCAGAAAGTGAAATATGTATCATTGCGCCGCAGTGGTGGTTGCTATTTCCGCTTAGTAAGCAAATGAAGACTCTTTTACCAAATGTGAAATTTGATGCTCCAGATATTACACCAATCAAGTATGACCCAATGAATGTTTTCTTTTTAATTTCAAGATTGGTTTTCACAGAAGCGGGTTCGAATATATGGATGCGAAAAAGAATTGCTAATGAAATAATAAGTTTTCTCGTGGAAGATTATAAAGTCCATTTACCTGGTAATATCGATAGTTTCAGAATTTTAAAGATTATTAATGAATCAAAGGATACAGATTTAGATGGCATAGTATGCTTACAAAATTCGGTACTTAAATTATTCAGAGCATTATCAGTGGATTTAAAAATAGAGATACAGCTTTCAAAAGCTTACGACGACTTCATTAATAAGATACATGATAGGGTCAGAAAACATCACTTATCTACAGAAAGCGATTTATTCAAACAGTGCTTCAAAGAAAAAGAAGGTGTGGTTATAAATACTTTTCACGGTGTGAAAGGTGAAGAATATAATACAGTAATTGCTTTTGGGATATTAAATGGATATATTCCCCATTGGGACACTATATGTAATAAGCCGCATCAGTATAGAGAGGAAGAGACAAAAAAATTACTATATGTTGTTTGCTCCCGTGCCAAAAAGAAACTTTATCTTTTTTCTGAAAAAGGTAGAACAACAAAAAAAGGAAATGAACTTTTGCCAACAGATGAAATTATCCAAGTTAGTTTCGCTTATGATTAACATTGTAAGCGAGATATATTGATAGAAAAGGAGTTAACTTATGAAAGACAATATTATTGATGAGAATCATGATAATTGCTATATAAAACTAGCTTGTAAATTACTGACAGGGATTTCTGAAATATACTGGGGAAAAATGTATCAATACATAAAAGATAATCGAATCGACTTGGAGACAGTGAATTGCTTTATTATTAATCCAGAAAAAATGGTCTTATATTTTAGTAAGAAATATCTTGCAATTGAATATGTGGGAAATCCAATGAAAAAAGAAATTGAAGAAGTTTCTAAAAGAGAAATCGTGATAAGGGATTATTCTAAGGATGCTTTTGATACAAGACAATTTATTAATAAAATAGTTGGATTTGACTTTGATTGTTCTAGCGGAATATCATTGCCCTTATTTACTGGAGTATATGAAGACCTTATTATACCAACCAACTCGGGTTTTGATAAATTGGCTGACTTAAGATGGAACTTTGCCGCACAAGATAGTGTTTTTGGTATGAATTTACAGGGTTTGGATATTGCTGATAACCAGTTTGTTAGGCTAATTAACTGTACTTTTTTTGATTGTAATGGTAGTGATTTAAAGACAAGAACTATAAAATGGATTGATTTTATTCCACTGCAATATAATGATACATTAGAAGGGGAGTATGACCAATTTCAAATTAATCTAAATCCATACTATGATTATTGGATGCATGATATGCTTTATCAGTACTCAGTACCAGATGATTATAAATATGAAAAACTCCCAAAGATTAATAGATTTATAGAAGTATATGGTGATTCTAGAAATACTGAAACAGATATTACGTCATTTTTAGAGAAGAAAGAAAATTTGTTTATAATGAGTATGGCTTTTACCGGTATTAATGTTTTTGGACAAATCGAATGTGAATGGCAAAGTGAAAACAGAGATAATATTAGACCAGATTTCTTTGTGATAAGAGCAAATGGATATGCAGATATCGTCGAGTTTAAATTACCAAATATCAAAGGGAATACTGTTGTAGGCCGCTCAAACCGTGAACAATTCTCTTCTCAAATACATTCTTATATAGCGCAAACACGTGTGTATAAATATTATTTTGAGGACCCTAATAATAGAAAGTGGTTTGAAGAGAAGTATAAGTTCAAGGTTTATAATCCTAAACGATATTTGGTTATAGGCCGAAGATATGATTTTGAATCAGATGTATGGATGGAGATTAAAGCTGAATATGCGGACCTTGAAATAATTACATACGATGACTTAATAGATACAGTTGTAACGCAATTTTATATGTAAAGAAGATATAATAATATAGTTTAACTCTTAGATTTGAGATTGTTGTTGTAATAATTCATACTAAAGGATGGAAGTAATGAATTTAATTATCTTACTAGAAAAGCATGCAGAACTGTGGATAGTATGTGCTATTTGCCTTCTATTACGTATAGTATTAGAGTGCGAAGGGAGTTATGAATTACAATATATAACAAAAAAAACACTAAAAAGGATTGGTTTCCTCTTTATATTAATCATTGCATGGAGCACAATATATAAAACGGAGCCAAATGATAATATTGTTTTAGGATTATTCATATTTACCTATATCTATATATGCACCATATTAGCTGAAAAATGCGAAAAAACAGAAGGATATACAAGTAGTTTTTTGTTAATCGTAAATTGTTTGTTTATTACTTTTATGTCCTTTGTGCCATTGTTGGGGACCATAATTGGCTCCTTATGTATAATAGGAATCTCAATTTTAATATATAAACACTGGGATGAGAAGAAATGTGATTTGGCAGAAAACTTAGCGTTATGTTTTGAAACTATAATTGTTTCAGTAATTTTACTATTTACTAAATTAGAGACGTCTATTTACTATACCTTATTATTTCTGGTTTTTGAAGAAAGTGTTTTAGATGTACTAAATAAGGGAATACGTTATTTGGTAAAATTAATTTATAACGAGCAGGACGAAGATTAAGTTGATTTATACAGTAACTAGGTGCAACCAGTATCAGAGAATTTTCCGTTGCATAGATATTTTAATGGGAATGTATTGTACAATTTATATAGAAACGGAAGGATCTCAATAAAACATAACAAGGTGGAAATTGTATAAATTCTGTAAAATGGAGGAAAAGAGAATTTGAAAAGATTTTACTTAACTGTTTCTGGTGAGAAAAAAGAATTGTTCAAAGTTAATGAAATAAAGAATATAAACAATGATTCCTATCAAGACTTAAATATATCATTTTTAGGACAGGGGAAAATGTTAATAGATAAAGCAAGTAATTCTTTTTTTAATCTTATGAATACGGATAATTATCAGGATTATATAAGTATAAGGGAATCTCATATTTCGGTACATTGCAATCCAAATAAAGAGTCAATAACTATAAAGAGAACCATAATGATAAATGGTAAAGAAGTGGTTACTATGGCTCAAGTTTCACCTGGAGTAAAAAGAGATAAATTGTTCGTACCGATTATATTTAGATTCTGTGGGGAAATGAGTTCAGATAATTTATTCTAAAAGGAGAATAACGAAGATGAATTTGTTGACTTAAATTCAGAATATAATCCTCAATCAGACCAACTTAGATATATGATAATCATTAGTGATAAAGATATACACTTTAATTATGATAATGAATACCCCTCGAATATGTTAGAATATACTTTTAATAATTTCAACCTTACTATTATCTTCTCATATTTAAATTCTCCTTCGTTAAGGCAAACTGTCAATATGTTTTTCCACACAACCAAGGAAGATTACGATATATTGAGAGGATATGAATGGTGGGAAATATATAACCTTTATACATATATAAATATGAGTTATTCGATGGAGTATTTAAATCATATAGAAGATAAGTCGGGTAAAATATCATAGAATAGAGATTGAAAATACGCATTTTATATGGGTTCTGGTAATAATCGGTAAATTAAATCTGATTAGCGTCTGGGAAGACACGAGATTTGGATTTAATCAATAGCAGACTTATATAGTGTTATAATGTGCTGTTACATAATAAAAAATACGTAGGATGTAATGTATGCAAATAGAATCGGATATCACAGAACCCTCCTTTCTATGCGGTTCTTAAAAATGTTAAATAGTTCAAACCTGGTTGTCGCCTTTATTAGAGAATCTCTAAATCTTTTAAATTAAGTGTTTAGAGATTGTGCTAACTCATTGGGACAACTATCGAGTGACCTGCTAGTGGATGGAATCCCTTTCTTTTCAATATTGTAGGATGGGGTTTTGGTTCGAATCCCGTCTCGTGCTTTAATTTTTCCCTAGAAGCTTGATTAACTCAAGGTTTCTAAGGATTTTTTCGTGAATTACAGATTAAGTATCCATGAGTACGTCGATTTATTCGTTCTGAAAAGAGCATTCACAATACGTTCGATTGTTTTTTACTTGCTACGGTTGTTGAGGATGAGGAACATAATCTTGATAAAGATTAGTCCGCCAATTCAGTTTCTTTTTGCTTCACATCCTCAATCATAATATGTAAGCCTTTTTCTGGTTCTTCAAAGAGCGGACTATGAGCAGATTTCTGAAAAGTATAGAATCCTTTGGATGGAGCAATTAATTGCTCGTAATATTCTTTCTGCAAGGAATAGCAGCATGTGTAGTCGTTTACTCCAGCAAGAAAATAGACTGGTATCTGGATTTTAAGTATTTGGGTGAATGCATCAAAGTTCCATGCATCTTTTGCAACTTCAGAATTTTGGGCAAAAAGTTTACCTCGATAGATACTGAGTCGTTCCATTGGGGTGTATGCTTTACATTTTAGAGAAGGTATTAGGATATCCTGAATCACGGAATGCATATCTCTAGTTGTACCAATCCCTAATTCATGCATGGAGTTGTCACGGAGTAGAGAAGTACGGTACTGTAGGAATACTTCTTCGGATTCTTTGATGTCAGACTGTTCTAATGATTTGACTTTTTTCTTATTTCTAGTCTTTTTGTAATAATCCAACATATAGTCATAGGCTAGATATTCGGATTTATGTTGGTTACACATTTGCGAGATAGCGATATAGGCTTCATAAAACTCTGGGTACTGGTTTATTGTATTTAATGCAATATATGTACCAAAGGAGTGAGCCATCAGATAGACTTTCTCTTGCCCAAAACGGGAGCATAGATATCGTGTTACCTCAACCACATCCGTTATGTATTGATTCGTGCTAAGTGAACTTTTCTCTAATTTGGAATCGAAGGATAGGGAAGTACCACGGTACTCTAAATAGCAAACAACAAATTCATCTGACAAATTGGTGGGGTATTCTTGTTCAAGAAAATATTCTGGTATTCCTGGTCCACCGCCTAAGAAAAGGAGAACAGGGTTGGAAACGTCTTTTCCTTCTAGAATCATTCCCAATGCGGTTCCATTCGTTTTTAAAAACACCTTTTCTGCGATGCTTCCCTCTATGACAGTACCATCTTCATTAAGAAACGGCTGGATTTCTCCTTTGCTTGGCGGCAATATAATCACACATAGAATTGCCAGGCAGATTACAATAATGACTAAAATCATCCACATATGTATTTTTCTCCTTTTCCGATAGAATTTATATTTCATTATTTGATCCTATCTTTTATTCAATTAAGATTTGATTCAACACCTGTTCCCATTCGAAATCTATGACAACATTCTTCATTGCTATGATTGCTACAATACCGTGAACTTTAGCCCACATCGCAATTAGCCCGTTTAGAATTCTGCCATCCGAGTACCCTAGTACACGGTACACTTGAAACACCTGATTTCTATAGTACTGAAATGGTGGATAACTCTCTAGTTTCTCATTGGCGGATAAGTTAATCTATAGGTTCGAATGAAGAAATAGGAAGGCATGGTACTCTGGATTGTTCATAAAGAATAGAACATAGGCTTTGCCCATTTGTAAAATTGATTCAGTTGGATTCGATTGTTCCGTGCATTCAGCAGCTTTTTGTAAGCAATTCATCAACTGTTGTGTCACATATTCTTGCATTGCGATTAACAAACTCTTTTTGTTAGCAAAATGTTTATATGGAGCAGCTTCACTGACACCACAAAGAGACGCTAGCTTTCGCAAAGAAAGTTTATCTACTCCAACTTCTTGTACCATTTTGATTCCAACTTTAATTAATTCATTTCTAAGATTGGTGTGATGATATGATTGTTTCATAGGTTCTCCTTAAAGTTAACGGTGTTAACATATAAAATAACAAGTAATGGAATACATGTCAATAATAAATGGATAATAATGAAAGGTAGAATGGATAAATATGAAAGTTGAACATCAAATTATATTATAATTTTATATACTTACCATATTAAACATGGTATTATATCCTATATATTTACAATTGATGGATGGCTATTAATGTCTATAAGGAGATGTAGAGGATGAAACTGGGTGCAACACTATATATTAAGAATACAGTGGAAGCAGTGGAGTTTTACAAGGAAGCATTTGGAATGACCTTGGGACATAACGAGAAATTTCCAGATGGTACTTACATACATGCGGCGCTATATAAAGATGGTGAGGAAATATTTGCTGTAAGTGAATCACACAATGAGAGTTTTGTTGAAATGATGCTGAAATCGGATTTGAAACAATTGCGTCCAACCATGAGTTACGGCATAAATTTTAATAATGAGGATGAGGTTAAAAAAGCATATGAAATGTTGGCGGCTGAAGGAACTGTATTGTTTCCCTTAGGTCCTTTGCCGTGGAGCGCATGTGCCGCTGATGTGGTGGATAAATATGGTGTATATTGGTACCTGACAGTTTGACCATAGAATGAGTAGTAATCGGACAATTGGGGTAACGCGTCGCATTCTAACCTTTAAGATAGAATGCGACGCGTCCCTGGTTTTGCTTATTTATAATAGTATATAATTTAGTATTTCATTTGATATGGTTTTAATCCCGCTTAATTTCCGTATTGCTCATACACATAAGGCAAAATCACCCATGTAACATCATCAGCAGTAATGATATTTGTGTGGATTTCAGGTTTTAGCCCTTGATATAAATGATGTGCCTTATCGCAAGGATTCTTATGGCAATCCTGACATTTATTAACACCATTTTTCGCCGCGCATTTCAAAGAATCACAGTTAAAACCTTTATCTAATCCTCCTGTATGACAGCCATCACAAAACTCCATATCGTCGCCCCAATACCCTCCATCTCCTGCACCCCCTGCATATACACGTATCAACCGTTCCTTCAACTCCGCCCGGAACTCTTCGCTGATTGTACCGACGTTATAATGCACACACAAATCGCAACGGTGTCCGCAACTTGCATAGACCGCCTGCTCTTTCGGAAACGGCTTTCGGTTAGGTTTTTTCTTAATCAAAACAAGTTGCTTGACAGCTTCAAGCGTATGTAAATCAGCAACGGGAATAAACATCCATTTACCGTCATGATATGTTTTGCTGTTATCGTAAATTTCCTGTATAATCTGTGGAAATTCATTGCGACGCGCCTCAAATAATTCACGTTCTACTTTTCCAAAAATAACGAGAAAATCATAACGGTCTTCGCGTATGTAGATCGTCAGCACCGTTTTCCCGCCTTTGCGGAATTTCAGTTCATCTTTGCCATTGCCTACTTCATCCAAAACATACTTTCCTCGCATAAAGCGCATGGTTTCCTCGCTGATTTTTTGTAGATCTGCTTTTTCGCTCATGGTTGCATCCCCCTATCAGCCCATTATGTACATCCTTCACCAACCGAGAGTATGAAAACGGGTTGGTGTATTCTTGTATTATTTTTTTTGGCAGGCAGGGCAAATAAAAGTAGATGTACTGCCCGTTTTTATGGAAACTATCGTTTCACCACAGACCGGGCAGGGCTGATTTTCTTTATAGCCTACAAGGAAATATTCCATTCCAAAACCGCCCTTCTGTCCGAAGAAGTCACTTTCATGGGCAAACGCGCCTTTCTCCCGCGAGAGGTTCAACAACTCTATTATGGTGCTATAAAGTAATTTGATTTCATTCCCACTCATATCTGATATCTTCTTCTGGGGATGTAGCCGGGCCTTGAATAAAATATCGTGCATATACATATTACCGATTCCGCCAACATTCTTCTGATTCATTAAAAAAGCTTTTATCTGAGTCTTTTTTCCTTTCAGAAGTGATGAAAAATAATCAAACGTAAATTTTTCATCAAACGGGTCAATCGCAATGTCTTTTGTGTTCAGGTCTATTGCAAGTTCGTCATCCGAAGCGAGTAATAATTTGCCGAACCACCAAAAGCGGGCTGTATAACCGCTGCCATCACAAAAGAGAACTTTTATTTGGTATTTGTCAGCTTCACTTTTCTCATTATCGAAGAACAAAATATCCGCGCCCATTCCAAGGGATAGAAGAATATTTTCACCGTTATGGAGCGTAGTGATAATCCATTTCCCTTTATTCTGGATATTCATAATCTTTGCGCCTATGGTTCGTTTTTGGAACTCATTCGACGGGATATTTGCACATTTTTCTTGCAACAAAGTAATCGCTTGTATGGTCTTTCCGTGCAGGGTATCTCTCATTTGTGCTACTAGTTTAGCGATTTCAGGAAGTTCAGCCATTTTCATTATTCTCCTTTTCGTTTTTTATTTGTATAGGAATAAAAATATCTTGTTGGTATCTATTCAACGTATCTGCTATATCCCATGGTAGAATTTCCTCAATCATTTCGTAGCGTTGCAATTCTCCATCAACATTAATGTCAAGTTTATAATGGTCACTCTTATTTACCCAGTCTTTCAATAGAATAAAGGTATCATCCATATCTTCCATGAAAGAACTGGTTATAGCGAATAACCCGCTTGTTAATATCTCATCTGCATATTCTGTTGTATTTTCATAATCGTCTGGTATTTTGATAAGCATTATCCATTCATCATTTATTTCTTTGCGGTAAAAACAATTACGCAGTCCAGGACTTGGTATAAAACCAAATTTTACAAACAGATTTTGCATTTTATCCCCATCTAGGGTCTCTACTTGTCCAGTTTTCAATCGTGAAGTAAGAACACGCATGGGAGGTAATCGAATAATTCGAATATCATGTATCCTTAATGCTTCACGACTGATTTTTGACAACATTTCAAATGTGACCGTATCATTTTTTTCTACTGTGGCAAGCCTTTTTTCGGTTTCTTCATAAAGTAAAGTGATGGCCGATATTTTCTTGATACCGTTCATTAGCATTTTATGAAGAAAATCATCGACAAGATGTCGTAGCTCGGACAAGGCTGAAATCTCTGTGTCAAGTGATTCAAGTTTGTCCACAAACGCTTGAATCAAAGCCGCTGTGTTTTCACTCTTGAATATAACTACCATATCCTTAATCGGGATTTGTAATTTGCGTAAAATAATAATCTGTTTCAAGCGTTCAAGAGCGGCGGAATCATAATAACGTTGGCTTTTGTTATCAGGATGGTTGCTCCATATAAGCCCTACTTCTTCATAATATCTTAGTGTCCGACTTGATATACCGAAGATGTCAACAACCTCATTTATTCTAATCAAATCCAAAACACCACCTCCCTACAACTATTATATAAGTTGACGCAAGGTCAATGTCAATAGTAAATTACATATTATTATATTTTCTGTATATTTTTACCTCCAACAATAGGTGTGTAAAGTTCCTTATCTCGAGAAAATCCTCAAAGTGATTACTTTGTCTAATCCAGACTTTGGACAGTTAAGATTATGAACTAAGTCAAGGTAAATAATATGTATCGGATACCCCGGAATCCTCCTTTCTTTAAGGGGATGCTAGATTGCTTTCTTGATTAATTTCATGTAAAATTATAGCATTATAATGTAAATACAGGAACTTAGAGGAGGTAGTTATGAGTAGTTTGATAAGACTAAATGATTTTTCTAAGAAAGATATTTTTGAAATCTTTAGAATTGTAGATGATATACCAAAAGGAAAATATAATGATTTTTTAAAGAGAAAAACTGCTATAATGTTTTTTCCTTCCTCAAGTATAAGGACAAGGGTTACATTTGAAAAAGGGATATCTCTTCTTGGGGGACAGACAATAATTTTTCCGACCGAGACACTTGACAAAAAAGAGGAGATACAAGATGTTATAAACTATCTTAACTATTGGGCTGATTTAGTCATTGTAAGACATAAGGATATTTCTATGTTAGATAAAATCAAGAAATATTCAAAAGTTCCTGTTATTAATGCAATGACAGATGTGAATCATCCTTGCGAAATATTATCTGACCTGTATGCGCTATCAAAAATTCGAAACAACTTCTTGGAAGAACATTATCTGTTTTGTGGGATAAGAGGAAATATTGGTCTGGCGTGGAAAGAAGCATCTGAACTTTTGGGATTTGATTTATCACAATGTTGTCCAAAAGGGTATGAACTTGAAAATATTGAGTCATCGGATGATTTGGAATCTATTATTAAAAATAAAGATATAATTTGTACCGATTCTATACCAAATATTGATTTACAAAGCTTTAAAAAATATCAAGTAACAAAAAATATTATGGCGAAAGCGAATAAAGGAGCTATATTAAACCCATGTCCACCCTTTTATCGTGGTGAAGAGGTATCTCATGATGTGATTGATTCGGAGTATTTTGTTGGATATGGATTTAAAGAAAAATTACTTGACGTACAGCAAGCAATTATTATTTATTGCTTATCAAAATAAATTAATTTAACTTTCAACGTATTGTAAGTTATACTAATATTATAAAAAGAAACGGAAGATTAATTATAAATGCTAAAAAGTATTGACTTTTGGGTAACCCAAAGGTGTAATCTATTAACAGACGACATGGGGTGCACACCAGTAAAGTCTGTTGGGGGTTGAAATAATGTTTAGAATAGGCGAATTTTCAAAATTATGCGGATTATCAGCAGATACGTTATACCATTATGAAAAACAAAAAATTCTTATACCTATGTCTGTTGATAAGTTTACCGGATATCGATATTATGATGCTTCGCAGATCGTAACTGTTAATAAAATACTGGCTTTAAAGGATGCGGGTTTTTCATTAATGGAAATATCAAACCTAATGAAAGAGGATGCTCCTGTTCCGTTACTGATTGAAATGCTAGAGAGCAAAGCCCGGATTCTTGAAAGCACATTGACAGAAGAATACAACAGACTTGAACGTCTTCATACAAATATTTTTTTAATAAAGAATGGAGGCATTCCGCAAATGAATGAGATTATTATTAAAACAGTAGAACAAATTCTCGTTGCGTCAACTCGTAAAGTGTTTGCAAAAAATAGTTTTGATGAAAATTTAGAACAAATGTGGCCGACAGTGAATAACTATATTAACGAAAAAGGTGTCAAACGTACAATACCTTGCTTGATGCTTTATCATTCCGGTTGGTGGGATTTGAAGCAATGGAATATACTATATGATGAAGAAACGCTAGATGTTGAAATAGTGGAACCTGTTACAAAACTCTTTGAGGGTAACGGAGAAGTGCAGGTATACGAACTCCCCAAGATTGAAAAAATGGCGTGTATCGTTCATAATGGCTCTTTTTCAACGATTGGTAAAACATTCGATACCCTTTTTGAGTGGTTACGACAAAATAATTATGTAGCAGATGGACCGATCAGAGAAATATATCACAAGGGTGATTGGGTTACGGATAATCCTAATGAATATGTAACCGAACTTCAGATTCCAATTAAATAGGCTCTTGTGTTATCCATTTAAGATTCAATTTTCCATACTCGGGGAATCATAGTAAAATTACTATATCTTAAAAAGAATAGGGTGAATTCACGTTTATTAAATTCTCCATTTTTTATTATGATTTCCTGTTTTTCATTTCCTAGTTTAACTATGTAGCCTGTTTGCACATATCCGTTATTTGCATAGAATTTTTTTCGCCTTACTCTTTCATCAATATCTTTGGCATCTTCATTGCATCTTTCTATGGTTATTATAATTTTATTATCCGGATATAGTGATTGGATTTTTTCTAAGATACGACTGCCATAACCCTTTGACCTAATGTTTTCATCAACTGCAAAGAACATCACAAACGTTATTTTTTTAATTACAGCCATATAAACAAAACCACATATTGTATCTCCATCATGAAAAGAAATAAAATGAGTACTCCTTAAGTAAGACATTAGAAGCATTATTAGAAAGGGCATTCGATCTTTTTTATGAAACGAAGATGTATAAATCTCTTTTATTCTTTTTCTGTTCTTGGTTGTCAAGTTAACCTTATCCATTCTTAATTCCATTATAGCTCCTTTTCCTGTATAAATCAGAATATTCTATTTGTAAAAATCATGCATTTTTATTATAACAATATTTGTTTTATAAATCTACTCTGTAAATTACTTTTTTATTGAAACGTATGGTACTATACGGTATACTTTGAATGGAATAAATCAAACCCAAATTGCTATAAACTATGTATAATACAAGTTGTAATTTAAGCGATATAGAGAAAGGACCTAACCATGACAATAAAAAAAGCAATCCAAATCAGTGGGACCACCAATCCTTTTGCAACGGAGTCCACGAAGGTGGCAGAAGACACACTTTCAGCAGAGGAGAATTTACTATATGCAGTCAATGCAAATACTCTCATTGTGCGTGTTGATAAAGATATTCCACGTAAAATCAATAGTGTATACTTTATTCAGAATTGTCTGAATGGAGTTGTGGCAATAACGGATAAAAGAGTTTTCTTTTGTAATAGTAGTAAGGGAAATAGTAGTATTACAGAAATTCTTCGTAAAGATATTGCGTCAATAGAGGGTAAGTATAGTGTTTTATTTGCAACAGGTACAATCCGTATAGTCGGCCGCAGAGATATGATAGTATTGAAATTAAAAAGAAAGGCATATAAAGGATTTATGACGGGCCTTTCTGATATAAGGAATGCCGTTTAATATAACTTAATTAGGATAATATAATTACAGAAAAGCACTTGCTAATACAGTTTGTTTGTATTAGCAAGTGCTATATTTGTTATTCGGTTATTTCTACTCGGTTTCCATCGTTACACAGCTCTCAAAATATCCATCTTCGGTTTGTCTTGGCGGATTAAATTTTCTACAAAGTAGAATTTAACAGTAGTATCCCTTTAAGTCAATATAAGTTTACATATTATAAATCATAAATTAGATATAATTGAATATAATATAGTGTTGTGCATATAAGTACGCCAATGAAAGATAGATGATACATAAGGGGGACATGAATTGAAAAAGGCAAAAATATCTTTAAATACAGTAGAAAAGGTAAGAGAATTTATTAATGTAGCATCAGAATTAGACTGTGATCTAGACTTGGTTTCCGGAAGAAGAGTAATAGACGGAAAATCAATGATGGGGATTTTTAGTTTAGATTTGACCAAACCGATAGAGATGAATATTAATACACAAGAGGATATCGATTATATATTAAAAGTATTTGAGAATTTTATCATACTGTAAGGAATATTATAGGCGAAGAAGATTAACAATTAAATAGAAGCGGCATGATTAAAAAACTGATACAAAGGAATGTATCAGTTTTTATGATTTACCGTAGGCAAAGAGAAACTGGTAGAAACTTGTTTGGAAACATTTGTCCGAGTAGGTGAACCCGAGCTGTCTCGCAAAGGGTAACGCTTGTGGTAGCAAGGTATAGTTGTTATAAATTTTATATAGGGTCTATAGCAAAAGTACAATGAATTATGTTATACTTTAAGAAAATATGTAATTATACAATTATGCGGATATAGAAAGGAGAACTAATTGACGTTAATACAGGAAAAAGCAAAAGAGGTCGTTGTTTCAATACTGCCGATTTCTGTTGTAATATTAATTCTTAACTTTACAATAACTCCATTGGATCAAAATGTTTTGATTCAATTTATTATTGGTATTCTATTTATCCTGATAGGGATGCCATTCTTTCTATTGGGAATAGATATATCCATTTCCTCAATTGGCGAACATATAAGTGCGGCGCTAATAAAATCAAATAAATTATGGTTAATTCTATTAGGTGGAGGGTTTTTTGGTTTCGTTGTAACTGTGGCAGAGCCGGATCTACAGATACTTGCTGCACAGGTAAACCAACTTACAAGTGGTCGCTTTAATTCGAGTCTCATGGTTATATTGGTATCTTTGGGAATGGGATTTATGATATTAGTCGGATTTCTAAAAATAATTAAGAATATACCCCTGAATCGTTTTATGACTGTCGTTTATCTTCTGATTCTAATGATGGGAATCTTTACAGCACCTGATTTTTTAGCGATTGCATTTGATGCATCTGGCTGTACCACCGGGTCTGTTTCTGTGCCGTTTATACTTGCGCTTGCAGGAGGAATATCATCAATGACTCGAAGCAATGAAAAAGAAGAGAATGATGGATTCGGAATCCTTGGTATTGCTTCAACTGGAGCGATTATCGCAGTTTTACTGCAGGGACTATTTACAGGCACTGGACCAATCAATGCTAGTTTGCCAAAAACTGAAGAAATAACTGTTGGTATTATGCAGGAATTATTCAGTAATATTGTGCAGACAGCAAAAGAAAGTTTGATTATTCTTTTACCTATTGTTATTATATTTATGATTATCAATTTACTCTGGATTAGATTACCAAAGAATAAAATGAAACGTATTATTATCGGTTGTATTTACACTTACATTGGATTGGTAATGTTTCTCGTGGGCGTAAACTTCGGCTTTATTAAAGCAAGTACTCAGATCGGATACCGATTGGCAGCATTAGACAAGCAATGGATTTTAATACTAGTCGGTATGATTTTTGGAGTGATCACCATCCCAGCAGAGCCATCTGTACATGTCCTTACCCGTCAGATAGAAGAGGAAACAGCTGGTTCAATTAAAGCCGTTACCGTTATGATGGTTCTTTGTATCGGTGTTGCTGTAGCAGTGGGACTATCTATGCTGCGTATTGTAACACCAGAACTCCAGCTATGGCATATTTTGCTTCCTGGCATGATAATTGCAATCGTATTGTCCTTCATCGTTCCAGATATTTTTGTTGGTATTGCCTATGATTCTGGAGGTGTTGCAGCTGGTACGATGACAGCGGCATTTATCCTACCATATGCCCATGGTGCTGCAGAATATATTCCCGGTGCCAGTATTGTACAGGATGGTTTTGGAGTTATTGCTTTAGTAGCGATGACCCCCTTAATAGCGTTACAACTAATGGGTCTAATTTATAAAATGAAATATAGACAGACAAATGATATAGATGGAGAGGAGGTGTCTGGAGTTGAGCAATGAAAGGTCAACAGATATTAGCTATAGCCTTATAACGATAACTGTAAATCGGGGAAGAGGCAGCAAGGTAATGCAATTTTTACAGGAAATTGGTATCAATGGCTCCAGCTGCTTATTTGGTAAAGGTACGATTAAAAATGAAATTTTGCAGTTAATAGAAATGAGTGAGGTTAAAAAAGAGGTAATTTTTGCCACAATACCATCAATAAGAGAAGATGAGATTATGGCACAGCTCAACAGCAAGTTTCAGTTGTACAAGCAAAATCAGGGCATCGCTTTCTCCATGCCTTTAGTCAGCACTTTAAACATGCGTAAAGAAAGCAGTATTACATGGAGAAATAATGTTGTATCCCCAGATAATCAAAGTATTTACTCTGCTGTCTATGTTATTGTTGACAAAGGGAAAGCAGAAACAGTCATTGAAATAAGCCAGAAGGCCGGTTATTATGGAGGTACAATTATCAAAGCCCATGGTTCTGCTGGCAAGTTGAATATTATTTTAGATATGCCAGTAGAGGCCGAGAAGGAATTGGTTTTAATTCTCACGGAGAGAAATCGAATTAAGCGGCTATCCACTTTGCTTTATGATTATTTCAGACTTGGGGAAGCAAATACCGGAACATTATTTGTTGCAGATATTAGTAAGGCAGTCGGATTGTTCCAGGAGGCTGATAATCAACAGGAGGAATACAAGAAAAGCGTAGAGAATTCTTATTTGATTATGGCTAAAGTTCCACTTGGCTATTCGGAAATAGTAATCAAGGGCGCGAATGATGCAGGTGCGACTGGTGGTACGCTTTTAAAGGCTCGTGGCGAAAGAACCCCGGCAAAGGGTGGCTTATTTAATATAAAGATAGAACCGGAGGAAGAGATTGTATTTATCATGGCAGAACAAGAAATTGCAGAAAAGATATGCAGTGCAATCCATAAAGAGTTCTATACAAAGAGAAAGGGTTCTCTTTGTATACTGCCAATCTTCCGTTAACCGTGCAAAGTCGCTTGTGGATGCGTGGGAAATGATAGTCCCACTTCACTAGCGGCGTGGCATGTAGATTTTGGAGTTCAATCATTGTTGTGTTAAAATACAACAGGATAAGGGAGCGGTGATGGTTTGAAGATAACAATTGAGGATATACGGGACGGGGAAGAAGATCAAATAATTATCCGATGCCGTACTATAGATGAACATATCTTGCATTTGATAAACAACCTAAAAAGTCACAGTGAAACTATGGTGGGCTATAAAGATGGTAAAATACATAGGGTAATGCCAAATGAAGTTTATTATTTCGAATCAGTAGATAACAAAGTGTTTCTGTATAGTAAAAATGATGTGTTTGAACTGAAACAAAAATTGTATGAGATAGAGAACCAATATGGTGAATCGAATTATTTCAGGGCTTCCAAGTCTGCAATTGTAAATTTATCGAAGATAAAATATCTCAATCCAGCTTATGGCGGAAGATTTGAAGCTTGTCTTGATAATGGAGAAAAGGTTGTTATATCTAGACAGTTTGTTCCGGAGCTGAAACGTAAACTAAAAATATAGGAGGTGCTTCATGGGTATTCATGCAATAATTAAAAAAATATTTAGTGATTTTTTTATTATAACCACCGGAATTTTAATTGGAATAATTGTATATTGTATGCTGAATGAACCGGAAGCTACCTTTGATGTTCAGCTACTGCAAGCAATCGTTTTTTCAGGTTTTGTAACATCACTTCCTACTATGATTTTCTATTCGAAGAAAGAACTGACGAAAAGAAAAATGTTACTGCGACAAGTGATACATTTTATGTTTTTAGAAAGCATGATTTTATGGAGTGCTTATTCGAGTCGTAGCATTGAACCAGGTAATATAATGCAAGGCATTGAAACTTTTGGAATGGTTTTTCTTATATATTTTGCGGTACGCTTAAAAGGGTGGCTCATTGATAAAAAGGAAGCAGAAAAGCTGAATAAACGAATAGAAGAGTTTAATAGACTGTGATAAGTATGACTTAATGTAATACTAAGATAAGAGGTGAGGATGCAACTTACCTCTTATTTTATTTGGTTTACCTATGAATAAATACCAGTTACCGTAACACCTATTGCAAGCTTTCAGGAAATGAATTATGTTAGATAAAACAACAAAATGCATTACCAATTACCCAGTGAATTGTTGGTATGAAGGAGGATATATGGTAGGAATAATTATATTTTTATTATTGGTATTGTTGGAACTTGGTTTTATGATTTGGGATATAAGAAAAGGACTTGATCATAAAAGAGAAAAATACAGGGTAAGGATAGCAGTATTTTTGATTTTTCTTGTTATGGTGATATCTCCAGTGATTACCTGGAACTTCACATGGTATGGATTAGGTTTATTCTTATTGGTTCAAGCCATTTTTGCAGTGATTGGTGTAATTAAGAAAAAAGTGAGCAGTGACAAAAAAAGAAGTAAACTTTTCTTCAAGGGGATTGGTCGTGGTGTATTATTAAGCATGGTTGTATTTCCAGTTATCTTATTTCCACCAATGAAGCAAATCCTCCCTAGCGGTGAATATGCAGTTGGAACAGCTGTATACACCTGGAAGGATGAAGCTAGAGAAGAAGCCTTTACAGAAATAGATGATAAAAGGAAGGTAACAGTGCAATTCTATTATCCAACAGATGAAGAGGTTGAATTAGGAACGGCAGCAGAAGGGGCAGATATTATAGCAGGTGGTAAGTATCCCTTAATTCTATTCTCCCATGGTGCATTTGGATATCGTAGAAGCAATTATTCTGCTTACATGGAATTAGCCAGTCATGGATATGTAGTATGTAGTATTGATCATACTTACCATGCGTTTTTCACAAAAGAGCAGGACGGAAAAACGGTAACTATTAATCTTGATTTCTTAAATCAGGTCCTGCAACTTGAAAATAATCAGTTAACTGCGGAACAGGCTTATCAGGCTACCCAAGAATGGATGAATTTAAGAACGGAGGATATGAAGTTTGTCTTAAATCAGATAACATTACAGAGAAATTTCAGTGATGCAGATGAATTGTTCCAAGGCATTGACATGGAACACATTGGAGCCTTTGGACATTCTCTTGGTGGTGCGGCATCCGCACAGATAGGAAGAGAACTGAATGAGATTGATGCAGTTATCGTACTTGATGGTACTATGCTGGGAGAAGAAGTCGGAATGAAGGACGGATCAGAAATCTTAATGGATACCCCATATCCTAAACCAATCTTAAACTTTTATAATGAATCACACTATGAAGATGCCATGAAGGCAAAAGATATTTATGCAAATACGGTGGCTACAGAAAACGCACTTGATGCTTACCAGGTAGTTATAAATGGCTCGGGACATTTAAACTTTACTGACCTGCCTATTCTATCTCCAATCCTTGCAGGTATGTTAGGAACAGGTGAAGTGGATGCAAGAAGATGTATTCTTAATGTGAATGAAACAGTATTGGAATTCTTTGACCATTACTTAAAAGACAGTCCAGGTGAGATACCAAGAGAAAGAATATACTAATAAGCGCTTAGATAAATGAATGGATATCCGATAGAAAATAAGAAGTCGGATATCCATTATTTAAGTAAATTAAGCTACAGAAAAAACATAGTTAAGTTATTCCCTTTATTAGGTATCAAAACTGCTGATAAAATGAAATTATTGGTGGCCACTATCTGTTCTGCAATTGTTCGATAACTCCTTCAGGGTTGATGATTTTTCCAAATGAATATGTTTTACCATTATGTTCAATTTCGGTTGTAATAGCTGTTGAATTGGCTACTTCTATGAATTCTTGTGGTGTAATGTCTGGCTTTACCTGACAACATAGTGCATAGAATCCTGCACACCAAGGTACACTCCAGCTTAGGCCTCCACTGCGCGATATGGAATAATCATCAGGGTTTGTGGGACTTGCTATTGTCCTTGAGCCGATAGGGAATAGCAGGTAATCTTTATATTGATCTGGTTGGTTATAGAAATCTTCTGTTACCCAGGAGACTGGTTCATACGAGCTGATCTTTTCTGGATCCTTATCATAATCCCGATCCATTCCAAAAAGATAAAAATCCTTATAGTACTCATCGGTGGATGTAGTTATAACAAAAACATTTTCATTGTCAGCCTTTTGGATGGCAGCTTGGAGTTCGGTATAACCTTTATCCTGACGGGTATAACCTCTAGATATGGAGATGACTCTTATCTTTTCCTCATTTGGAAGTTCTTTGTTAATCTCAAGGACTCGAAGGATGTCATCTGCGATAATGGAGGCATCAAGTTCAAAATCTGTAGGGGTGAAATGCCCAAAGGTAGAAGCTATGTAGTAAAGTTTGGCCTTGGGAGCCACACCAATATCCTTACCAACGGCAATACTTGAAACTGCAGGACCATGCATTTGTGCGGTTTCGTCACCACAGTGTATACGTTCATAGAAACAAATATTATCCGCATATTGTTCGTGCTCAAGGAGGAGTGCCTGGTCGATGATAGCAATGCTGACTCCTTGACCGGTAATCCCTTTTTCATGCAAATCTCGTATCCCAAGTCCAGGATTCATGTTATCATCTAGTATTTTCTTTGGATAAAAACCATCGGGCAGCTGCTCAGGCCAGATCGTATCTGTATCAAAACTCAGTTGGTTCATGTCCTTTACAACACTTAAGTCTTCCTTGGAAATATCACAGCTTCTTATGTCATAACCGAATGCTTCATCCTTAACATCAAAACCTTGAAATGTCATCCTATTCCAATTGGCAGGAATCTCTTTCTGGGCAATCGCCGGCTTACCTCCTTTTATAGCTGAAGTATCAGCCAAAACAGTCGTGTAGTAAGATTCCATCGAATCCGTATGATTACTATAATCGTAGGCCGTTTTATCTGTTTTACTCATGGTTGTCTGTGGGGTTGATGGAGTGTCCTTGCTGCAGGATGTCAGTAAAAAGATGGACACCAATAATAAAGATAGAACTTTACGTCTCATTTCATTTCCTCCTAAAGAATTTATTATGATGTAATAATTACAAAACCATATTGCACATATTACCATGGCAAAAAATGGATTACAATAGCCTTTAGAAAGTCTTAAGAGATGCTTAAGGGAGTTTTTCATTATACAGAATTGATTAGGAACCTAACCTTAGATATTTTATATAATATTCTAAGATGGATTTTCAAAAGGATTGAGGAGAGGTATGACTTTATGATTGAAAGAAGAAGTGAAATACCGTTAGAGGTGGTAGATCTGACCAGCCCAGGCTGGAATGCAAGGATGGGAAGATATTTTATTGGGCAGACAGAGGAACTTCATTTTGGAAACGGATTAAGTGCATGGGGCGGAATTATAAACCCCAGATATTCAGGAGTAAATCTATACTTTGATATATTTACAATTACGAACTTTGGAAGTCAGAGCTTTGATGCAGAAATATTGCTTAATGCTATCCCTCCCGATAATGCTTTTGTTTGTACACGGGTAACACCATCTAACCAGACAATGATCCCACCTCCAAGACCCAAAGCTGTTATGCAACAGGCTGAGAATGTGCATGAAGTGCAGCAAAATGGAGTGGATATCTTTGGACGTATCGTTCCCCCGAATTCCACACTGGTTAGTGATTCGCATCAAGGATCCATCATAATCGGTCCGGGAAGAACCTTCTCTATCTCTTTACATTCAACAGAACGGGAAATTATGACTGTAACCATTGTATTAACCTGGTGGGAAGAAAGAATTGGAAGGAGTTATTGATATGGGTATGATACGTAATTTCGAGGAGTTATATCCGCAAAAGGCAATCGTTTTGAAAGATTCCGTTTATCATTCCTACCTAGGTAGTTATTATTTAGGACAGACAGGTATAATCAGTTGTGTAGGGAATCTTCAGGCATGGGGAGGCTTAATTAATCCGCCAGATTCCAATGTAAATATGTTTCTGAATGCTTATACAATTTCTAATTATTCCGATCAACCAATTACAGCAGAAGGTTGGCTAAGTAGCGAACTAACAGGAAGGGTGGAAACCTCCAGCCACTATGCTGCCGGGAATCAGGCGATGATTCCACCACCATTGCCTAAGGTACTTATTAAAAGTGCTAGTTTTGTGACTGATACCCCAAAAGGCGGAACCTATACCTTTACCAGAAGAGTAGAGCCCAGCATAACGCTGACAAAGCATGATTTCCAGGGAATGTATATCATTCCACCTGGCAGTTCCTTTGTATTATTTTTTCTACCAGCGGGAAAGCGAATACATGTCAAAATTGCGTTTGGATGGTGGGAAGAGGAAAATTTTAATTTTAGGTAAATATATAGCCATATACAGTAACTACCAATCGAAAGGTAAATGAAAGAGGGCGAAGGATTCCACATAGACAATGGAACGGGCATAATAGTCAGCCTTGTATATGTCTATGGCTGACTATTATCTAAAAATATCTACTCAATTGAATTGAAATTACTTTGACTTATATTCAAAAACATAGTACACTTTTGTAAATAGAAAAAACAAAAGAAATGTAGTAGATCCTGAAAAGGTCATTGAGGATAATCATGAACGCAAAAATACAAATAACTAGGAGATATGATATTGATTGGCTCCGTGTCATTGCAGTGCTTTTATTAATACCATTTCATACAATGCATATATTTATCTTGCAGCCCTACTCTATCGTATACATAAAAAATGTGAATGCTATCAGAAGTTTTGAAGTAATTACAGGATTTATGCATGAGTTTCATATGCCATTACTATTCCTATTAGCTGGAGCATCCGCATACTTATCATTACAATTCCGCAGTAGCAGTCAATTTATTGGAGAACGTTTTAAACGGCTGCTACTCCCTCTTTGCTTCGGTATACTTTTTCTTGTTCCTCCAATGACTTATATTTATCAAATTTCCATTGGAAATAAAATATCGTTATTAGAGCACTATAAAAACTTCTTTACATCAAATCCCGGAGATCTAAGCGGTATTACCGGGGCATTTACCCCTGCCCATTTATGGTTCATTTTATTTCTTTTCCTATTTTCATTTGCCGGAATTCCGTTTTTTGGGGTTCTAAGCAAGCATAACAACACTTGGAATAAACTGCATGGATTGCTAACAAAAAGGTTTCTGTTAATCTTAATGGCCGTTCCCTTAGCATTGTTAACAGCAGTTAATATCCTGGGGGATAAAAATCCTCTGGTGTATTTTTTGATCTTTTTATATGGATATCTGTTCATGACAGATGAGGAATATCAGAAGGCCATTAATCGTGATAAAGCAGGCTTTTTGATTGCAGCAGTTATAATAGAAATTATTCTGCAATGTTATACAAATGACTTGATAGAATGGTCAGCAGGTTGGTTAACCTATGAATTAATTAGAGTAGTTAATCGCCTATTGTGGGTATTTGTAATCTTAGGATTTGGAAATCAATATTTAAATAAACCATCAAAAGTATTAAGCTATTTGTCCGGGGCTTCATTTCCGGTTTATATTCTGCATTTTCCTATAAATACGGTTGTGGGATATTCTATTGTAAGGTTAGAAGTGGGAAGTTATCTTAAGTTTGTTCTAATTATGATATTAACTACAGTGTTGACCCTTGGACTGTATGAGATAATACGCCATAGTAAGTTAATATGCTTGCTGTTGGGGATGAAAAATTCGCATTCTGCTTTGTGATTTCTTGATAGACGTAATACAAAAATGGATATCCTATAGCTAGTGACAGTCGGATATTCATTTTTATGTAACGTAAATTGACCAAATAGAGGATTAGGAAAGAAAGTGAGATAATATGGACGGCAAAATGAGAAGTAACATAAAAATAGGCTCAAAAGTACAGGTCGTACAGAAGCAGGATCAGAGAACAGGTAAATTAACGGAAGGTATTGTAATGAGGATTCTTACCAACTCACAGAATCATCCCAGAGGAATTAAAGTGATGCTAGAAGGTGGTATTGTAGGAAGAGTCCAGAGTGTCATTGCCGAGGTGGAATGATGAAAATGGAATATAGGAAGACCATTGAAGTCGTTGCTGCAATAATTAAACATGAAGAGACGATATTTGTAACGCAGCGTGGCTATGGTGAATTTAAAGGTTTTTGGGAATTCCCAGGGGGTAAGGTGGAAGAAGGCGAAACGTTACAGCATGCTTTAATTCGTGAGATCATGGAAGAACTTGATACAAAAGTTGAAGTCGGAGAATTGATAACAACAATGGAGTATGACTACCCGAAGTTTCATTTAATACTGCACTGCTTCTCCTGCAAAATATTATCGGGAGATTTAGTTTTGAAAGAACATAACTCTGCTAAGTGGCTGGCCAAAGAAGAATTGGATAGTGTGGAATGGCTACCGGCAGATGTAGAATTGATAGAAATTTTAAGTAAAAAAATGTAGTAATAAAATCACAATATAGCGGAAAGGGGGTGCCGCACTAAGGTTGAAAAAGGGCGCCTCCAGCTTAGTCTACCGTATCCCTTTCTTATGCAAAGCCCGTATCCAAAGTGCGGGATTCTTGTTATAATCAAGTATTTTCTTAGGATCAAAACCCTGGGCAGTTGGACTGGCCAGATGTATTGGTATCAAATCACAAATCCTTGATGTCTTTTACCGCGCTTAAGTCTTCCTTGGAAATATCACAGTTTCTCACATAATAACCGAATATTTCATTCTTAACATCAATACCTTGGAACGTTATTAAGTTAAGATTTATAGTAAAACCATAGTCCAAACTCGAATTGAATTGTGAATCCTTTGGAATCATAATGTTAAAGATAAACTTGTAGGTGTAATACTGCACGAAGGTGAAAATGTTTGGAGGAAAAGCAATGGAATTTATTTCATTTAAAAATGTATATAAAGAATATGGCTCAGGTGATAATCTTGTAAAAGCATTAGATGGTGCGGATTTTTCAATTAAGAAGGGAGAACTGGCTGTAATACTTGGTTCTTCCGGAGCAGGAAAAACGACCGCACTCAATATATTGGGCGGTATGGATAACGTAACAAGAGGCAGAGTGCTATTTGATGGCAATGATATTACGAACTGGAAGGAGGAGCAGTTATGTCTATACCGCCGAAATGATGTGGGATTTGTATTTCAGTTTTACAACCTGGTGCCCAATCTGACTGCCTTGGAAAACGTGGAATTGGCAGCCCAAATCTGCGCTGACAGCTTAGATGCTTCTGCAACCTTGGACAAGGTTGGACTTGGTGATCGAAAAAACAATTTTCCGGCCCAGTTATCCGGTGGCGAACAACAACGGGTTTCCATTGCCCGTGCCGTAGCGAAAAACCCCAAACTGTTATTATGCGATGAACCGACAGGAGCACTGGACTATGTAACCGGTAAGCAGATTTTACAAATCTTACAGGATACCTGCCGTAAAGAAGGTATCACGGTTATAATTATCACACACAATAGTGCCATAGCGCCAATGGCCGATAAAGTACTTCGGTTTAAAAGTGGCAAAGTGGTAGATGTGACAATCAATGCTGACCCTATACACATTTCAGAAATTGAGTGGTGACAAGATGAGAAAAAGTGCATTTTATAAAGATGTTTTTCGCACCATAAGAGATAATCTGCCCAGATTTATGGCAGTTGTTGTGATGACAGCACTTGGTATAGGTGTATTTACTGGATTTACAGCTGGGTGTATGGATGTATTAGATTCTGCAGACTATTTCTATGATAAGCAAAACACTTATGATATTAAGATTGTATCAACCTTGGGACTAGTGGATGATGATATATCTGCGGTGTCTAATCTTGAAAATGTGAGTACCGTGTTCGGTAATTGTAGTATGGATGTCTTGATGACGCAAAAGAATGGAAATCAACTTTTAGCAAGCGTGACCACACTTGATACAGATGGTATGAACGAACCTTATGTGCTTGAAGGTATACTGCCAAAAAAATCGGGACAGGTTGCTGTAACCTCGAAGTTCATCAACGATACCGGTTTACAAATAGGAGAGACCATCACATTAGAAGAAGGAAGCACAGGTGATGACGCTGATCCAGAAGATACCTCGTTATCAGAAAATGTGGATGAAGCAATGGATTTTAATATTTCAACAGAAAATGAGAAGGTCACACCCACATTGGCAGTGGCGAAGTATGAAATTACAGCAATTATTTTAAGCCCTCTAAATATTTCTAATAATGAGGGTAATCTTGCAGCAACATCCTTATCATCAAGCAGCATTGATTATATGATGTATATTACAAAGGGTTCCATTAAAAGTGATGTATATACAGCGGTTTACCTTACGCTAGATGGAACTGTAGATATGGATTGCTATTCTGAAGAGTACCGGATATTGGTGGAGGACATGATAGCAGCTATCGAGAACACCATACAGGATGAGCGGGAACAAGCTAGATATGAGGAAGTTATAGAGGCAGCTGCAAAGCAATTTGATGACAAACAGGGCGAACTTGCGGAGGGCATGCAGAAGCTTACGGAGGGCAAACAGGAGATTGAAGATGCTGCAACAGAACTCACAGAGGGGCAGGAGGAGCTGGATAATAAAAGATCAGATTATGAAGATTCCATTGCCACAGTTAAACAAAAGTTAAGCGATGCCAAGGAAGACATTGAGATTATCAGTATGACAAAGTGGTATGTTTGGGACCGTAGTGAGAATGACAGCTTTGACGGACTTGACAATGATATTAGCTTCATTCTAGCGGTCACGAAGGCTTTCCCAATTATCTTCTTTTTAGTTGCAATACTTGTTTGCCTGACAACGATGACTCGCATGGTAGAGGAGGATCGTACCTTAATTGGGACCTATAAATCACTTGGTTATACAAAACGTCAAATCAGTTTGAAATATATCCTATTTGCAGTATTAGCATGTGCTATTGGTGGTATCCTTGGTATTGTAATTGGTTTTTTTGCGCTTCCAAAAGTGATTTGGATCATTGTCAAAACCATGTATGTGTTACCAGCCTTTGGTTTGTCATTCTATCCTGTCTATGGGCTGGGTGGAGTGGGAGTGTTCCTCCTTGGGATTCTAGGGGCAACAATTCTAGCTAGTGCTGAAATGTTACACAAACGTCCGGCCGAACTAATGCGACCGAAAGCACCTAAAGAAGGAAACAGAATTCTACTAGAACGCATTCCTTTTATTTGGAAACGTCTAAAATTCCTTAATAAAGTAACCTGGCGTAACTTATTCCGGTATAAAAAACGTGCGATAATGACAATTGTAGGTATCTTAGGGTGTATGATGCTTATTGTTCTGGGATTTGGTGTGAGGGATACGGTAGGAGGTGTAATGCCGGATCAATTTAATAACGTAACGGTATATGATGCAATCGTGGTAACCAATAACCTGAATACAGACGAAATGGATTTGCTTGCAGGAGAAGTTGAAGCGTCCGGTATGGTGAAGGAGAAGCTACAACTTCAGATAACTACATTAACATTGCGTAGTAGCAGCGATAACATAGATATCACCGTGATGGTGATACCGGACGGAGCGGACTTTGATTCTTATGTCCACCTGAAGGATATTGAAACAAATAACAAAAAATCGCTTCCGACAGAAGGTATTGTAGTCACACAAAATGCCGCTAAACAATTGAAGTTAAAAAATGGAGACACAATTTCACTACAAAATCAAGATAATCTGGAGTATGACTTTCCAGTAGCTTTCATAACCAATAACAATATCGGTAATTATATATATCTCAGTGAAAGCTGTTATCAGGAAGCTTTTGGGGACTATGCAAGAAACTCTTTTGTATTGAACTTAGTGGATCATTCAAAGGGTGAGGAATGGCTGGATAGACTTAGTGAAGATGGTAGAATCCTTTCTGTCAGCAGTAGCCAAGATGCGATAGATACCTTTAGAAATGTAAAAGAAATAGTAAATATGGTAGTTTATTTGTTAATAAGTATGTCAGCCATATTGGCATTGACTGTTTTATTTACCCTTTCTAATATCAATGTCAGCGAACGTGAACGAGAACTTGCCACCATAAAGGTACTGGGCTTTAAAAGAAAAGAGGTTTATACTTATGTAAATAAGGAAACCTTAATCCTGACCTTGCTTGGTATATTATTAGGAATGCCTGCTGGGTACGGTATCACTTACGCAATTCTGTCCAATGTCAGCATTGCAGATATCGCTTTCAATGTGCGTGTATCTGCTGCAGCTTATCTTACATCAGCAATACTTACGGTGATATTCACATTATTAGTTAACAAAATCACCAATAAGACTTTGAGAAAAATTCACATGGTTGAGGCATTAAAGAGTATAGAGTAAATGCAGAGTCCTTAATCGGGATTTTTTATGCCCAAGCTTTACAACGGGGAGGCTTACGTGAAAACAACTCACTTCCTCCCTCTAAGATGTTCCCTTACCGCATACGCTATAGAAAAAATAAGTATTACAAAGAAGCATACAGAGGTTATTAGTATGGCATAAGATGTTATTAAGCATAACCTGCTGAGCTAGTATAAGTAACTCTTTTTAACATAAAACATTATTCATGTCGAAAAAATAATGTTTTATGCAGCGGACAGTTTTTTGAGGAAATATCTGATAGCATGAGGATGTGTGAAACGAGAAAACCAAAGAAAACTCTTCAAAAGAAGAAGGAGGATATAAGAGTGAAAAATAAAGTAGATTTTGAGACGACCTTAACTAAGGGTTCCTAAAACCCCCTTTTGAAAAGATTATGTTAATCAAAATTAGTTATCGTTGCATTTAACCAATAAAGATGTGTCATAG